>JAPLFO010000145.1 GCA_026390635.1 Ignavibacteriales bacterium
CATTACAATCGGCTGGGCAAACATGGATGCGCAATCCATGGGTGCATCGCTGAAAGAAAATGATGTGCTTGTGTCACTGTCGTTCGTTGCGAAAGTTGCGAAGGGTTCAGTTGCATTGACAACGGCTGAAGGCAGCCAGTTCGCCGATGCAGAAGGCAACACACTTCACCTTGCAAAGTTGACAGCGAATACGGTTGAAATCGGTGCAGTTCCGAGCGTGTTTGAACTTGCCCAGAACTATCCGAATCCGTTCAATCCAACAACAACGATACGATTTGGGATACCAGCAACGAGCAACGTGGTGCTGAAAATATTTGATATTGTTGGGAAAGAAGTTGTCGCCTTGGTGAACGGTGAACTGTCCGCCGGCTACTATAGCTATGAATGGAACGCATCAACAAAGCCGAGTGGAATGTATTTCTATCGTATGACGGCGGCATCACAAAGTGGAGAGAAGAGGGAAGCATTCACTCAGGTAAGGAAGTTACTTTTGGTAAAGTAAGAGAAGGTTGGACGGTAGAAAACTTGTGGAGCACCGATAGTTGCCGCGCCGTCCCAACGAAATCTTTGACCCCGAAGGGTCCTTTGGACGGGTGAGCTCAAGTCCTGCCCGCAAATAAGTGTTTACTGGGAAACTATCTCGGAGTGCACAATGGAACCATCAATCGCAATCAAACTCCGGCAGCAGCTTGAATCTTTGAAGAAGTTCGAGCAATTAAATGCCTCAAGCAAATTCTCTTACTTTGGATATTTGGGTGAATTGTTCCTCGGCGTGATCATACTCGGGCAACTCCTTCTAAGCAAAGGCACGGAAAAAATCACAATCGCTGGAATTCCTCATTTGATCGAGTGGATACTCTTCGTCATAGCGTTGGTATTGATATTTCATGCTCTCTACTTAATATTCCGATTTCATTCTGACAAAAGGCTGAGGAAGATTTTGGAAGGAATTCTCTCCGACACGAATGAGAACCCGGAATCGCAGAAAGAGTAGCTGTCCCAATGACCCTTTGTACAGAGCTCAAATCCGTTTGCACGCATCGGCGAAAGGAGTTTTTGCATGAAACAACCTGAAACGGATCCGGTGCTTTTCGCTGCTTTTGTCGAAGCGGTGGATAATCAGCAAGGAGGCTTCGCTCAAGTCCTCTCGCCGGCCGGCAAATCGCAAGGACCTTTTAGGAAGGAGCAAAAATGAACGGGAACACTTGTCCAAAATGCGGAAATCCGGTTATGACCTATAGGCGGTTTTTGCGTGAGGCTGAACCTTACAAGATTTCGGCTTGCGGAAGCTGTGATGCAAAACTACGACGCAGTCGGTTCGTCTATTTGTATCTATTGTTCATGTGTGTCGGCATAGCTGCGATCACCACTCCGCTGATACTTATCATGCTCACAGCTCATATACCCATGTGGCTTGTATGGTTGGCAGTAATCGGTGTGCTTGGTTGTTGGGCTTTGTTTACCAATTATCTGGCATGGCGCCTCATTGGGTGGGTATCGGTGGAGGACTAAATAGTGCACATCGTGACTGGCTAACAATTCGCTCATCCTGTCCAAAGGACACTTGGGGCCGAAGATCCTCTGGGCAGGTTAGATCAAGTCTGTTGGGTGGAAAGGAAAAACATGTGACCAGTCGAAATGCAGTGCGTCTGTTGATGATCTTTGTCCAGGTCCATAGGAGAATATCATATGTTGCCGAGCAGCGAGAAGATTGGTTTCATTGCATTTCGATTGACTTCAGCATACCTCTTGATACGCGCAATGGACGTCCTGTCTTCATTTGGACTGTTTTTTGCAAATACCCATGACCAGTTGCCATCGCTCGATGCTCTCAAGCCGATGGTTGCGATGTATATCATTTGGTTCATTCTCTACATCGCTGCTGCAATCGTGTTGTGTTTGCAGTCAGAGAATGTGAGCAATTTCTTTTTGGGATCAATTCAGAATGATGAAACCGAGCCGTTGAAGATACAAAGAGGATATTTCGAAACGGTTGCCTACAGCATTATGGGTGTTTACGTGCTTGCGACAACTTTTCCACATCTCGCAAGAATTCTCTACTCGTTTGCATTCTCGCATGGACCGTCTCCCGCGACGCTGCTCGAAATCGTTGGAACGATTGTTTCACTGTTTGTCGGAGCCATTTTGGTATTTAGAGCGAAAGCACTGCAATCGTTCATTCAGAGAGCTCGCGGCATGTGAATCCCGCGGCATAACAATTCAATCGATCCCGTCAACCAGCGGCACAATGGATCGACAAACCGCAACTATGAATCGGCAGAATTATGACTGTTTCAACAATTCTTGGATATACTGTCATTCTCTTCCCTATATCAGAGATAGCTCTTCTGATTTTCAAGCGAACCAAGAGATCATCGTCCGATATTGGAGATAAGGGTTCGCTGCGGCTTCTCTGGTTTGCGATAATCGTTTCAATCGGTGTCGCAGTAACACTTCAATGGCAGCCGATGACCGTTTTTCAAATATCGAGATCACTTGTAGATGTAGTAGCGCTTTGCCTGCTGAGTGGGGGCTTCATCGTTCGATGGATTTCAATTATCACGTTGGGCAGGATGTTTACTGTCAATGTCGCCATTCAAGAGAAGCATCATCTGGTCCAGAGCGGTATGTATAAGTATGTTCGCCATCCTTCTTACACGGGTATGCTTATTGAGTTTTTAGGGTTGTCCGTTTACTTCGGGACTTGGATCTGTTTGGCTGTTGTCATGGTGCCAATAACGATTGCACTATTGTATCGAATTCACTGTGAAGAAATGGTCTTGGCCAAGGAGTTTGGCAAACAGTTTGAAGAGTATAAGGCGCATACAAAAGCCATTCTTCCGGGAATCGTATGAGGCATCTGCATCGCTGCTGCCTCTACGCGCCCGCACCGTGGAAGGGACGCCGTCCCAACGGGATTTGCGAACCCAGGGGGTTCTTCGACCGTGGAAAATCGCATGACTATGGAATGCACATCGAATGCTTCTTTTTTGTCACCATCGCGAATAGGAGATGACTATGATCGCTGCATGTAGATCACTGCTTCGGGATCATCGAATTATCTCGACACAACATGGCACGTACACTTGGTGCAAGAGTCTTTGTCTTGGTCTTATGTTTCTTGGGTTCGCGGCATTTAGTCCCACCCTATTATTCTGTGCCGACACGCTCAATGTAATTATCATCGTCGCTCACCCCGATGAAGCGGAAGAGTACGCAGGCGGGACGGCGGCATTGCTCTCGGCAGCGGGGCATCGCGTGAAATTTCTCTCCGTCACAAATGGGGATGTGGGGCATTGGAACATGACAAAAGAAGCTCTGGCGGTTCGCCGCAGAGATGAAGCATTCGCCGCAGGCAAAATACTGGGAGCATCGTATGAGATATTTCCCTATCACGATGGCGAATTGGAAAACTCGGTGGAGCTGAGAAAAAGAGTTGTGAGGGCGATCCGGGGATGGAAGGCAGATATTGTTTTTAGTATCAAACCTGCATTTGGCGGCGGCCATCCGGACGAAATGGCATCGGGAATTGCTGTGCAGCAAGGTGCGGGACTTTCCTCGGCGCCATTGTTCATGCCTGAAATCCCGGCGCTGAAAAAGCGGCCATTGTTCCTGTGGATTCTCGACTACTATAGCAAAGCATTTCCTCATACTCCCGATCTGGTTATCCCCATCGATTCCACGATCGAGAAGAAATTGTTGTCCTTCAATGCGCACGCCTCGCAATTCTATGAATTTGCTCCCTGGCAGAAGGGAATTCTCGATCAGGTCCCTGCAACGTGGCCGGAAAGAAGGCTATTTTTGTTGAAGCATTATGAGGCCGATGTCGCGATCAGTGACGCGTCGCGTGGATGGCTGGTCAAGTGGTTTGGGGAAGAGAAAGGTAGAAAATTTCGTTACGCGGAAGAATTTGAATTTCCTCACTACAGCCGGAAAACCGACAACGAAGAGTTGAAAAAAATGTTTTCAATACTTTTAACCCACACCGGAACAAAGAAATAGCAGAGAGTACGCCTGTCCGACAGACCGCGGTTTCCGGGAAAACATCAGAGTGTGTTGGTTCGCCAATTGTATAGAAAACCACTTTGGTGTTTGTCGCAGACGCGCCGCTTCAGTGGAATGTTCCTGGCAGCAGTTGTGTGAACTCGTGGGTGAATCTTGCGATACCGCATCACCACTTTTACTTTTTCTCTTTCATCGGATTCTCCGAGCGGTCGTAAAATTCTTTCTGCAGTTTTTCAATTTCCACATCCTGCTTCACTTCACGGATAAATCTCACCAACTGATCCGTCTCAGCCTGCACCTGCAATTCCGCCAGTTCCTTGTTAATCACACTGCCGTCACCGGAATAGTGATTCGGATAGCGTGCATACCACCAGATGCCGGTGAACATATCATGCATATGAGCGAGGCGTGCAAGGTTCTCGCCGGACTGATCGCCGGCCCGTTCGCTGTGCGCCAGATCGGGACGGTGCAGGAACATTTCTGAAGTCTCCGACTCCCCGGCGTGTCCGTCATTTACGGAATGCTTCAGCATCCTTGCCTTGCGCTCAACCGAAGAATCCGTTACCGGTTTGAAGAAAATGACCGCGTAGCTGCGGCGTTTCTCCAGTTGTGCCTGGCAGAAATATTGAAGGAAGGCATTGTTTCCTCCATGCCCGTTGACAAGGATGATCTTGGTGATGCCGTTGCGCCCCAGCTCATCGCATGTTTCCTGCAGAAGCTTCCAGACAATATCGGGACTGTAGGCAATTGTACCCGGCTGATGTTTCGCCTCAAATATTTGTCCGAAGTAATACTGGGGGAAGACGATGGCATATTCTTTCTTCGTTGCACGGGCGACGAGTTCACGCACATCCAGCAGATCTGTGCCGAGCGGCAGATGCGGACCATGTTTTTCGAGAATGCCCAGCGGAAGGATGCACACTCCTTTTGCCGATTGGACGGCACGGGAAAACTCAGGTGAAGTCAATTCCTCATAATGCACCGGAAGTCTTTGCGCTGACTGCGCCCGGGAAATAATTACGCTTCCCGAAAAAAGAAGCAACGCTGAGAGAACTATCAGGGATTCTTTCATTGTGTACGCCTCATCGATGGAGGTTTCCGCCTTTTGAGAGAATGGAAAACAGGGCGGAAGTAATATACGATTTTTTCAGAAGAGAGGAAAAATGATAGCGTGAATCGGTGTTGAAATCATAGTGCACGAAATAATTGCCGGCCCGAACTATTGCGGGGATTTTAGCCGATTGATGAGCGCTGCGTCGATCCAATAGATCGCCGGATTCCCGTTTCCCGGTTGATTGTGCATTTCAAACATGTTTTTGCGGGTGAGCTTGCCTACTGGATTTTGTCCGGCAAGATTCAAACGCGGCGACATAAAGAAGAAATACTTGCCATCTCTCGATACATAGGGAGAATACTCATTGTCCGTCTTCGTATTGACCGCATCCCCCATGTTTACCGGCTCACTCCATGTATCATCGGAATTTCTGAACGCAATATAATAATCCGTCCGCCCCTTACTGTCCTTCCGTCCAATTACCGGCACGATGATATAGCTTTCATCGGGAGCAATGAAAGCATTGAATTGCGCCTGGCCGCAATTCACCTCTGGGGGAAGTTTTTCAGGCGCCTGATACCGGCCATCGCGAAGCCGCGAACGATATATGTCATTGGCGGTTCGTCCCACCGTTTTAGTGAAGTAGAGCGTGCCGTCATCGGTCACGGATGGAAAGTATTCGCCCTCCGGCGTGTTCACCGGTGCACCAAGATTCTTCGGGTCTCCCCATCCGTCCGCGGTCCGCTCCATCACCCAGATATCGTAGTCGCTCTCCGTCATTTCCTTGCCCGGTGCCGGTCTATTGGAAGAGAAGAAGAACTTCTTTCCGTCCGGAGAAATGCATGGCTCGACGGTTTTGTACGAGGGAATCGCTGCAAACGATGCCACTTCCGGTTCGGTCCAGCGGCCATTGACGAGTTTTGTGACCATTATGGTGCTGTAGATATATTGCCCTACGACGGCACCGAAATAGATCTCTTTTCCGTCCGGCGTGATTGCGATGTCACGCGTAAATAGTCCCGTGGAAACAATGCCCGGTGCAAAGATCACGGCCGAATCGCCGGGCGGCGGCTGACCGAGATATGGTCCCGTCAGAACCGGAAAATTATTTTGACCTGCACAGGGAACGGCAATGATGACAAACCAGATAAGGATATTGATGACGATGGAGAATCTTCTCATCACCTTCCCATCATTGCAGACGTTATTTTTGTGGTACGTAGCCATAGAGAACATTCGACGTCGAGGAAAACTTAGAGAGAATATCTTCGTTCCCACGTCGATCTACGGCTCGTAGAGAGCGTGGGAACGAGAGTCCTTGCGTAATCCATTCACCTGAGTAATCTGTGATCCAATCTTTTATCTTCGCTACGACCGGAATGCTCTATTTCCTCTTGTTCAGAATCTTTTCCATCTCATCGATCGCACGGTTCACTTTCTTCATGGTGAGCTGGAACGGCTCCGGGCTGGTGAGATCCACGCCTGCATTTTGCAGGAGCGTGATCGGGTAGTCCGAACCTCCCATGGAGAGGAAATTCAGATAGCGTTCGGTAGCCGGTTTATCTCCAGCCATCACCTTCTCGGAAAGCGCAGATGAAGCGATCAATCCGGTTGAATATTGGTACACATAGAACGTCCGATAGAAATGCGGCACCACCGCCCATTCGGACTGAATGGGATTGTCAACGATACAGACTCCTTTGTCGTGGCCGTAGTATTTTCTGGTAATCTCCAAATACAGCGCGTTGAGTTTGTCTCCGGTCAGCGCTTCTCCCTTTTCGGCCAGCTCGTGGATCGCCAGTTCGAATTCAGCAAACTGCACCTGTCGGAACAGTGTTCCCTTCACTGCATCCAGATAGTTGCCCAGAATGGCAAGTCGTTCATCGTCATCCTTGATCTTTTTCAGCATGTAGTCGTTCAGCAGCGCCTCATTGAACGTGGAGGCGACTTCCGCAAGGAAAATCGGATAGCCTGCATTCGTAAACGGCTGCTTCTTGGTCGAAAAGTAGCTGTGCATCGTATGACCAAGTTCATGGGCCAATGTCGCCATATCGTCGTACTTGCCGTTATAGTTCATGAGCATGTACGGATGGACGTCATAGAGACCTCCCTGCGAGTAGGCACCGTTCCTCTTCCCTTCCGTGGGATACATATCCACCCAGCGTTCGCTGAACGCCTTTTTCGTTACTGCAGCATATTCATTCCCCAGCGGAGTGAGTGATGCAAGTACGTTGGCTTCCGCTTCATCGACCGAAAATTTCGCATTCACCTTGCTCACCAACGGCACGTAGAGATCATAATAGTGCAGCTCGGCAACGCCCAGCATCCTCTTGCGCAGCGCGAGGTACCGGTGGAATGTTTCAAGATTTGCGTTGACATTTTTAATCAGGCTTCGGTACACATCGAGGGGAATATTGTCTCCGTCCAGAGCGCTTTGCAGCGACGATTCATACTTGCGCGCCTTCATGGTGAACATGTCGGACTTTACCTGCTCATACAACTGTGTGCCGAATGTTCTCCGGAAATCGTTGATCTTGGCGAAATAAACATCAAACACTTTCTTCCGGTCCTCCCGGTTATCGGATGTGCGGTAGAGATTGAATCCGATTCTGTCGATCAACACGGTTTTTCCATCACTCAGCGTTATCTTCTCATAGGGAAACTCTGCGTCGGTGAAGATTGAATAGATACCCGCAGCCGCGCCGGTGACAAGACTTGCATCCGCAAGGATCTTTTCTTCCCCTTCTGTTCCGGTGTGCTGCTTTGTCCGGAGCAGATCGGAGAGTTTGTGTCTGTAGATTTCAAGCTTCTTCTCTCTTATATAGAACGACTCGAGTACCGCGGCGTCGATGGTGAGAATTTCCGGCTGGACAAAAGAGGCCGAAGCACCGAATGCCGATCCAACCTGCGAGATTTCCTGCCGCATCCCAAGATATTTTGAATCCCGTGTATCTATGTCTGACGCAAAGCTGGCATAGATTGCTAGGCGGGCATATTCCTTCCCGAGCAGGTCAAGAGACTCCATGCACTGAAGAAGATTTTGTGCGGATTTGCCGAGTGTTCCTTTGAACTTTTCCACACGCGGAAATTCCGCGGCAAATTTCTCCTTCGCCTGCCGCCATGCTTCATCGGATGAATAAATGTCTGTAAGATTCCACTTATATTTGTCGGCAATTTTGGACCGGTCCCGTTCCTGCGCCCATGCAATTGTGGAACCGGCATAGAGCAGGATCATGGCACCAGCGGTAACTAGTTCAAACATGCTCATGCAGAACACCTTTCTTTTCATAGAGAGACCCGATCATTTTATTGAGTAGAAATGTAGTTAATTACTCGTCAAAAGAAAAGACAGTTACAGCTTTCCGACACACTCGATCAGGTATTCCACGCTGGGACGATCCTCCGTCATTTGTCCGATATATTTGAACCGCAGAATTCCTTTCTTGTCGATGATAAATGCCGAAGCCATGTTCTGTTCGGACGTGACCCCATCCCAGAAATTGACGAACAGTTTCAACTGCTTCGAGAGCGTCCGGTCTCCATCAACAAGCACTGGAAACGGTGTTGGCGCTTCGCCCTTTTTCACGTCAAACTTTTGGGGAAAGTGTTTTGCTGCCCACTGCGCATATTCTACCTGCACCATATTGCCGTCTGCAGGATCCGGAGGGGTCTTGGTTCTCTCCAGCGTTTGAAGAGCATCGGGAATCTTGTCAAACCAGTCTGCAATTTTCTCCTTTGTATACGGCATCACAAAGACAATTTCCAGATCATTCTTCTTTCTGATGGATTTGCTCTTCTCAAGCTGGGCCAGTTCAAGATATTGATAGACGCAGTACGGACACCATACTCGTCCCACCCAGCCCCGGGGAAATACGAGAAGAATATTTTTGCCCCGGTGATCAGAGAGTTTAAAGTCGCCACCGCTGTACACCGGAAGCGTGAAATCGATCATCGGTTCTCCGGCAATCGCGGGCAAATATACCGTCAACGGCTGATTCGCTTTGGGCACAACAATAGAGTTGACAATTCGCCACTGCTTGCCGCTTTTATAGAGCTGCAGATATTCGGTAGTCGACATCACCTCTGCCTTCACGACTGCCAGCCCATCCATCACATCCTGAAGTTTCACGTCGTACGAACGGGCGCTTTCATCCTGTTTGCCGATACGTGCCAGCGCATTTTCTACGATGGATTCGTATCGTTGCCTCTGCAGTGCCGGCTTGCCGGTCTGCAGTATTTTTGTAAGAGTGACTTTGTTGAAATCCTGATCAAGAACACCCTCCAGCTTTTTTGCATCGGCGGAAAAGAGGCCGTCGAGGTAGGCAAGCCCTGTCTCTTCGATGGCGCCGCGCTCTTCTTCTGCCTTCACTCCTTTCCACCGGGCTGCAGCAGCTGGCCCTCCGTTCCAGAGAACGTTCACAATCTTCCACTGATCGCCGATTCTCACAAGCTGGAGATAATCGTTGAAATTGGCCGAGGTGACTTTCGCATTTGCAGCATCGCCGTCTATCGAAAGAACATTTACTTCCAGATGACGCGCACTGTCCGCCAGAAGTCCGGCCTTTGCACTCGTCAGTTCGATCAATTGGGAATATGTTGTATAGCTCTGGGCATCCCGTCCTGTCCGCGCGATGAAGCGAGGGAAGGATTTATTCAGGTCGGGATGAATCGCTTTCTCCATTCTTCCGGCGTCTCCCGAATAGAATCCCTCTGCATAATCGAGAGCCGCACGTTCAATGGCAGCTTTGTCCGGCCGAAGAGAAGCGTTCTGGGCAAAGACCAGGAACAATGGAAAAATTACAGCTACGAGAATTTTTTTCATGATACACCTCCAAGATTTTGGGATGAATATAGGCGATTTCAGCGTTCTTTTGCTGGTCTAGCCGGCAGGAAGTTGTGGGGCTCTCTAAAGAGTCACCGGCATCGGTGGGAGAAAGAGAAAATGGTACGCTGTCAGCGCTCCGGGACTGCAATAAATAGGTGTCAGTAAATCCGATTTGCTTCAATCACCTTCCTGTACCAATCGGCGGAGTCCTTCAGTGTTCTTTCTTGCGTTGCGAAGTCGACGTACACAAGGCCAAAGCGCTGCGTCATGCCGGCTGCCCATTCAAAATTGTCAAGCAGACTCCAGTGGAAATAACCGCGCACATCGGCGCCGTCTGCCACCGCATCTCCCAGACGCGTCAGGTAACTGCGGAGAAATGCAATCCGTTCGGGATCGTGCACGCAGCCATCGACCGAAACACGATCATCATTGGACATTCCGTTTTCAGTGACGTACAGCGGAATGTGGTAGCGTTCGGTGAAGAATCGCGACGTCCAGTAGAGTGATTCCGGCACGACGTACCAGTTGAATGCCGTGACCGGATGATCTTTTGCAAACGGAACCTCGCGAAATCCGCCGCCCCGTTCCGCTGCGATTTTTATTCCCGAATATGTATTGAATCCCATGAAATCAACCGGTTCGTGGATCACCCGAAGATCTGCGGCAGCACCGGCCGGCAGAAATTTTCCGTACCGTTCCCGACCGTCTTCGGGATAGGATCCAAGCAGGATGGGATCCATCCACCATGCATTGCTGAATTCCAAATCGCTGCCAACCGCAAACGTCGCGGCTTTCGCTGCGCGTACGTCATCATCTGCCGGACTTGCCGGCACCATCGCCGAACCGACGAATGCAAATCCAATTTTCGTCTGCGCATCCGAAGCAGCCCTGACTGCTTGCACAGCAGTCCCGTGCGACAGGAGGACGTGGTGGGCGGCGCAGATATATTCTTTTTCAGACCAATGGTTCCCGGGTGCGTGAATTCCCTGCACACTGCCGTACTTGAGAAATATTGTCGGCTCATTGATTGTTATCCAATTCTTCACACGGTCACCCAGATGCTTTGTCATTACGTGCGCGTAGTCGGCAAACCATCCGGCAGAATCCCGCTGCAGCCATCCGCCCCGTTCCTGAATTCCCAGCGGAAGATCCCAGTGGAACAAGGTGGCATACGGCGTGATTCCTGCCGCAAGTAATTCATCCACGAGGGAACTGTAGAAATCAATTCCCTGGTGATTGATCTGCCCGGTTCCCGACGGAAAAATCCGCGCCCATGAAATCGAAAACCGGTACGCCTGCAGACCGATTTGTTTCATCAACTGCACGTCACCGCGAAAGTGATGATAGTGGTCGCATGCGATTTCGCCGGTGTCACCATTGGGAATTGCTCCGGGTGTGCGGCAAAATTCATCCCAGATGGAAAGGCCTTTGCCATCTTCAAACGCGGCGCCTTCAATTTGATATGCGGATGTCGCCGCACCCCAGACAAAGTTTTTCGGAAATGTCATCGTTCTATCGTAACCGTACTGTTGCAGGAAGTTGTGAGAGAGAAATATAGCCATTGCGCGGTTCCGTGCGCACTCCGTCAATCGCCGCACTCTGTAATGGACGAGGAAGGAGCGTTACGGGAACAAGAATGGCGCGGCAATTGGATTTCAGATGACCTTGAATGTGGATTGTCACGTTGGCCGAATCGGAGGACACGGTGTATGAAATCTCGCCGTAGTGTGTCGGCAGATGCTCAACGCTCAGACCAGAGCGGATCCATTCATCTTTAAGTCCGGCACCGATCACAACGGAGCGGGCATCATCATTTTCATAGGCAAAAAGTGCACGCACTGCGTTAATGTAATCGGACCCTACCCAGGTGTGCGGCATGTCTCCGATAAATTGTGCGCGCCGCTCATTGTTCCAAACCACTTCTGCCCAATGATTCCATCCGTGCGGCCGTTGATAGTTGAAAAACCACTCGAGTGCAGTATGCGTCCGTTCCTTCCACCCAAGATACAAAAATGAGCCGGTGGTGCGAATCTCATACGGAGTGTAGACATTCCAGGAAGCAGGACTTGCAGCGCGCTGTTGAAACCAAGTGTAGTACTTGTCGAATGTCCGCCGGAACGCTGCACTCAATTCTCCGTCCATCTCGCCGCATGGAAAGAGCGCGATGGTTGTCGATGTCGGATCAAAGTCTCCCAATTCGACACAACCAGGCACATAGTCGATGTTGTGGTTCTTCATCGTGACAGTGATGGATCGGTAGAGATCCGATCGAAACGCTGAAGCGAGGCTGTCGTAGTATTGCGCCGTTCCAGGATCGCAGACAATATGCGCTACCGCTGCCGCATCTTTGAATCCTTTGAGCGAGAAGAAATCGTCCCAATAGGAATGCATCGGTTTGGCGGAGTATCCTTCATGGCTGATCGATTCGGTTAACAGGCCGTAGCAGGCGCGCTGTTCCGCACTTCCGCTGCGATACTTCTCTGTCATTCGTTGACTGCGAAGCTGCTGCATATAGCCGACGGCGGCTTTGATATTCAGCCATCGGGCGCGCAGAAATGCTGTGTCGCCGGTAAAGCGGAAATACTCCATGCATGCAAAGATGAGCTCGCCGTGACTGTCGTTTTCAGGAACAGGATCCGGTCCACGCCGGTCGACAACACACGGCACCATTCCATTTTCGTATTGATAGGATGAATACCACGATACAAATTCCTTCACATCTGCCGAAATCCCCATTTTCAGCAATGCCGACGACGTCAGACAGCCGTCACGAATCCACGAGCGCTCATACGAGCGAGATCCGGGTTGAAATCCCACATCATCTTTGTTGATCAATACGTACGCGAGATTGGAACGGAGAATATCCACATACCGCTGCGCATCCGGCGGCACAGAGAAACTCACTCTATTTAGCAGCGCCTTCCAGATCGCAACAACCTCTGCATATCGTTCATCAAACAGCTCCGGCGTCGGCGGCTGCGTGCGCCATTCATCCGCTTCGGGTGTGAACGGAACCGCCGCAACAACAACGAATGAATCAGCCGGTGCAATGTCAAATTGATATGTGAATGCTCCAGAGGCGAATCCCTGCGGATCGACTGCTGTCACCGCCGAAGAAGGCGCGTCGATATGCTCCGAGATTTCTCCCTGATCCATGGACCACGCCGAACCTGTCGGTGTGCCGGAGACGGTAACTGCTTTCTCTCCTACATATGCGCGGCTGCCGTCGATGTGCAATGAATCAATACGGGCAGCACCGCCTTCAAAATTCAGCCACTGGTAGGACGGATTTACCTGATACGGCCTGAGTGCAAGAACAAATAAGCCTTGCTGGCGGCGTGGGCTATGGTTGCAAAGTACGTAGCGTGCAAGCAGTGACGATTGGTGCGGAGCCCCCGACGCAATGAGCGTCACCGCAAGGGAGAGACTGTCGTATTTTCTTATGACGGTCGGGATGGGAAGATAGTTGTCTGCCAGCGATTGTTCGTTTGTTCCGTTTGCCCATGTCAGGATATAGCGGCCGTTGTTCAGGACGATAAACGGTTCCACGGAAAATTGCTGCTTGTCAACCTCGAAGGCTCCGTCTTCATTGAACAATGCTTCCTTCGGATCCGATGCTACACCGACTATCGTCCAATAGGATGCCTCGCGGGAAAAATATCGCGGATACAGTCCGCGTTCAGCTGAGGCAGCAAGATGTTCTATGAAATGATTGCGTGTGGACAATGATTCACTCGGAACGACTGCAATCCGATGCAGCCGGTACGGTTTTCCGTCTCTGCTTCGATGCATTGCCAGACGAAGAACTCGAAACTCCGACTCCGGAGTAAAAAGGAGAACCTCTCCGCCCTTTCCATCCCGAATGGATTGAAGTGTGTCGTACGCAGCGCCATCGACGGATCCGAGAACGTCATACGTTAGTCCCTTTGTCCGTTTATCCCAGCCGAGCGCAATGCCGCCGGCTTCCTGCCGGTAGCCATAATCGATCTCGTACCATTCTTCCCCGCCGGATTTGCTTATCCACGAACCTTTGTTGTCCGGGGTCAATCCGGCAACGAGAGATTTCTTTCCGGTATTCGACGAGGCGCGCACAATCGGCATCGGAGTTTGTACGGGCGGCAATGGAATCGGCGTCAATTGAATGTCATCGATCCAGACACTGCCGCTCCCGCCGGATCCGGCAGTGACAACAATTTCCAACCGCCGGAGTCTGTCAGGAGACACTGCAGGTGCCGGTCCCCACGCAAATCCAAGATGGCGTTTTTTTATCCGGATGCGCTTCCACAGCGTGGGGTAGGAGTAGTTCTTGTTGTTCACCCACCAGATGTTTTCACCCGCAGAATCGCTGCTGATCTTCACTTCGAAATTATTGACGGGGACTGTTGCACGGAGGAGAAACGACAATTCGTAATTCTGTGGCAGTGGAACATCAAAATTGCGGAACACGCCTCCGTATCCCGATCCTTTTGAAAACGAAACATCGAATCGCAAAGCACCGGCATCAGGCCGATGTGCAACGATGACGCCGGCGGATTGGAATGTTTTCCAGGAAGACAGCTGATCACAGGCATCAAGAACAATGGTGCGAGGCTGTTCTTGGGAAAACAGAGTGGGTGGAACCAATATCGCGATTGAAATCCCAACGAGAAAAGAGAGCCACAGAGAACGCAGTCCAGAGGATCTCGAAGGATGCCGCAGGCATCCTTTGGAAGAAAAAGAAGAGAACACAGAGGACGGTTTGAAACCGCTCTTTGGGAGGTTGCAAGGCCGTGAGAGATTATTAGTGCCGCATTTCATGTTATATAGAAATATCCTGGAGCATTCGTATAAAATATTCACTCTGCGTTCTCGTGTTTTTTCTCTGCCCGCTTCGCCGAGCTCCGCGAGGCGAGTGTTCTTCCGAATGATGCCTGCGGCATCATTCGAGATCCTCTGGACTGTGGCAATATTCTTCTTTCTACTATTCGTCTGCACAGAGGGGCCCAACCTGCGATAAGGCATTACTCTTTCCCACCATGATGCCGCGCACGTAATGCCGTTGGAAGACAAGAAACAGAATCATCACAGGCAGAATCGTTATCACAGAACCAGCCATCATGAGCTCCAGATCCAGAGCATGTTCTCCCATCAGATTTGCGAGCGCAACGGGAAGTGTATAGCGGGAATCATCCGTCATAATAATCAACGGCCACATGAAATCGTTCCACGTTCCCATGAATGTGAAAAGAGCAAGCGTATAGAGAATTGGACGGCAGAGAGGCAGAATGATCGATCGATAGATTTTGAATTCACTCGCTCCGTCAATCTGAGCGGCTTCAATAAAGCTGTCGGGAATGGAACCGGCGAATTGGCGGATCAGAAATATTCCAAAGATGCTTGCAAGTCCCGGAATGATTGCTCCCATATAGGTATTGACGAATCCGAACGTTTTCAGCAAGAGGAACAACGGCAGCATGGTCACCTGTGCGGGCACCACCATGCCGCTGAGCAGAAAGCGGAACATCGAATCGCGTCCTTTGAATCTGAATTTTGCAAATGCGTATCCCGCCATGGAATTAAAGAAAAGTGAAATAATCGTTACAGCGCCCGCCACGATCATAGAGTTGATAAAATAGCGTCCCATCTGCAGCCGATCTGCCAGCGCACGATAGTGTTCCAGCGTGAAACGCCCGGGTATGAATGGCGGAGGAAAAGAACTTGCCTCGCCCGGTGCCATGAAGGACGCGGACAACATCCAGAGCACTGGCGTCATTGTCACAAGCGCCACAACAATCAGGCCCGCATGCAGAAGAATAGAAGAAGGACGGAGGCGTTTCATTGCATCCTCCGTTGGAGCGCCATTTGCAGCAACGTAAATATCAGGATCACAACAAACAGCACAAAAGCGATGGCCGCCGCAAATCCCATATTCCACCAGCGAAAGCCCTGCTCATACATCAACAGGACAATGCTCATTGTAGAATTGAGCGGGCCGCCCTGTGTCATTACATACGGTTCGGCGAACAATTGAAAGTAGCCGATGATTGTAATCATCACGACAAACACGCTGGTCGGCGTCAGCATGGGAAGCGTAATATCCACAAACTGCCGCCATGCGTTTGCGCCGTCCATGTGCGCAGCTTCATACAACTCATCCGGGATGTTTTGAAGACCTGCGATGAATATCAGCATGTTATATCCAAAGCCCTTCCACACGGCGAGCACAATAATTGCCGGCATGGCGATCGCCGGATTCCCGAGCCAGTCGATCGGCGCAATACCCGCAAACGACAGAAGATAATTGAGAATTCCGTGCGCAGGATGATAGAGATAGCGCCACACCACCGCGACAGCGACAAGGCTGGTGACTACCGGCAGAAAGAAGATGGTCCGGAACAATGGCTTAAAACGGGTCAGTTTTGCGTTGACCATCAATGCCGTGCCGAGCGATACGGCCACCGACAACGGTCCGCCAACGAGAACAAAATAGAATGTGTTCCTGAGAGCCGACCAGAAGATCGGCAGCTCAAAGATGCGCCGGTAATTTTCGAACCCGATGAAGCGCACGACACTCAGATCGCCAAGCGCGTAAATGTCAAAATCGGTGAAACTCATTACGAGCGCACTTAATACCGGGACAACAAAAAAAACGGCGATCGCTGCAAGGGATGGCGAGAGGAACAGCCATGCTGCGGCGGTGCGATCGACAATCCGGCGATATGATTTTTCAGTGCTCATTCAACTCAATAATAAAGATTGACCACAGTCCAGAGGATCTCGAATGATGCCGCAGGCATCATTCGGAAGAACACAGAGACACTAAGCGGTCATCGAGCAAAGCCGAGATGGCCGCATCGGGCGCCTCGGCTTCGCTCGGCGTCCGACAAAACGAAATGCCCTGATGAATCTTCTCCGTGGGAAAAATCTTTTCCTTTGCACTAGCGAATTTTGCCCGTTTCCACCAGCCATCGTCTCTTCTCCAGCATCCGGTCGGTATCGCTGTCAAATCGGCGAAGCGCCTCATCGACGGTCATGGTATTCGTCGCAATATGCTCCACATACAGCTGCAATTTGATGACTATCTGTTCCCACTCCGGCACCTGCGGCAATGGCGTCAGTCGCTGCAATTGCTGATAAAATGCCTGTATATACCGGTTGTTCGCCAGCGACGTGTCTGTCCAGGCAGATTTTCGCGGAGGAAGATTCCCGGTGATTTTGTAAAAAGCGAGCGATTGTTCGCGCGATGCGAGAAACTCGATCAACTGCGCGGCCTCTTTTTTATGCCGGCTCTGGCGAAAAATCACGAGGCTCGTACCGAGCGGCAACGACGCGCCCGGCCAGGTGGAATCCATCGACGGCAGCGGAGCGGTCATCCATTTATCCCGGACATCCGGTGCAATTCGCTGCGAGAACTCTCCAATATTCCACGGACCGGTGATATACATTGCCACGAGTCCGTCCGAAAATGAGTTGTACAGATTGATAATCAACTGCATGCCGGACGGCGAATAGTCGTTGCGATAAATGTCCGCCATGAGCGTGAATGCCTTACGAAAATTCGGTCCGCTGAAATTACCAAGGGTTTTATTCTGACGCAGCAGTTCGCCGCCCGCTTGCATACCCAACGCTATGGCCGGCACCCATTCATTCGTGGGAAGGAACAGCGGATAGCATTTGATCCCCCGCGCCTTCGCCTGTTCTTTCATTGATGCGCACAAACGCATCATTTCCGCCCAGGTTTTCGGCGGTTGGCTCCATCCGGCGGCCTGAAGAAGATCGCGGCGATAAAAGAGGACGCGTGTATCGACATACCAGGGAATGCCGTACAGCGTCGAATCTATAATATTGGTTTTCAGAACACCGTCAAAAAAATCGTTCAGCGTCACCAGCGACGATTGCCTCAGGAACGGTTCCAACGGCTCGAGAGCTTTTAACATCGTGAATTCCGGCAGCCATGTATTCCCGAGCTGGCAGACATCGGGTGTTGATTCGCCGGCATATGCGGTGAGCAGTTTCTCGTGCGCTGCCGTCCAGGGAATCTGCTGTACGACTACATGGATGTTCGGATGTGTACGTTCGAATTCCGGGATCAGCACTTTCACCCGTTCCCCCTCGGTTCCCATTCCCCAAAACGAAATTGTCGTGCGCTGCTCACGGACTGACTGACATCCACTGGCAAACAGCACAAGCAGTATTTCCACAAGAGCACAATATGTTCTTATTTGATTGTTCACGTTATCGTTTCAGCCATCCGCCCGTGAATCCGGCGCGTTCCAGTCCGCGGCGAATAACCGGGTTTTTTTCCATAGTCTTCCACACAAGTCCGTCGCGGAGGTTTTCTATCATGATGACGATCGGCCCCTGATCAATCCCGAGATAATCGATATCAGCCCACCCCTGCGGTGTTTCGTCGGTAATGAACGACGGATTGAACGCATCACAGAATCCATATTTTCTCCAGATGAGCGAGCCGTATTGTTCCTTCATTGCGCGAAGCGCCGGCACAGCAATTTCAGGCGCAAATGCCACCGAACCGCCGGCGGCCGTTGGCGCGATCGTTCCGTCGTCATAGCTCCAATCTGCCGAGACACCCCGCGCGCTGTAGGACGAGAATCGCCGCAGACGACCATCGAGCGTCAACGACCGATCGCCCGGACCGTCGCACGCCGTCCATCCCCAGATGTCTGTGGAGTATCCCCGCCATTGTTGCGGATTTTTCTTCCCGTATTCTCTCTGACTCTTTGTGGCGCGTCGTGCGTTTTCGAAATAGTCGATTCCTTTTTCTTTCATGTACGGATCCTGAATCCCTTTGAAATCAATCCAGCAGTGCGAGTATTGGTGTCCAAACAGCGGTCCGAAACTGATAAACTCATTTCCAAAATAGTTTGCCCAGACGTATCCGCGCGTCCATTGCTGCCAGGCGTCTCCCGCGATCGGATGCGTCTGAGATCCATAGGCAAGGACATAGAGAATGCCCGCTTCGCAATATCCTCCCCAATCGTTTCCAAGAACGCCGTGCACGGGATCCCAGCCATGACAAAGAAGCGGGGGACGGACCTGCATCCATCGCCAATCGACCCGTTGGAAGAGTGAATCTGCAAAAGACCGAATATTCTGCTCCGTGGCATCCGCTCTGTCAAAGTACGATTGCGCGAAAAGAACTCCCGCCATCAACAGTGCGGTGTCGATGGTTGACAGTTCGATATTGCGGTCAAATCGGTTGCCCGTCTTGTAATCCAGGAAGTGATAAAAGAATCCGCGATAGCCGGCACATCCGGTGGCATCGGCGCCCTGGCGTGCATTCCAGAGGTATTGCAGCGTTGTGAGCACTCGCTCCGCCGCGGCGTGACGCGATACATAACCGCGTTCCGCACCGATTCCATAGGCCGTCAAACCAAAGCCGATTGCCGCCGTGCTGGAAAAAGTCACCGTCGGTGCGCGATCCGGCACAAGGCCTGTGGCAGGATTGGTGCACTCCCAAAAGAAGTTAAATGTCCGTCGCTGAAGCGTATCGAGAAAACCATCGGCAAAATATTCTCTCCGGTCGCTTCTGCTCTGGCCAAGAATCGACGACACAAGAAATGTGGAGATGGCAGTAAGGAAGATGAGGCGTCGTCTCAAGAGGATTTTCTGTGTGTTCTTAGTATTAGCGTTTAAAAGACTAGCCACAGAGAACACTGGGGACACAGAGCAAGAAGTTCTCGGTGGTAATAAGAGTGTCTAGAACCGCCTACATTTATCGAAGCAGCATCATTTTTTTAACAGCTGTCTGCGATCCGGATTTCAACACCGCAAGATAGACACCGGAGGACAAATGCGATGCGTCGAAGGCGGCGCGATATGTTCCCGCTTCTTTGACTCCATTCACCAGTAGAGCGACCTCCTGGCCCAGTGTGTTGAGAATGCGCAATGTCGTCGGAGCCGTGCCGGTGATCGAATAGCTGATGCTCGTCGACGGATTGAAAGGATTCGGATAGTTCTGAGATAATTCAAACTGCGACGGGAATATGTGGCTAGTGGACCGGACATCAGTAACAGTCGTAAAGCCCGCTCGCTGCAAACCATCTACAATGATTTTCTCTTTCATAAACGTCTTCCACACATTTCCTGTCCGGTAGTTTTCGGCCATCAGGATGATTGGTCCCTGATCGATACCGAGCACATCGGGTCCCCACCAATTAACGGTCTCGTTGAATGCATCTGTGAATCCGTAGCCGGTCCAAATTCTTGTGCGATGTGTTTCGTACATATTCCGCAGCGCAGGGAGGCAATATTCTGGAGCAAAGGGCATGGAACCACCCGGCGCCGTTGCATTCAGGGTTCCATCATCATTCATATTGGTACCGCGGGCATTGTAACCGGTCGGCACATCGGAAGCAGTAATGCCCCACATGTTCGCACCGTACCCGACAAAGCCTTTGGGATTTTGTATACAATAGAGACGCTGTGCAATTGTTGCGCGACGGGAATTTTCAAAATATGTGATTCCTTTTCCCTTCATATAGTCATCGGCGATGTTCCGATAATCGATCCACGAATGCGAGTATTGATGTCCGAACAGCGGTGCGAAATTCACAAATTGAGTCGGCGACCAGCCACCGTAGGCCCATTGATAGCCGGACGTCCAGGCACTCCACGCGGCAGCCGAGAGATGATTGTTTTGCGCTCCCAATCCGATGGTGTAGAGAATCATCGCTTCATTATATCCGATCCATCGATTGCTGATAAAGCCGGATTCCGGATTCCATCCCATCGTTAGGGACAAACCACTGTTGCACATCCAGTTCCAGTCCATACGATTCAAGATGGAATCGGCCAATGCCCGAATTGTCGTTTCCGTAGAATCTGTTCCATTGAAATACTGCTTTGCATAAAGCATCCCGGCCAGTAAAAGACCGGTATCAATAGATGAAAGTTCGCTTGTCCACTCCCGGGTCCCCGTGGTCATATTGAGAAAGTGATAGAACCATCCTTTATAGCCGATCGTTCCGATCGGCGCTGCACCCTGCTGTTTCTCCCAGAATGTTCTGAACGTTGTCGCGGTGCGATCCCGGCCCTCAGCGCGTGTAATATAGCCGTGATCGATGCCGATGCCGATTGCCGTCAGACCGAATCCGACCGCCGCGATGCTCGCCGGGGAGTCTTTTGTACTCCGGTCCTTGATGAGGCCCGTCGAAGGATTTGCCTCATACCAGAAATAGTCAAAAGCGGTTTGTTGAAGATACTCAAGAAAGGCATCATCGGAAACAAATGCTTTCGGAGTCACGGCAACCGTATCCGATCCTCCGCTTTCTTTCGGGAGGGAGTTTACGGTTGTCACCGTGTAGTAATATGTCTGACCATTGACGACCATAACATCTGAAAAACTCTGTGTCGGCAATAGCGATGTGTTCGCCTTGGCATACGATCCGGAGCGCGTTATCGACTTGTAAACATTATATCCGGCAGCGCTTTGATCAACCGGACGATCCCAGTGCAGTGTCATAGTTCTGTCGCCAACCCGCGCCGTGATTTTTTTTGGAACGAACGGCCCTGTGGAATCGACAACGACCGACGCTTTTGAAACAATTCTGATATTGTCCAGCCACATTGTGTGCGCGGCATTGTCTGCAACATTCTGATGAAAATTCAGATCCTTGAACAAAGCCGGATCAAATTGGTTATAGGGTTGGAACGCTGTCAACGGAATCGTGACACGCTGCCAGGTCGCCACATCGCCATCAACCCCTGACGGTAGAAAATCGCCAAGTGCAACGAGAGACGATAATTTGCCCGTGGTGCTTTCCAGGCCGAGCGTCGGCAGCGACGTGGCGGCAATTTGCACCGGCGCGTTGAGATACAACACCAGGCTATCGTAGCCGGATGTATTTTGTCCTGCCCAGTTCGGACTCGAAACGAACAGCTTCCAATCTCCGCCGGTAACGGACTTCCATTCCAGCAATCCGCATTGCGTACCGCTTTGATGCTGCACCGTTTCGATCTTCATCTTGTCACTGCTTCCGCCGGCAAGCGTGAGCGTGCTTGGAGACGTCACATTACCCCAGGAAGCATCATAGAATCCGATCCCGATGGGATCATCCTCGTCAAAGATGATGAGATCTGGTTTCGATTGCGACATTACCGAACAAGAGAAGAATGCGAGGGAACAAACAATGTATGCAGCACGTTTCATTCAGTTTCCAAGAATTACTTCCACGGAATGTTCCGTGTCTTTGTCATAGAGAGGCAGGATGCATTTGCCGTCAACAACCGGCACCGCTTGCCCGTCAACGCGTATGGATTGTATGGTATGAGAGACCCTCAAGGGGTTCTTTACCGCTATGTGATATGTCGCACCGCGAAACACTCTTTTAACAGAATACCCACTCCATTCCTTCGGAATGCACGGATCGATCATCAGTCCGGCGCCTGTCGCACGAACGCCGAGAATCCATTCCGTTCCGGCGATGAAGAGCCATGCCGCGGAACCCGTGTACCACGTCCAGCCGCCGCGCCCATAGAAGCGGGAAGCGGGACCATCGATATTGCCGGGCGTAATATACGGTTCTGCAACATATTCGTCCGGTTTCCTTCCTCGGATAATGGGATTGATCTTCATAAAAGAGCGATACGCGGATGCAGCACGTTTCATTTTTGCATGGGCGATGATCGACCATGTTGCCGCATGTGTATACGTCCCGCCATTTTCGCGCATGCCCGAAGCGTAGCGGGTAAGATAGCCAATTTGAGGGTCAGGTTTTTTGTACGCCGGAGAGACTAGGAGCGTTCCTGCCTTGAATTCTAAATGCGTTTCCACAACATCCATCACTTGATGAGCACGCTGCTCATCGGCAATATCCCCGATTACAGACCATGTCTGAGAATTGAGCCACACCTTTCCTTCCGTATTGGCACTGCTCCCGAGTTTTTCTCCCGAATCTTTCGTAGCTCCCCAATAATATTCTCCATCCCATCCAATTGAATTGATTGCTTTCCGCAATTGCGACGCCCGGGTACGATAGAGTTGTGCACGATCAGAATCCCCGCGTCGTTCCAGTATTGGAATCAAGTCAAGAAGAGTGCGATGCAGAAATTGTCCCAGCCAGATCGATTCGCCCTTCCACTCCAGACCCACGGCACTCAGTCCGTCATTCCAATCTCCCGCGCCGATCAGCGGCAATCCCCGTACACTCATTCGCGTGAAGACCTTTTCGACGGCTCGAATGCAATGTTCATTGAGCGTGGCGCCTTCTTTGTCGTCAATAAACGGTTCCACGGAATCCATCACCGCATCGTCGTCCGTCTCTTCAAGGTACTTTGCGGCGAGATAGGGCAGCCACAGAAGATCATCGGTCATTTCCGTCGGGAGTCCGATCTCGGAGAGAGGATGCCACCAATGATACACCTGTCCGTCTTTGAACTGATGCCGCGCGTGCAGCAGAATTTGCTCTTTTGTTTTCGACGCATCGATCGGTAGAAATATCTGACTATCCTGCAACTGATCTCGGAATCCGTATGCGCCGCCGGTTTGGTAGTATCCTGTACGCCCCCACAATCGTCCCGCAATCGCCTGATATTTCAGCCACGTATTCAACATCAGGTTCATGGAATCGTCCGGCGTCTGCACCTCCATTGTTCCAAGCAGACCATTCCATTTTGCCTGCATTAGTCCAAATGTTTCATCCGCCTTTTTTACCGTACGGTATTTTTGCACCAGGGCTTTTGCGGCAGCCTTGTTTTCAACCGCCCCAAGAATGAACACGATGTCTCTTCCCTCATTCGGTTTCAGCTTCACCCGGATCTGCAGGCTGCCGATTGCATCGAGAGAGTTGCCGCTTTGTTTCTTCAGTTTCCCCGCAATGACGGATTTCGGAGCGCGTTGATTTTCATACATGCCGAGAAACGACTCTTTGTCGCAATCGAAGGAAGACGGCCGCACGCTGCATGCATGGAATGCGACATACTCCCACTTCCGGTTCCAGTGACCGTTCGGCGATGGAACTTCCCAGAGCCGCTTCGTGCCGTAGATCGTCCCCGTCGCCGGATCATATTCCGTGTTGATAAAACACTTGTGAAATTCCCGATGCCAGTCCGGCGCAGCGCCAAGATTCCATTCAAAATAGGAATACAGGGAAAGTATCCGCTCTTTCTTTGTCGTATTCGTCAGGCGCACTTTCCAGAGTTCGACAGGATCGTCGTTTGCGATGAACATCAGCATATCGCTTTCAATGCCGTGATTGCGCGAAACGATCTCTGTATATCCAATGCCGTGCCGGGCTTCATAAAAATCGGGATCGGCGCACACCGGCTTCCACCCGGCCGACCATATTTTTTCCGTTGCATCGTCACGGATATAGAGATACTTTCCCCACTCATCTTTCACAAGATCCTGCTCCCAGCGCGTGATGCGATTCAGCTGTGCATTGGATTTCCAGCTGTAGCCGCTTCCCGTTTGCGACACAATCGCACCATAATCCCCGTTCGTTAGAATATTCGTCCAGGGCCGGGGGGTTTTGTAATCCGTAATGACAAACTCTTTTCCATCTTTTGCAAAATAGCCGTATTTGGTCTTGAAGTTTTTCACAAAAACGCTCACTGATCATGTAGTTCAAAAGGATATTCCGCCGCAGCCGACCGGGGGATTGTTTTCTTAAGGCATCAACTGAACACGAGCTTCAGAAATCCATGCCTATCGTCATGCGCTGAGTATTCCCCAGCCGCTTGTGCTCATTCATTGAATAGTCGACATGAAGCACATACGTATCGATGTCCCAAAGAATGCCGGCGCCGAGCGTCAAGCCAAGTTCCGAATCGGTTTGAAACAGATGCTGATATCCGGCACGCAGCGCGAATGTGTTCATAAATTTGTATTCCCCGCCGAAGCTGATGCTTTCGGAATTATCGCTGGGATGAAAAGCATCGACGGCAAAATGGAACTCATTGTTCCCGTCCAGGACCACAGGATACGCACAACCGACCCGAAACACGATCGGCAGGGAGAATTCATCGGTAAGGAGTTCAGCCGGCAGACTGCCGTTGTCGCCGTTTCGCGTCGCATCATAGTCATAGCTGATCCGGATATCGGTTCCGTTATACCGTCCTCTTGTTCCGACATTCGAGATGCTGGCACCCAGCAACAGACCGCTATCGCTGATTTTATAGAGCGTTCCGAAATTAAATGAAATGGCAGACAGTGTGGAGTGCCAAATCGTCTCCTGAATGTACGACACCTGCATTCCGGCCGAAAACCGTTCCGTAATCTTTTGACCATATCCGATGCCGATGGAATAGTCTGCAACCGTATATTGCTCTCCCGTTCCGAGCGGTTGCTCTACCGTTCGAACGGCAATCTCACCGGAATTCAACGCCGAAATGGAGAGCGCAAGGGAGCTTACATTCGAAATGTGGAGCGATGCGGCAAAATAGTCATGTACGATACCCGCAAACCAGGCATTATGTGAAAATTGGACGCTAGAGTTTGCGATGTGTCCCAACGACGCCGGATTATAGTAGGAAGACATTGCCTCGTCATAGACGGCAACCCCGGCATTGCCCATAGCGGATATTCTTCCACTCGGCTCGATCAAAAGAAATTGACCGATCGTGGTTCCGGTTTTTGATTGTCCCTCCATGGATGGAACAACCGCCAGGATTGAAATAGAAAGACAAAACAGAATGTTCTTCATAGCAATGGTTCTATTTGTTGTAATTGCTCAGTGTAAAAAGCTGCCGCCAATGATGCTTCTTTGCGTTCTCTTCTTTTCCTCTGTGCCCTTCCGAATGATGCCTGGGGCATCATTCGAGATCCTTCGGACTGTGGCAAATCTTTTTCTTTTCGTACTCGACATCATCATTTCTACTTAATGACTGCAAATTTTCCGATATGCGTTCCCGCCTGGTTCCCATCGACGTGAAAGATGTACAGGCCCGGAGCAACATCCATATTGTCTTTCGTCCTCAGATTCCAAGGCACAAACCCGTCGTTGGACCCATCATGGTACAGCGTTTGGACAAGCGCACCGGATATCGTATAGATTCGCACCACAGCATTTGCGGGAATCCCGCGAAACTCCATTCTCCGTTCACCGCGCCCGGAGATTGCATATTTTGCCGGTTCAAAGCTTGCCGCACCGACATAGGGATTCGGGACAACATAGGGGTCCATGGTGAAGTCGTTTTTCGCCTTGTTCGCATCGATACGCTGTCCGGATGTCGAGAACGAGTATTCGTCCGAAGATGTGATAGGGATCTTCAGCCGCACACTAAACGTGTCGCCTGTCGTCGGCTTGAGCGGCACCAACCCGCTCGCCTTTCCAAGTGTGTCGATCGATAATGTCCAGATCGGATTCAGCGCCTTTCCTGCGGTATCCAGAATGAAGAGCGCATCGGAGAAGCCGCCAAGTGTGCTGTCTTTGTCCAGATCTTTTAATGCGAATGGCAATTTTGTCCTGCTGCCGTCCCCATTGTCTGCAAAGACTGAGAACTTTGTTCGTGTGGAGCGGGCCTGCGGGCCAAGTCCTATGGATGTGTCGACAACGGTATTGCTGAAAATGATTCTTATGTTTTTCGGAAAGCTCATGTTTCTCTTCGTTATATCGACCGTTCCTTCCAGCAGCACACTGGTCTTCACATTGATGGTATTTCCTTTTTGATACCCGGTGTTGGCGGTATCAATTTCTGTCGCAACGGGTGTGTTGATGCTTGGTTTCATACCGAAGCCGACCTCGCCCGTTCCCAGCCCCGACAAATCCGTTCCTTTTTCCAGATAGATTTTTCCGCTGACGCTGTCAACAAGCTCATAAAGATCCGGCCGGATTTGTAGTGCGTTGCCATTTTTGAAATGCAGCAGAACAGTGCGATTGTCCGGCACCAAATTGGAGTTTGCAATTTCTATCGACACGCTTCCAACGCCATGTCCCTTCGTGTGACGGATATTGCTCGTTGTTGCAGCCACAAAACCGGACACTTTCGGTTCGGGCCGGACTTCAACAACATTGGGAGGAAGAATGATGCCGCCCCGCACCGTTTGTGAAACGGAAACTGCATTTTCAGACGGATAGAACTTCAACGAATCGTTACCGTAGTCGTACGCAACGATTGCATAGTAATAGATCTGACCGTTGTTTACTGTAGTGTCTTTATACTCATGCCGTATGCCGGTTTCGCTTCCAAGAAAATATTCAACGCCGTCAACGGCAAGATTCGAATATCCCTGTTTCTGATCGATCAGGTCAAACTGCACAAGAGGCTTCCCAAAGATCATCTCTCCGGTTCCCTGGGCATTGGAGATTACTTTGACGTCCCGAAACGCCGGATCGGTAGACCGGTAGATGCGGTATCCTTCAAAATCATTCACGTACGTGATCGGGTCAATGCCGCGCTCGGCAGCGTCGTCCCATGATAGCTTGACATAGTGATCGCCGGTCTCGCCGGTCAATGTCGGGCGAGGCGGCGGTGTTGCAAACTGATAATTGGCATTATAGATCTGCTGCACAATCGCGGTTGTTTTTCTCAGATCGTACAGATCGGTGCCGTATGCCAGCGCCAGGCTGAAGCGCTCTCTGCTGCCGGCCGGGAGCTTGAATGTTCCGGAAGCAAAGAGGAAGCCAATGTTGTAATCGATCCATTGTGCTGCGTCGAACGGATTCTGACCGTTCACGCCGGTGAATTGTGCATACAATGCTTCCGGCCAGTATATGCCGCTTTGACCGGGCACGATACTGCCGGGATCATTCCAGAATGTGATGCCGTCTATGGGAGCACTCGGATGGGATGCACCCGCGGCAATCCGGTTTATTTTAAATCCCGTCAAACCGATTTGATCGGACTCGTGCAGATCCGTTTCGCCGAAATTCGTTTCTCCCTGTGTCGGAATTCCGTCGTTCTCTCCGGCATCATGCGTCCCGAATACTCCGTCGGCACCGGTGTCATTATACCGCGCCGACCAATCCATATCTTCATCGCCGGTGAACCAGACGCTGTCCTTGTATGCCGGCCGTGACGTGACCGAACCATAGATCGCTTCAAACAACGCCCGATTGTAGTGACTGTTCACGTATTCTAATATATTCTGCTGGCCCACAATTTTCTGACCGATATTGCCATCCCGCTTTTCGTCCGTGATGCCGTCGTGATCGTTGTCAATCCCGTCATCCGGTTTGCCCGGGGTTTCCAGATAGGCATATCCAAGATATCCCGTTGTACCGCAATTGCCGATGAGGCTTTTTCCATGGCCATAGTAATCCCATGTGTACACCAGATTCAATCCGCTGGTGGTATCGAATTTGGCATTGTCGTCATCAGACTCGGCAACACCGTCGCAGCCGATGGACGAACCGCCGACGCCGGAATCCATGTAGAGTCCGAAAATAATATTGTCGAGATAATCTGTCGTGCTTTCGTTGGCGATATCATAGTGCCAGAAAATAACATTGCCCGCCTGGGGATTAGACCATTGGAATCCCCGTACTTCGATGCGGAGGCCAAGCCCGCCGCGCGTCAGATCTCTTGAATCCGAATTAAACGAAGGAATCTTGTATTCGTCATCATCCATGACGGTGAAGCTTTCCTGGTCCGCCGCAATTCGCTTCTTAAAATATCCATTCCACGCCGCATGCGTCGGATCTGAATCTGTGCCGCCCGGTCCAAGCCCGTCGTTCTTCCAGCCCGGATCGGTCGGATCATCCAACTTATCAATCCATGCATCGGGCCATGTACGGGGAAGATGGCTCATCGCCGGTGAGCGGTCTTTGTTGATTGAGAGATCCAGTTGAAAATAACCGGGACGCGGTTCGAATCGCCTATAGCGCTCGGTACCGATAATTCGCTGTTCGCGTTCCCGATAGCCGGTTTCCATAATCCAGGCCACGTCACCGCTTGTCTTTTTGATTTTTGCCAGCACAAACGGCGTAATGCCGTCGGTGTAGTTCATTCCTGTGCCCTTCGGCACTTCCACCGAATGAAATGCACTCAAATCGACTTTGGTAACGTCTTTGTACCCCTCTTCATCCGGATACGATCCGACCATTCCATAATTTTTGAATAGAGTCCGGATGTTGTTCGCATCGTGACTTCCGGTTCTTTCATAATTGAAATTGCCCCGATTCTCTTTCGGGATCACCGGAAATAAAGTCGTTTGAGCATAACCATCCTGCACAATCGACGCCAGCAGGATAATGCTACAGACAGTAGAAAAATATTTGGTCATCATGGATAAATGAAATAGTTGTAAAATATTATTCGATCATCGAGGAACCATGGATCGCAATCCCGATTTCAACTCTGCGCGGTGCAAAATATCGATCCGGATTCGTCAACTGCACTCTGTCCGATGCCGTCGGATTGATTGTATAGTCGGGACTCCCGGTCGTGGAGAACACGAACCCATTGAAGAACGAAGTGTTGAACACATTGAAAACACGAATGAACCCGGTCAAAGCAATTCCGGAGACCGCAAATTGTTTTTCGGCACGGACGTCGACGGTCACGCTGCTCGGTTTTCTCCCGGAATTGTCTTCGAGATCTGCTCCGAATCCCGTTCCGATGATCGGTGTAAATGGCTGTCCCGAGGCGTACTTTGCAATTGCCGTGAGGGAGTAGTTATTCGGAACCTGAAAGACTACCTGACCATTCAACGTATGCCGCTGGTCCCAGTTGAATGGTATTTCGCGGGGATTGGCATCTTTGCCGGCAGCGGCACGGACTGCAGTCTCGGACGGATCGCTGGAATTTCCGAGTGCAAATTGATTTGAATAATCCAGCGAAGCATTCAAGCTATTGCTGATGCGGAAATCAAGGGCCAGTGTAAAGCCGCTGACATTTCCAAAATCGACGTTTGTGAGGCGAGTGTACCGGGAAGAGTTATATGTCTCAATGATTTCGACACCAAGCAGATTGCGAATATCCTTGTAGAATAGACTTCCGTCAATGCCAAAATAGTCGCTAAGCTGTGCCTTCATCCCAAATTCATACTGTGTCGTGAATTCCGGTTTGATATCCGGATTGCCGATCACACCGTAGCTCGAGGAGCCTCCTGCCAGATTTTTGAGAACGGAATAGTCGGAATTGGAGAAGAATGTGTTGATCGCAGGAAGCTGATAAAAATGTCCATATGAAAAATATATCGAACCATTTACCATAATTGGATATGAA
Organism: Ignavibacteriales bacterium; assembly: GCA_026390635.1. Classification (GTDB taxonomy): domain Bacteria; phylum Bacteroidota; class Ignavibacteria; order UBA10030; family UBA8401; genus JAPLFO01. The sequence goes on from JAPLFO010000145.1 coordinate 29,994, forward strand.
ATGCCGAGCCGTGGTGCGACGACAATTTTCGGCGTGGTCTTTTTCGGCTCTGATGTCGGGTATCCGGTGATCGTGTTTGCAGGGTTCTGCAGGTCACTCGGCACAGTCGTTCTGGCGTTGAAATATTCAACCCGCACACCGCCGCGCACGGCAACATCTTTCCACTCGATTCGATCCTGAGCATAGGCGGAGAACGAAATGGGTGTATAGTTCTGCGGTGCGGGAAACAACGGACTATTGACATAAGGGATCAGTGCACCGGTAATCGAATCGCGATCGATCACGCCGGGTTTCCCGTATGTAATATCCGATAGCTGTAACTCCGCGCCGATTTTCACCATATGAATATTGGTGACCTGTGCGGTCAAGGACGCTTTGATGATATTCTGAGTGGTCTTTTCCATATACCTTCCCAGATCGACACCCTGAATGATTGCACCATCATAGACATCCTGTCCGCCGCTTTTCGGTTCTTTCGCTTGATAGTAGCGGGGATCATAGATGTCTTCATACTTATTATCGCGATAATCGATTTTGTTTTGCCGCAAGTTGATCGTATAAAATACTTTCTCCCCCAGCATCTGCGTAAAATCCAAACCATGGACAAGGGAATACGAGCGCGGCGTTTTGACGCCGTCGGGATTGTAGCGGTAGCCAAATTGATACGGCTTGTTGTTTGTCAGACTCAATATCGCCTGATAGCTTAGTTGAATCCCCTCCAGCGAGGAGTTGGTAACTTTGAATTGGCCGGACCACTCATCGTTTGTTGCAAGAGGAATGAGTTTATTATCTCCGGTGGGATTGATGATCTTCGCATTCACGTCGGAATTATCCGTCGGATTGAAAACCCGCGTCCCCAAATAGAATCCCTGCGAGACGAGTTTTCTTCCGCTGAGAAGGAACGTCGTTTTCGGCAATCCGGTCGGCCCGCTGACGGTAAGCTGATAACTTTGAATGGCCAGCGGATCAATGCGATCCAGATATGGGTATTTGGAATTTTTTCCGAAGCCCACATAGTCACCCACGTACATTTCGGCCGACCAGTCCAGCGCATCGTTTCTTCCGCTGCGCAGCACTGCATTGACCACACCGCTCATAGCCTGGCCATATTCTGCATCGAACGAACCGCTGATGACTTGAACCTCCTGAAGCACCGAGCGATCAAGGGAAACCACCGGATCATTGGTAAGAGGATTGTTGATAGAAACGCCATCCACCTGATATTGGACTTCTCCCTTTCTTCCTCCACGGAAATGCCCGTCAACGACTCCGGCCTGCAGATTGACGATGTCTTGAAGATTCTGCACAGGGAGCACCGCAATCTGTTCTTTGTTCATGATTGCGACTGAACTCGTTTGTCTGGTATCGACAATGGGTCTCTCCGCCACCACCACGACTTCCCTTCCCACGATCACCTGTTCTGAAAGCTTTTCGTTGAGGGTGGTCGTCTGACCGGAACTGATGACGACCCCCTGAACCGTTTTGCTTTCATACCCGACACCGCTGAACCGTACATTATAGGTTCCCGGGGCGATGTTCATGATCACAAAATATCCGTCGACATCGGTTACCGTACCCATCGATGTTCCCTGCAGGATCACAATCATGCCGATCAGGGGTTCGCCGGTCTTACTCACCGTCATATGACCGGTTAACTTTCCACGTGTATCCGCCAAAGCACTCGAAGCGAGTGCAAGAAGGACAAGGAGAATGATTTTTCCCGAACCGGCGAAACGGCACCATACCTGCAGCATTTTCATAGTCGCAGTGTTTAATGAAGGAAAGAATCGGATTACGGTCTCTTCAGTCTGCACGTCACACGACCGAAGACCTCATCAAGACAGAATACATCAGAACGGCAGAGCCGCGAACGGAATCTGTTTACCGCAGGAAGTGGAGAAAGAGAGGGAGTCCCTTTCTCCCCGTTCCCGCCGCATCTACTTCATCAGCATAATTTTCGTGAACGGTGTTGACGATTCCCGCCCCGATGTCGTGCTGTGCGCCCGGAGCTGGTAGAAATAGACTCCCGAACTCAGGCCACTTGCTTCATATCTGAAGGTATTGACTCCCGATCTGAACTCACCGATGGTGCCGTTGGATACACTGCGGCCGAGCATATCATAGACCGTCAGCGATACCGCTGCGTCGAACGGAAGATTGAATTTTATTGTCGTCGCAGGATTGAACGGATTCGGATAACTTCCCAGCAATTCAAATTCTGTCGGAAGTTCCGTCCCGTTTGTTTTGCCGACATCCGTCATCACCAGTGTCGAATCCATGTACACATAGGCGGCGGTCGCAACTCCATCCCGTTCCCGGAACCACCAGGTTCGCGTTCCGTAGCTCAGCGATGTCGGAATGTACGAATCGCCGTCGAAAAATGTCACGCCAAGATACAGCACTCCGTCACCAAGTCCCGAAGGATAGCCCAACTTTGTCAGATCAATTGCTTCTTCCACCTGATACCCTTCATCGACATCGTTTCCGAGAGTATCCACCGTGGTATTCGGCTTCAATTTCAGGACGACTTGTGCACCTTTCAAAGAATCCCGTAATGTCGGAAAATAGTCCTTCAGACTGTCTTTGCCTGTTTTTCCGACAATCACACTGAGTTTCACCGCATTCTGATCGTGATCTGTTTGATTCTGATAGTCTTTACCTATGCCGTTGACGGTGAGCATGATGCCGTCCCAGCGATCATAGACATCCTTGAATTGAACGACCTGATCTTGCACATCGACGCCGACGTACAGCATATTTCCCTTGAAGAACATTTTGATCTTTGCTTTGGATGAATCATAGACCGCAGCCGTTCCGCCATTGACCGTGGGCTGATACTGACCGCTGGCGAATGGACCGACAAGAGGATACGAATCGCGAAGCGCAGCATCGCCAAACCGGATATCAAACCCCGGAATTTTGCTCCACACAGCTTCATCCAGTTGACCGTCAATCGTTGGTGCGGCCATCAATTTCCCGTTCGGAATGACATAGTCGGGTTTGATAACGGGAACTGTGCCGGACGTTGTTGTCACATCGGGACGGACGTGAATGCGCAAAAAATTCTTTTCATTGACGTTGGCCCACGGACCCTGGATCCACACTCTGCTGAATGTCACCCAGTCCTGTACAGGCCAGAACCAATCACAATCCCTGATTGCGACATTGAACATAAGGATGTCGCCGGCAGGACCGCTTGCATTATATCCAAGGCGTTTGATGTTAATCTTCATTTCGACGGTATAACCTGTATCGGGTGCGGTATCTGAATTGCTTATTCCCCGAACCACGGTGGCAGTTTCATAGTCCGCTGCGGTATAATTTTTTTCTTTGGGACCCATCGATGGAGCACCGCCGACAGCCGTGACGGAGCCGGGATTCATCCAGGCTTCATTGATCCAGCCCCAGAGAAATTCAGTCGAGGGAGATGGCCGATTTGCCGGATTACTCTTATCGCGGATGTTGAAAATAATTGCATCTGCAGCTCCAAAATTGCCGCCGCCAATGGAACTGTCTTTCACCGAAAATGCGAGATAGAGTGAATCCCCCATAATCAAAAATTTCACAACGGCGCGTGTCGAATCGAATACCGTTCCGGTTTCCGCTGTAAAGCCGCTGCCCGGAAGCCCCGCGATCTTGCCGTATTGAACATAGATCGACTCCGCTTTGGCCCATACCGGCTCATTCAGTTTTCCATCAACGGTGATCGAACCGACCGGAACTGTGCGGGCCCAGATTGCATCGGCCCGTTTTGGCTGTGCAACCAGCGTTGAACTGATTGCGAGGATCATAAAGAAGAGGATGAGCAGTTGCTGTCGTTTGTTGTTCATAGGTCATCTCGCTGTTGATGTAGTCCAAAACATATCGTTCACTGCAATTGCGGCCGTTTCATTTGAATCGCCACCATTTCTCCGATCTGTCTTTTTATCCGCATGAGCGGATGAGCGTCGGTTGCCGGAGTCGCGTTGCCTCGTCACAAAAAAAAGCGTTCTCCACCTCTCGGTGAAGAACGCTTTTCTGATTGCACTTACTTTAACAGCAGGAGCTTCTTTGTCGCGCTGAACATTGTCGCATTGTTCTTGAGGGAAGTTCCGGTCATGCGATAGATATACATGCCGCTGGCACGGTTTTGTGCATTGAAGACCACGTTATACCTGCCCGGAGCATAGGTGCCTTTTGCCAATGTCGCCACTTCACGTCCGATGACATCATAGATCGCGATGGTAACATTGCTTTGTTCGGGCACCTCGAAGTTAATCATGGTTGACGGATTGAACGGATTCGGATAGTTCTGCGACAGCGCAAAGACTGTCGGCATTGTTCCGGTCGCTTCAACTCCCGTTCGTGTCGGCAGAATGATACTCTTCATCACATCGCCCCATTCACTGCCCCACCATGACTTGAAATACGAACCACGAACGCTGTCAAACGGCATCATACCATAGGGCCACGGCAGCTTCGAATTGTACTGGAATCCATCCGGATCAAAAATATTCATCGATACTTTGATGGCCTTTGTTGTCGCATCGTATCCGAGGGATCCGAGTTTGAGCATGAGTTCCGCCGTGTATCCGTTGTCAACATTTGTCGTGTCGTTGACCGTTGAACCGGCAGCCAGGAATCCAGCACCGGCTCCGGAGTTCAACACTCCTTCTTCATACTTAATCGTATTCGCCGTGCTGTCGATGTTCTGATAATACAGCTTGTATTCCTTCGTCACACCGGCATTGTCCTTCATCTGTACGAACAATCCATCGCCTTCCCAATCGAATTTACAGATTGATTTATCGGGAGATTGAATACCGATGTAGAGATTCATTCCTTTCACAAGGAACTTTACCTTCGTATAACTGGTGTCTTTATACGGTAGATGATATGTTACATTCCAGGAATCGAATGAACTCTTCACATCCACATTTCCGCTTACCGTTTTTTCGGTTCCTGTTTTGACAGCATTCGGCGGTCCGAACACCAGCGTATTTGCATTCGCCCAATCGGCTTCTGTTAGCTTTCCATCGAGCGTCATGGTGCCGGTTGCAACGACAGCAACAATCGAGTCGGGATTATCATACTCTGGCGTGAACTTGAGGGTCTTCATGACATCGCCCCATTCACTGCCCCACCATGATTTGTAATACGATCCACGCAGTGTATCGAACGGTATCATGCCATATGGCCACGGCAGCTTCGAGTTGTACTGAATACCATCCGGATCAAAAATATTCATCGAAAGCTGGACT
>JAPLFO010000091.1:0-12383 GCA_026390635.1 Ignavibacteriales bacterium
GCGCTGGTGGAAATCTGCAAGGTGGAACAGAAAGTAGTCGGTATTACGGCAGCGATGCCGGATGGAACAGGAATCGATCTGCTGCAGAAGGCACTGCCGGGTCGCGCGTTCGACGTGGGAATTGCCGAACAGCACGCGGTAACGTTTGCCGCCGGAATGGCGACACAAGGGTATATTCCTGTTGTCGCCATCTATTCCAGTTTCTTGCAGCGTGCGTATGATCAGATCATCCATGACGTTGCCTTGCAAGATCTCCATGTTGTGTTTGCCCTGGATCGAGCCGGATTGGTCGGTGCAGACGGTCCGACACATCACGGTGCGTACGATTTGTCGTACCTTCGCTGCATTCCGGGAATGATAATTATGTGCCCGAAAGATGAAAATGAGCTTCGTGATATGCTCTATACAGCAAAGAAACGCTCGATCTGATTCCCATCGGGAAATCGGAGACAGTGCGCGAGGGTTCCGATGTGGCGATTCTGGCAGTCGGTACCATGGTACACACTGCGCTTGCGGCAGCGGATCTTCTTGCAGTTGATGGCATTGGGGTGGAGGTCGTCAATATGCGATTTGCCAAACCGCTCGATTTCCAGAAGATTGAAGACATTGCCCGTCGGTTTAGAAGAATCGTGACGGTAGAAGAGAGCAGCATCGTTGGTGGATTTGGTTCCGCTGTTGCAGCCCACATTGCATCACTGGCCGGTGATAGCGGCAGCGTTCATGTCCACGGGATTCCGGACGAATTTGTGGAACAGGGTACTCCGACAGAGTTATACGCAATCACGAAGCTCGACGTCAAGGGAATCGCGGAGATTGTTCGTGGCATTGCAATAGACGGTCGATGATGTGAGAAACCGGCTCCATAACCAAGAGTGGATGATACGATGCTGCCTCGATCTCGCCGTGAAAGGATCCGGTTCCGTCAGCCCCAACCCTATGGTGGGAGCGCTGATTGAACGCAATGGGGAGATTCTGGGCAGCGGCTTCCACGAAGTGTACGGCGGCAACCATGCAGAGGTCAATGCTCTGCTCGATGCCCGCAGGCGCGGCAAGAACGTCGCCGGTGCAACCATGTATGTCAGCATGGAACCTTGCGTGCATTTTGGAAAAATGGCTCCGTGCGTTGACAGCATCATTCAGTACGGAATTGCAGAAGTCATCTACGGTATGAGCGATCCGAATTCCCTGGTTGCCGGCAAGGCGAGAGGGATCTTGGAATCTTCCGGGGTGATAACGCGCTCTGGAATTCTGAACGACGCATGTCGAAGATTGAACGAACGCTATATCGTTTGGTCGGAGAGGGGCAGGCCGTTCGTTGCTTTAAAAAGCGCAGAATCCATCGATGGATTTATTGCATCGCCGAATATGAAGCGACGATTCATTACGGCGGCGGACGCCCGCCGGCACGTCCATGAGCTGAGAGGTGGGTACGACGCTGTTCTTGTCGGCGCCGGGACGGTGAATGCAGATGACCCTGAATTAACGGTACGACATGGACGGGGCAGAAATCCGGTACGGATTGTCTTGGATGCTGCGCTTCGCATACCCCTGAGCGCAAAATTGTATAGCGATCGATTCCGGACGTTGACCATTGTCTATGCCGCCCAAGAATTGAGAAAAATGAATCATCTAAAAGCGTCGCTGCTTATGGAGCGCGGAGTGGACGTCGCTTTTCTTGAATCGCGCGACGGACGGATTCCCATCGCAGGCATCCTCACCGATCTGCACAGGCGATCGATTGCCTCTCTTCTGGTCGAGGGAGGTGCGCAAGTCTATGAAGAGTTTCTCTCTGCCGCTCTGGTCGACAAAGTGCACCTCTATCGTGCTCCATTGAAACTTAATTGTGGTCTATCGGGAATGAACCTCGCAAAACACCATGCGATAATGAGAGATCGGGAGAGCCACATGCTTGGAAGAGATACCTATACTGAAGCGTCGATCGGATTTCATCGCCCATGAAGCAATTCATCATCTTCGTATCGATCGCGGCGTGTACCGTCACACTGTCCGGCATGGATCATAAACATATGACATTGAAAAAAGCGGGCGAAACAATTGACTCCATCGCTGCCGCGACGCCGGGAATATTCGGAATCGCGTTTGCAGACCTGCAGACGGGGCGGACGTTGATGAGAAATGCTGCGGCGGAATTCCATGCAGCGAGCACGATGAAGACCGCAGTGATGGTTGAGGTTTTCCGGCAAGCGCGCACGCGGAAGCTGTCGCTGAATGATTCTCTTTCGGTTGTGAATTCGTTCAAGAGCATTGTTGATGAAAGTGCGTACTCGCTCGATGTCAGCAGCGACAGTGACGATAGTTTGTACCACAGCATCGGCAAGAAGTGCAGTGTCCGGAAACTCCTCCATGCCATGATTACGGTCAGCAGTAATCTGGCGACCAACATTCTGATCGAAAAGATCGGGGCAAAAAATGTGGCTGCGACGATGCGTGCGCTCGGTGTTCCCGGTGTCCATGTGCTGCGGGGCGTGGAAGACGGGAAGGCATTTGATGCAGGTATGAACAACACGACAACGGCACGCGATATGATGCGTCTTTTTGTATTGATTGCGCGCGAACAGGCGGTCAGCAAAACGGCGTCGAAGGCGATGACGGACATTCTGCTGGACCAGCGGTTCAATGACTGCATTCCGGCTTTCCTGCCGTCCGCGGTGAAAGTTGCCCACAAAACGGGGAGCATTACCGGCATTCAGCACGATGCCGGCTTCGTCATGCTGCCGGGAGGGAGGAAATACGTTCTGGTGGTACTCATCAAAGAATTGAAAGATCCTGTGGCCGGAAGAAAAGCGATTGCATCGATATCCAAAGTGCTCTATGACTATGAGGTTCAATAAATGTTTACCGGAATTGTTGAAGAAGTAGGAAAAGTAAAATCCATCCATGTGCGAGGAGACGGGATCCGTTTCGTATTCAAGGCGCGAAGGGTGATGAAGGGATTACGGAGAGATAATAGCATTGCGGTGAATGGCACGTGTCTGACGGTGGTGGACTATACTGCGGCTACGTTTTCCGTAGATGCGGTGAAAGAGACACTGTTGAAAACGAGTTTGGGACAGCTCGTCATCGGTTCCCGCGTCAATCTTGAACGACCGCTGTCGCTGCAGCAGCGACTCGGCGGACATCTCGTCCAGGGACATATCGATGCGACCGGTACGATTGTCAAGAAAACGACACTTGAATCCAGCTGGATGTTCACCATCCGTTTCGATAGAAAGTTCCGCAAGTATCTGATTCCGGTCGGCTCCATTACGGTGGATGGTGTCAGTCTGACAGTTGCCCGTCTTCGTGCCGCGGAGTTTGACGTGGCAATTATTCCGTATACGATGGCGCACACCGTTTTTCAATCGTATAAGTCCGGCTCCCGGGTCAATCTGGAATTTGATCTTGTGGGGAAATATGTTGAATCATTGCTGGGGACGTCGAAACGATGAACCGTCTGAAGCAGCGTCTGCAATCAATGTTGCACACAAAAACGTTTCGCATATTTGTTCTTGCGTGCGGAGTCTTTGTCGTCGCAGTCGTAGTGCTCGACGAGATTATCATGCCGTGGTATGTCAATCGGCGCGCCACGCTGACCGTGCCGGATGTTGTGGGAAAAACGCAGGAAGAGGCGACAAAGATTCTGGAAGGAATGAAGCTCGAAGTGCGTGAAGGGGATACACGCGTTGATGCGCAGTATCCTCTGGGCACCGTTATAGCACAAAATCCGTTTCCGCAGCAGGTCGTCAAACAGGGACGTCGCGTCTATCTCACCATCAGCGGGGGAGAACAGGTGGTCAGCGTTCCGGCGTTGCGCGGGAAATCGCTGCGCGATGCGAAGTTCGCGCTCGAACGGTACGGTTTGAAGCTCGGAAGCGTGGAGACAGAACTGTCGCGGGAGTTTCCAGAAGGAACGATTGTGTCTCAGAGTATCGTTCAGGGCGTAAAGACCCGACGTGGTGCGTTCATCGGGGTGACGGTGAGCGGCGGCGTCAATACAGACAGTCTTGTTGTGCCCGACCTACGTGGAAAAAATTTGTCGGCGGCACAGAAAATATTGGCAGAAAAAGGTCTGAGCGTTGGGACAATCACGTATCAGATTAGTACGGATCTGCTGCCGAATACTGTTCTTGACCAGTTCCCACGGCCGAACATTATCCTCAATGGGGCAAAACCGGTGGATCTCTTCGTCGCTGAGGCTCCGGGAAAAAACCGAACACAACGCGAGAATTGAAATGAAAAACATCCTCATTGCGCCGTCCATCCTTTCAGCAGACTTTTCCGCGCTGGGAGCAGCGGCCCAGGCGGCGGAAAAAGGTGGAGCAGATCTTCTTCATCTGGACGTGATGGACGGACACTTTGTGCCGAACATTACCATTGGACCCGGCATCGTCGCGGCCATCTCCCATGCGACCAAGCTGCCACTCGACGTCCATCTCATGATTGAGAACCCCGAGCGATACCTGGAGGAATTTCAAAAAGCGGGTGCTGCGTATCTCACGGTTCACGTCGAAGCTTGCACACATCTCAATAGGACCGTGAGCGCCATCCGTGAGCTGGGAATGAAGCCTGGCGTGAGCGTCAATCCATCGACGTCGTTGGAAACGCTGTCAGAGATTCTTCCGTTTGTTGATCTTGTGCTCGTGATGTCGGTGAATCCTGGATTCGGTGGTCAGAAATTCATTCAAGCGTCCCTCGACAAAATCTCGCGCCTTCGATTGATGATTGGGGCGCGGGCACTCTCGGCGAAGATCGAAGTCGATGGGGGAGTCGATGCGGCGAATGTCCGCTCGCTCGTTGATGCCGGAACGGATATCATCGTCGCCGGCAATGCCGTGTTCGGTTCCGCAGATGTTGGTCAGGCCATCGCGACGCTCCGGCGTGCAGCCTTGTCCTAGTCGACACATTTTCCTCTACAATCTTCTGCCCATACCAAAAAAAGTATTGACTTTATCCCGCCGCTGCCTTATATTGTTAGGCAAAGAGTGGTTATTACTTAATATATTAAGAGCCTGCCATGGGCAATCTAGACGATATTGATATCCATCTTATCGAAATTCTCCAGAAAAGAGGGAGGACTCGTCGCAACGAACTTGCCGAGGCGGTGAAGCTTTCGATTCCCTCCGTTAGCGAGAGGCTCCGGAAGCTTGAAGAACATGGCGTCATTGCCGGCTACTGCGCGTACCTTGATCCGAAAAAAGTCGGGATGGATATCACCGCCTTCATTACTGTTACCGTTGATTCATCAAAACACTACGAGTCTTTTCTGTCCCATACGCAAGATAGTGACGAAATCCTGGAAGTACATTCTGTCACGGGAACAGGGACGCATCTGGTGAAGGTGCGCACGGCGACAACCTCGTCGCTGGAAAAACTTCTCTCGAAAATTCAGGCGTGGAATGGAGTAACACAGACGACTACCAGCGTGGTTCTCTCCACGACGAAGGAAACCTTTATGCTGAAAATAAAACCAACAAAATAATACTCTCATCATCAGGAGGCTCCAATGGCCAAAAAACCCGGATCGGCGACGTCGAAGGTTTTTTCCATGATACGGGATCATGGAATCAAGATGGTTGATTTCAAGTTTGTGGACTTTCCCGGACAGTGGCAGCATTTGACCATTCCGGTGACGGAATTTTCAGAAGGTACATTTGAGCACGGTCTCGGATTCGACGGGTCCAGCATGCGGGGATGGAAGCAGATCCATGAAAGCGATATGCTTATCGTTCCGGATGCTGAGACGGCCATCGTCGATCCGTTCTGTGCCATACCGACAATGAGCCTCATTTGCAATGTGTTCGATCCGCTCACAAAGCAAAAATACGATCGCGATCCGAGGAACATCGCATTGAAAGCCGAAGCATATCTGAAGCAGACCGGACTTGCCGACACGGCTTACTTCGGGCCGGAAGCAGAATTCTTTATTTTCGACGACATTCGCTATGATACGAACGAGAATTCGAGCTACTATTTTCTCGATTCCTCGGAAGGGAAATGGAATTCCGGCCGCGACGAAAATCCGAATCTGGGATACAAACCGCGCTTCAAAGAGGGATATTTTCCTGTTCCTCCGACAGATTCGTTGATGGATCTTCGCAACGAGATGACGATCAATCTTTTGGCCGCAGGCCTCCATGTGGAAGCGCAGCACCATGAAGTTGCCACAGCCGGACAATCCGAAATCGATTTGCGCTATGCTCCATTGGTGTCGGCTGCAGATGGACTCCTGCTGTTCAAGTACATTGTCAAAAACACCGCACGGATTCATAACAAAACAGTTACCTACATGCCGAAGCCGCTGTTCGGTGACAACGGTTCAGGAATGCATGTGCACCAAAGCCTCTGGAAGAATGGAAAGCCGCTCTTTTTCGGCAACGCGTACGCGAATCTGAGTGAAATGGCGCTGTACTATATCGGTGGACTTCTGAAACATGCGCCGGCTCTCTGTGCTATCACGAATCCGACGACAAATTCCTACAAACGACTCGTGCCCGGATTTGAAGCGCCGGTCAACCTTGCCTACTCCCAGCGCAACCGAAGCGCTGCGGTCCGCATACCGGCATATTCACAAAGCCCGAAGGCCAAGCGCGTGGAGTATCGCACTCCCGATCCGTCCTGCAATCCGTATCTTGCATTTCCCGCACTTCTGATGGCGGGACTTGATGGCATCATGAACAAGATCGATCCTGGAGAGCCGCTGGACAAGGATATCTATGATCTGAGTCCGGAGGAATTGAAAGATGTGCCGTCCGCTCCTGGTTCGCTCGAAGATGCATTAAAAGCACTTGAAGAAGATCACGATTTTCTTCTGAAGGGAAATGTTTTCACGGAAGACGTCATCGACGCCTGGATCGACTACAAGATGACGCGTGAAGTGAAGGCGATGGCGCTGCGCCCGCATCCATACGAATTCCATCTGTACTACGACGTCTGATTCTTGTTCTTTTTTCTCAAGACCCTGCCGGCCGCTGTGATCGCCGCAGGGTTTTTTTTTTCCGGATTGCATCTCCATCTGATTTTCTCTATTTTCCTGCATTCCGGAAAGCGCACTTATTATGATCGAAATGAAATATGCCACGATATACGTCTCTGTCATAGAGGAGAAAATCTGTAGGATCGTTCAGCAGAAACCGATGCTCGGAAGCGGATCAGTGAATGAGCTGATGCACGCCTTCTCTTCCGCAATCAAGGATCCCGATATTCGTGCAATTCTCCTCGCAGCAGAAGGAGAATATTTCTGCGCCGGAATGGATCCGGTCTTTCTGCGCGCCGCAGCTGAAGCAGACTTCGAAAAGAATCTGGAAGAATCCCGACAAATCATTCAGCTCTTTGGATTGATCAATTCGATGAGAAAACCGGTCTTTGCCGCTGTACAGGGAAAAGCGGTTTCCGAAGGCGTTGGTCTGGCTGCCGTGTGCGACTACGTCATCGCTTCGGACGATGCCTCCTTCCAATTGCCGGACCTCTCGCAGGGAGCGATGCCGGCGTTGGTATTGCCATATCTCGTCCAAAGAATCGGTGTCGGAACGTGCAGGCGAATGCTTCTGGAAGGAAGCGTGATCGAGGCGGGCGAAGCGATGAAAATGGGTTTGATAGAGAAAGTCTGCAGACCGAAAGAATTGCACACGAGAACACTAGAGGTCATAAGTGATATCCTATTGAAAAATAGAGCAAATGCGCTCGGTTTCATGAAGGAGTATCTATCAAAAAGTGAGGGCATGTCGAACGCGGATGCGATTGACTATGCTGTGCATGTGAATGCAGTTGTCCAGATGACCGATGATTTCAAAAAGAGTAATCAAACTGCTGAGGGAGAGTAGGCCGATGGAACTTTCGACGTACATACGTACTGTCCCGGATTTCCCCAAAGCAGGCATTATGTTTCGGGATATTACAACAATGCTCAAGGATCGGGACGCGTTTGCGGCTGCAGTCGAGCAACTCTATGCGCAGCATAGAGATCACAAAATCGACAAAGTGGCGTGCGTGGAATCCCGCGGTTTCATCCTGGGCGGTGCGCTGGCGGCCAGATTGGGAGCGGGCTTCATTCCGATACGTAAGCCTGGAAAGCTCCCCGCAGCGATCGAGCGTCAGGAATACCAGTTGGAATACGGAACCGATGTTATCGAAATACACAGGGATGCGATTATTTCCGGGGAAAGAATCCTGCTCCATGACGATCTCCTCGCCACGGGAGGGACAATAGATGCGGCGTGCCGGCTTGTCGAGCGGCTTGGGGGAACAATTGTCGGACTCTCGTTTCTGATAGAGCTCGCATTTTTGGAGCCGAGAAAGAAACTCCCCGGGCGCAACATCTTTTCATTGATTACCTACAACTCAGAAGATTGCGAATCATGAAAACCATTATCGAACCGTTTAAAATTAAGTCCGTTGAGCCGATTCACTTCACCACAGAGGACGAACGCGTCGGGATTCTCGCCGTGGCCGGCTATAATCCGTTTCTTATTCATGCCGAGGATGTTCTGATCGATCTTCTCACGGATAGCGGCACGGCGGCGATGAGCGCAAAGCAATGGGCCGGCATGATGGAAGGAGACGAATCGTACGCCGGAGCCAGGAGTTTTTTTCGGTTTGAGAAAGCAGTGAAAGATCTGACAGGTTTTCGCCACGTAATTCCAACGCATCAAGGCAGGGCAGCGGAGAAGATTCTTTTCTCGCTCATGGGCGGTCACGGGAAGTTCATCCCGAACAACACACACTTTGATACAACCCGCGCGAATGTGGAATTCTCAGGCGCTGAAGCGGTCGACTTGCCGACCAGTGAAGGTCTACAGACTGCACTTGTGGCGGACTTCAAGGGGAATATCGACGTCGAGAAGCTTGATGCTTTCATCCGGGACAAAGGCGCCGGGAGCATCCCGCTCTGCATGCTGACGGTTACCAACAACTCAGGCGGTGGGCAGCCGGTCTCGATGAAAAATATCAGAGAGACGAAAGAGGTTCTTAAGAAATACAACATCCCTCTGATTTTGGATGCCTGCCGTTTTGCCGAAAATGCCTTCTTCATCAAATTGAGGGAAGACGGGTACGCCCAAAAGACACCGAAAGAAATAGCGCAAGAGATGTTTTCCTACGCCGATGGCTGCACCATGAGCGCAAAAAAAGACGCGATTGTCAATATGGGCGGTTTCATCGCACTCAACGATGATGAACTTTCAATAAAAGCCAGAAACCTGCTGATCATGACCGAGGGCTTTCCCACCTATGGCGGCCTCGCCGGAAGAGATCTTGAAGCAATCGCCCAAGGATTGACAGAGGTGCTGGATGAGCATTACCTGACATATCGCATTCGTTCAGTCCAGTACCTCGGGGAAAAAATCTCTCAGGCCGGTGTTCCGATACTCCAGCCGCCGGGCGGACACGCCATCTATCTGGATGCGAAACGCTTCCTGCCGCAAATTCCTGCTGATCAATATCCGGGGCAGGCGATCGTGTGCGAACTCTACAAAGCTGGTGGTATACGTTCCGTTGAGATCGGCAGCGTGATGTTTGGCAAATACGGAGAAAATGGGAAGCTTATTTCTCCTCCAATGGAACTCGTCCGCCTCGCGATACCGCGCAGGGTCTATACTCAGAGCCACATCGATTATGTGGTTGAATGTATCCTCGAAGTCTTCGCCAGACGCAATTCCATCAATGGCTATCGGATAACGTACGAAGCACCGCAGCTCCGCCATTTCACTGCAAAATTCGAGCCTCTTTGAAATTCGTTGCAACAGATGGCATTTCTTCGTACCTTGATCAAATGAATACGATAGCCGCCATCAATGCCAGAACGCTCCAATGTACCGTCTGTGCGGCGCCGAATGACGATTTTTCCACTAAATGCTCGTCCTGCGGCAGCTTTTTGCAGGATCGGGTGGCAAATCTTGATTTTTTCGCCACTCTTTGGCAAATGATTGAGTCGCCGAAAGTCGCCTTTCGCAAAACCGTGCTTTCCGAGCAGAAGAACTACATCATTTCCATGATGCTTTTTCTCGGTGTGGGGGCGATGTTTACACTCCTGTCGCTGCGGCATGCCGGCTCAGAATTCGATAACCTCCTATTTTTAATGCTCTACGGCATCGTCCTGGGAACTCTCATCGGACCTCCTTTGGGGATGATCGTTATCATCGGACTTCATCTCTGGTGCCGCCTCGCCAGGGGTACGGCAACATTCCGGAATTCATATGCGGTCGTCGGATGGTCGCTGGTTCCCATCGTCATTTCCGTTGCGTTATTGCTTCCGATCGAACTGGCGGCAATGGGGATGCTCCTCTTCATTGCGAGTCCGAGTGCGGCCGCCATCAAGCCGATTGTGTACTACACTCTTGCAGGATTGGATATCGTTTTTGTTCTTTGGACGATAGCGTTGGCAGGGTATGGATGTTCGATTGCACATCGCCTTCCGGTCTGGAAGACGATGATTGGTGCAATGCTCGTATGCAGCGCAGCTGGCGCGATATTCTACGCCGCTTTCGCGCATTGGATTGTCTGATGCGCCAGGATGAGTTTGAAGATATTGTGGATGAAGCGTTTCACAATCTTCCAAGCACCTTCAAAGATGCCATCGACAATGTGGAAATAGTTGTCGAGGATCAGCCGGACGACGTCGCTTGTAGGAGCGTCAAGAGTTCGAAAGACTCTTTGTTGGGACTCTACCAAGGTGTTCCGCTGACGCAGCGTGGCTCATGGTATGGGATGTCTCCAGTTCTGCCTGACAGAATTACGCTCTATCGGAAAAATATTGAGCGTCTCTGTTCAACTGACGACGAGACCAGAGTGCGCATTTATGAAGTTCTCTGTCATGAGGTGGGACACTATTTCGGGATGGACGAACGGCAGATCCGCGCAGCAATGCGCTCGTGGGAAGGAAAATGAAAAAGAAAATCAAGTTGCGTCTCTTATCATAGAAAGGATTCACTTATGGCTAAGGTTGTACTGACAATGCAGTACGAAGTGGCAGAGGAGAGCCGTCAGGAATATCTGGCTGCCGTTGAAAAGTTGAAAGCACATTACGCGGCAAATCAGCACGTTATGTATTCTGTGTTTGAACAGAAAGGCAAACGGAACGCATTTGCCGAAATGTTTGTAGCCCAATCAGAGGAAGCGTACAAGCAGTATGAAGAAAGCGAAGACGAAGTTGCAGATACCCTGGCGCAAAAAATTGCTGAATTCTCCAAGGGTGGGAAGGCAAAGTATTCGACGTTTGTTGAAACTGTGTAGCAATGAATTCCGGCCGGCATGTAGCCACACGAGACATGCCGGCCTCATTCCCTTCTGATGCTTTCTGCCGTCGAGTTTGACCGTTACCATCATTGTTCCTCCAGCCCGCTTCAGTACCATATCCACCTCGTCATCGATCCAATACTCTCAACGGGTACAGAGAGACGGAGATGTTTTTGCTCCCGTGCCTTCCGAATCGCATATAGAATTCGAACACCGATATGAAACGGAACATTATGCAGCGATACACTGTTGACTTTGCAGACAGAGGAAAATAGATTTTCCGGATATTAACGTGATGCATTGGATTGGATTCCTCCATGAAAAGAGCGGCGAAAAGTCTGGCGAGTGATTCTGTGTTGCCGTCATATGTGGCGTTGTTGAAGCCGTCTCTTACGTTGATGTCAACGCTTACCGGCGTGGGAGGGTACTCGCTGGGAGTAACGGGTGGATGGAATGTTGCCGTCGTCCTGAAACTGTTGTTGATGACGGTGGGAACTCTGGCCATCGGCGGCGGTGCAGCCGCGCTGAATCAATATATGGAACGATCATCCGATGCTTTAATGAAACGGACAGAGTCGCGCCCACTGCCGTCGGGAAAAATTCCGGCCGTGGGAGCTCTCCTTCTTGGAGTGATATTGACTGCCGGCGGTCTTCTCTATTTCTTTCGCGTGAATTCCATTGCGGGCTGTGTTGCCGCTGTCATCTCGGTGAGTTACCTGTTTCTGTACACCCCTCTAAAAAAGCGATCCGCCTTCTCAACCCTTGCCGGGGGAGTTCCGGGTGCTCTGCCTCCCGTTCTTGGATGGGCGACAGCCCGCGGTTCGGTTACTCCGGATGCGGTCATCCTCTTCGCCATTCTTTTTTTCTGGCAGATTCCCCATTTTCTCGCCTTGGCATGGCTGTACCGGAATGACTATCAGCGGGCAGGAATTCGATTGCTTTCTCTCATTGATCAAACTGGAACAATCACAAGTCGCCATGCTCTCGTTTCGCTTGCGCTCTTACTCCCGGCAAGTCTGATGCCGGCACTTACGGGATTGGTTTTTCCGGTCTACGTGGTCGTAGCATTCCTGGTAAGCGGGTATTATTTCGTCCGGGGAGTGCAGTTCGCGAAATCCAGCAGGGATGCTTCTCTCGGGGAGGATGCGGGAGCC
>JAPLFO010000091.1:12529-23790 GCA_026390635.1 Ignavibacteriales bacterium
TTTCCTGGCGTTGCTACTCTTTAAGGCTTGAGAGACTCTTCAGGGAAGGGCGAGGACAATCTTCGTCAGGAGTTCGGTGAAATTTGCTTTTACCATATTTGCGACGTCGGTGACTTCCTGGTGATCCAGTTTGGCATCGGTCAGACCGGTTGCATAATTTGTGATGCAGGATACTCCCAGGACTTTCATACCATGTTGTGTCGCAACCATCACCTCCGGCATTGTTGACATTCCGACTGCATCCGCACCCGCGAGTGCCATCATGCGGATTTCGGCCGCAGATTCATAGCTGGGCCCCTTCGTCCAGCAATAGACACCTTCTTTGACCTGCACTCCGCTCGAGTGCGCAATCGAGCGGGCGAGTGAGAGGAGGTCGGCGTCGAGTCCGTTTCCTGCAGAAGCCGTCCGCGGTGGAGAGATTCCTCGAAGTGGATTCTCCATCGTGAGGTTGATAAAATCTCGAATGAGCATTAGATCACCAGGTCTAAATGCTTTATTGATACCACCCGCGGCGTTCGTCAGTATGAGAGTTTCTATGCCAAGTTCAGCGGCTACCTGAATCGGAAAAATAACTTTCTCCAAATCGTTGCACTCATAGAAATGAATCCGTCCTTGAAATGCAAGGAGGTCTGCCGATGTTTTCCCTTCCGACACGAGTTGGCCGAAAACGAGTCGGCCGGCATGGCCGGGGACTGTTGAGACAGGATAGTGGGGGATGTTGGAAGTGTCAATCTCAACGCGATTGTGCAGACCATCTCCAAAATCTCCCAGCCCTGATCCCAGGACAATGCCGATTCGGGGCCTGCGGTCGCACATTGTCTGGATTGCCGCGACGGCGTCTTTGACTTTTTGATCAGATGCGGGCATGAGCGTATGTGTCAGTCCTTTGGCGGTTCAAAGCACTTGCGGCAACGGGCTTCGTAGCCTTCTTTTGCACCGACGACGACGCGTTCGTGTGAGCTCGACGTTCTTTGGGTACGATCCGCCGGGTTTCCGCAAACGACACAAATGGCAAGGGTTTTGGTGATATACTCGGCGACCGCTAGAAGCTGGGGAATGGGCTCGAATGGTTTTCCGCGATAGTCCTGATCCAAACCAGCAACAATCACACGTTTGCCTTCGTTTGCAAGTTGCTCGCAGACGTCAACAAGATCTGCACTGAAAAACTGGCCTTTGCCAGTTCCAGGATCTCGGATGGACTGTCCACGACGGTCGATATGAGCGACTGTTCGCTGTGTGAGACGATGTGACTTGAGCTGTAGCGATTATCAATTCGCGGCTTGAAAATTACGACTTTCTGTCGGGCAATCTGTGCGCGGCGCATGCGGCGGATCAATTCTTCGGTCTTCCCGCTAAACATGCAACCGGCGACGACTTCAATCCAGCCGGTATTTTTGGGACTCGAATGCAGGGTGGCTTCCATAAGGTTCTTTTCGCCATTCTGATGTTATTGAATGAAACAATGATTGCGAATATAGACAAACGACGTTCGAGAATCAAGAATATTCTTGATTTTCCGCTGTAGTTTTGCTATACTGTTATCCATGATTGACGACGCTCACCGAGCGTCTTTTTTTGATTAATTCAGGATTGCACTCATGTATACATTTCTTGTCGCGCTTGAAATTTTTGTCAGCATCTTGTTAGTGGTAGTCGTTCTCATGCAAAACAGCAAAGGCGGCGGCCTTGCAGGTTCATTCGGGGGTGGAAATATCGGAACAGTGTTCGGCGTTCGCCGCACAGCAGATTTTCTCACCCGTGCGACAACCATTCTTGCAACGACGTTTCTTGTGTTGACGCTTGTTATCAACATTTTCTTTTTGCCGGGCAAAGGTAAAAGCGCAAAGGAAAGCATCATTCAGAGCGGACAGA
Organism: Ignavibacteriales bacterium; assembly: GCA_026390635.1. Lineage (GTDB taxonomy): Bacteria > Bacteroidota > Ignavibacteria > UBA10030 > UBA8401 > JAPLFO01. Next base: position 14,402 of record JAPLFO010000091.1, read on the forward strand.
GTTCCGTACCGCCTGCGCAATTGCCGCAGCAACAGCAGGCTCCGCCCGCGACGAAGTAATTCAGCATTTCTGGACGGTCCCATCAACAATTTCTTGAGGGGATAGACAGCCTATCGTGTTCTATCCCCGGGATCCCTGAGGGAACGATTGGCTTCTGTCGTTGACGAAATCTAGGTTGCTCAACTCCTTTTCCACCATCCGACACAGCTCTTCGGAGGCGATATGCGTCTGTCCTGTTTGCTGGCTCTGGTCCTGATTGTGCTTCCAATTTCTGGAACTGCCCAGGACACTTTGTATGTGAAGAAATCAGAACTTGCCGCGAAGACGACTGAGTTGGGCAAGAATATCGCTCAACTGCGCCGTTCGAGCGCAGAACTCCATCGCGCACTGAACAAGCAGCAGCGAAAATTGACGCAGATGGACAGCCGGATCGCAGAAGAGCGACTTCTGGCTGAACATATGTCAGACTCGTTGAAAATCATTGTCGCCAATTCGGAAAAGAGCATTGTCCAGACTCAGACAGATGTGACGACAATGCGATCGAGCATGAATCAACATGTCATTATGTGGATGGTCGCGATACTCGGACTATTGCTGTTTGGAGTAGTGCTTGGCGGCCTTCTGCAGCGTCGGATGGTAAGCGCAGTTGCCGCGGTGGATAAGCGCCTCGATGCGACAAAGCTGGAACTTGAGACAAAGACGATCAAACTCGATCACAAAGTTGTCGAACTTCTGGGAACACAATTGCTTCTGCTGAAAAGTAAGCAGGCAGATCAAATTGTCCAGTGCAAAGGGACGACCAAAAACGGGAACCAATGTACACGGAAGGCAGCTCGCGGTTCGTCGTATTGTACACAACACGCACAATGATTTTCCGTCTTCACCGTTTCATCCTCGTCAGTCTCTGCAGTTTATTTTGTCTTCTGCACGCGCAGAGTCTTGACTTTCTTCCGACACACTCCTCCGGAACTCTTGTCCGGCATACCGCCTATACCATTTCCTTTGTCTCGCAGCATCAACTGTCCGAGTGGGTCGCATATGAGCTGACAGATTCCATGACGTGCGGCGGTGTCGAGCGATCAACCAAGTTTGTGAAAGATCCTGAAATTCCTGGCGGCTCCGCAGACCCGAAAACCTATGACCGTTCTGGCTACGACAAAGGGCACCTCTGTCCTGCGGCAGACATGAAATGGTCGCCCGACGCGATGCGGGAAACATTTTTCACTTCCAATATTGCACCGCAGCTGCCCCGGTTTAATCGCATCGCATGGAAACACCTCGAGGAAATCGTGCGCGGTTGGGCGAGGGAGTACGGAGCGTTGTTCATTGTGACCGGCCCTGTGCTAAGGGACAGCCTTCCATTTCTCAGAGCGGATGCGCATGTTTCGATTCCGGAATTGTTCTTCAAAGTCATCCTCGACTATCGCTCGGCGAAAAAAAAAGCGATCGCCTTTCTGATGCCAAACCGGGAATGCACCTCTGGAATTCAGTCCTACGTTGTTCCAATCGATTCCGTGGAAGCGTTGACGCATTTGGATTTTTTTTCAGCACTTCCGGACTCGCTGGAAAATGAACTGGAATCCAGAGCTGAACTTGGCGAGTGGGGAATAGTGCACGGAGAATTTTCCCGGAAGAAAAAATGAGATGTCTTGATGTTTTAGAAATTTCTTTGTATATTTTCAAACTTTTGGTGCGCACCCATGGCTCAATTGGTAGAGCAACTGACTCTTAATCAGTGGGTTCCAGGTTCGAGTCCTGGTGGGTGCACAAAGAAATCCCTGAAAGCGCTGCATTCTCAGGGATTTTTCATTCTATTGCCTGCGCTTCTCCTCTCTGGTCTCTCAATTCATACCAAACAGTTAGAAGGCCGGTCAAATCCTTTTTCCGGAGGATGTGCGGAACGAGAGGTAAAAAGAAAATCTCTTCCATCTATTTGTTTCACAAACTATTTGCTATATTCATTTGGCCTAGTGAGGGTAGGGATGTGAGTGAAGAGGGAGGGTCTCTTATCACATAACACAACTGAGGTTGCCGATGGTCACCATGGAAACCGCGGGTGTTGGGTCGTTGTTCTCCGCTTTGCACAAGCGAGGTTACAAAACAGTAGCACCGACCATTCGAGAAGGTGCTATCATTTATGACGAGGTTGCTTCTCACTCGGAGCTCCCCGTCGGATGGACCGACAAGCAGGACGCTGCCTCTTATCGCCTGGAGCGACGCAGCGACAATGCTCTTTTCGGGTACAATGTAGGACCCCACTCCTGGAAAAAATTTCTCTTTCCACCAATTCATAAATTATTTGCCTCACAAAAAAAGTCCCACGGTTTTGACGTTCAAACCGTTCTTGAGTCGAAGGATTCCTATGCCTTCGTTGGCGTGCGCCCGTGCGAGCTGGCAGCGATCGCCATACAGGACAGGGTTTTCGCTGCAGGCGAGTATCGCGATCCGTACTATCAGGCGGTGCGTGAGAAGATTTTTATCGTTGCGGTGAACTGCAGCAATGCAGGCGGGACCTGCTTCTGTGCATCCATGGACACCGGCCCGCGTGCAAAAAATGGATTCGACATCGCACTGACAGAAGTTATCCAGAACGGTTCGCACTATTTGGTCGCGGAAAGTGGAAGCAAGCGGGGTGCGGAAGTGCTGAACGAACTTGGACAGCCGGAAGCGACTGCAGCAGAAATCGGAGCTGCGGAGAAGATCCTCAAGAAGACAACTGCCGCAATGGGAAGAAAAATCGAGACAAAGAATTTGAAGGAACTTCTGGCCGCCAATCCCGAACATCCCCAGTGGGAGGTGATCGCGAAACGATGTCTTAACTGTGCTAATTGTACGCAGGTTTGCCCGACATGTTTTTGCGCGAATGTGGAGGATGTTACCGACTTGACCGGTACGAAAGCGGAGCGAATTCGAAAATGGGATTCCTGCTTCACACTGGAATTTTCCTACATCCACGGCGGCAGCATCCGCGCCACGCGCAAGTCGCGCTTCCGGCAGTGGATGACTCATAAACTTTCCAGCTGGATCGATCAGTTCGGCACTCCAGGCTGCGTCGGCTGCGGCCGTTGTATCACCTGGTGTCCGGTTGGTATCGACATCACCGAGGAAGCACGCGCTATACGAGAGCATCAACAAATTCAAATTACAACCTCGTAGGGAGGATCTATGGAAACATTGGAGCCAATTTTGGCGCAACATCCGTTCTTGGCGGGATTGAAAAAGGAGTACATGGATTTGGTGGTGGGGTGTGCTTCAAACGTTCGCGTCAATGCTGATGATCTATTTTTTCATGAAGGCGACGAAGCGGATAAGTTCTACATCGTTCGCAGCGGGAAAATTGTTGTGGAGATGCATGTGCCGGGAAAAGGGGGAGTAGGAATCCAAACACTCAGCGATGGTGACGTGCTTGGTTGGTCGTGGCTCTTCCCGCCGTACAAGTGGCACTTTGATGCGCGCGCCTTGGAATTGACCCGCGCTATTGCGCTTGACGGAAAATGTCTCCGAAACAAGTGCGAGAACGACACGGGGCTCGGATATGAATTATTGAAACGCTTCTCCCAAGTGATGGAAAATCGGATTTCGTCGATGCGCATTCAACTGCTGGACATGTACGGGGAGAAATAAGAAAGGCAGCATATGAAAGAATCCATGGAACTCAATCCTATGATTCCGGAACCGTTCAAGGTGACGCGAGTGGGACAAGAAACCGACGATACATTCACCTTGGAACTGCGTTCGGCAAATGGCAAAGCGGGATTTACGTTCTCGCCCGGACAGTTCAATATGTTGTATATGTTCGGAGTGGGCGAGATCCCGATCTCCATCAGCGGAGATCCCCATACACCGGAGGCGTTGGTGCATACCACCCGCGCAGTCGGTGCTGTGACGAAAGCTATGCACGAATTGAAACGAGGCGATATTCTGGGAGTGCGTGGTCCCTACGGGAAGGGATGGCCGATCGAAGCAGCGGAAGGAAACGACATTATTTTTGTCGCCGGCGGCATCGGCCTGGCGCCGCTGCGCCCGGCACTCTATCAGGTCCTGAATCACCGGGAAAAATACGGCAGGGTCATCCTTCTCTACGGAACGCGTACACCGCAAGATATTCTCTATCGCAAAGAGTTGGAGCATTGGCGGTCGCGGTTCGATTTGGAAGTGTACGTAACGGTCGACCGCGCCATGCGTTCGTGGAAAGGAAGTGTCGGTGTGGTGACCACGCTCATCCAAAAGGCGCCATTCGATCCTTCCGCTTCCGTTGCGATGGTCTGCGGCCCGGAAGTCATGATGCGGTTCACTGTTGCTGAGCTCTGCAAGCGTGGTGTGTCGGAAGAAAATATCTATCTCTCAATGGAACGGAACATGAAATGCGCAATCGGCCTCTGTGGACACTGCCAGTTTGGCCCGGTCTTTGTGTGCAAAGACGGCCCTGTGTTTCCCTACAAGAGGATCAAAGGCTTACTAGAGAAGTGGGAGATATAACATGGCTCCACAACGAAAACCGAAACTCGCCGTCTGGAAGTTCGCTTCCTGCGATGGCTGTCAGCTGAGTTTGCTCGACTGTGAAGATGAACTCCTCTCCGTTGTCGGAGAAGTCGAGATTGCGAACTTCCCCGAGGCCTCGCGCGCTGTCGCCAAAGGACCCTACGATCTGTCCCTTGTCGAAGGATCTGTCACGACGCCTCATGACGCGGAACGGATCCATGCGGTCCGCCGTCAATCGAAGTTTCTCGTGACCATCGGCGCGTGCGCGACTGCCGGAGGAATTCAAGCCTTGAGGAATTTCAAAGACGTCAAGGAATTCACCACGGCAGTCTATGCCAATCCGTCGTACATTGATACGCTTGCAAAATCGACGCCGATCGCCGACCATGTCTTCGTCGATTTCCAACTGCGCGGATGCCCGATCAGCAAATATCAATTGGTGGAAGTGATCAGCGCATATCTCAATCACCGCAAGCCCAATATCCCATCGTACGGAGTCTGCATGGAATGCAAACAGCGCGGTACCGTTTGCGTCATGGTAGCGCAGGGGACGATGTGTCTCGGACCGGTGACGCATGCGGGATGTAATGCGCTCTGTCCGTCATACAATCGAGGATGTTTTGGATGTTTCGGCCCGAAGGAAACGGCGAATACCAATTCGCTTGCCAAGTGGTGGAGCGGGCATGGCGTGAGCGATGTCGAAATTGTTCGCTCATTCCGCGGATTCAATGCCTATGCCGAGGCATTCCGGAAAGAGAGCGAAGCGTATGAAAAATAAGACGATAAAGGTTGACTATCTTGCACGCGTCGAAGGCGAAGGTTCGCTGATTGTGAAGATCAAGAATGGGAGGGTCCAGGATGTCAAGTTCAAGATCTTTGAACCTCCTCGCTTCTTCGAGGCGTTTCTGCGAGGCCGGATGTTCAGCGAAGCCCCGGATATTACCGCACGCATCTGCGGCATCTGTCCTGTTGCCTATATGATGAGCTCGTGCCACGCAATGGAGGCGGCGTTCGGCGTACAGGTCGATGGACAGCTTCGGGCACTGCGCCGACTGCTCTACTGCGGCGAGTGGATTGAGAGCCACGTCCTGCATGCGTTCCTTCTCCATGCCCCGGATTTTCTCGGGTATGAGGATGCAATACGCATGGCAAAAGACTATCCGGAGGCCGTGCAGAAGGCACTCCGATTGAAGAAGATCGGCAATGATATCGTCAATCTCGTCGGCGGAAGAGAAATTCATCCAATCAATGTCCGCGTCGGCGGATTCTATAAGACGCCACACAAAAAAGAATTGACAGAATTACTTGAACCTTTGAAGTGGGCCCTTGAGACATCGGTGGAAATGGTGAAGCTCACGGCAACCTTCGAGTACCCCAATTTTGACCGGGAGTATGAATTTGTGGCATTGCGGCACTCGGAGGAATATCCGTTCAACGAAGGCCGGATTGTTTCGAGCAAAGGATTGGATATTGCCGTGAGCGATTATGAGCATCATTTCCAGGAAGAACATGTGCAACATTCGAACGCGTTACACTCATCCCTGAAGGAGCGCGGCTCATATTTCGTCGGTCCGCTGGCACGATTCAACCTGAATTATGACAAACTCTCGCCGGTAGCTCGGCAAGTCGCCGAGGCAGTGAAGGTTCGACCCGTTGTCCGCAATCCGTTCAAGAGCATCATCATCCGATGTATCGAAACCGTTTTTGCAATCGAAGAGGCAATGCGTATTATTGGTGAGTATGAGCAGCCGGCACTACCGGCGGTGAAGGTCCAACCCAGAGCGGGTGTAGGCTGCGGCTGTACAGAGGCGCCACGCGGAATTCTCTTCCATCGTTATACGCTCGACACCAAGGGCTTGATCGTCAATGCAAAAATAGTTCCGCCGACGTCGCAGAATCAGAAAACGATCGAGAGCGATCTTGCTGCACTCGTGCCGCAGCTCCTGAGTCAGCCGGAGGAGCGAATTACGTGGCAACTCGAACAATCGATCAGAAATTACGATCCGTGCATTTCCTGTGCAACTCATTTTCTGAAACTGCGGATAGAAAATGAATAGGCGATGGCCGAGACTGAGTGGAAGCACAAAGTTTGTTTTAACGACAGCTGTATTTGACTGGTGAAACTATGTCATCGGCCGCCGGGAAGAGAACCGGAAGTGTAACGGTGATCGGTATCGGCAATGAGTACCGGAGCGACGACGGAATCGGCCTGATAATAGCCCGGCGTGTCAAAGAACATGCTCTCCCGTTCGTGGATGTCCAGGAAGCCGGCGGTGAAGGTTCCGCTTTGGTGGAAATGTGGCGGCACCGCGAACATGTTATCATCATTGACGCGATTTCTTCCGGCGCCAAAACCGGGACACTGCACAAATTCCATCCGTACAAACATCCTCTGCCGGTCGGTCTCTTTCATCTTTCATCGCACGCCTTTGGACTGGCGGAGGCGATTGAAATGTCACGCGCATTGAATGTCCTTCCGGAGCAGATGATCGTTTATGGGATTGAAGGGGAATGTTTTGAACCCGGGATTGGGCTCAGTGCCGCGGTAAATGCCGCGGTAGATGAAATTGTCGAAGAAGTTCTAATTTCTGTTCGCGATAGCAGATCCTCAGTATGCAAAACAGAATGTGAAGATGGAGGCACATTCTGAATCTAGTACGATGTGAGAGTGCGTACATCCAAGTTCGATGGAATAGCCTCACGCCAGATTGCACCGACCGGATACTGAAAGAACAATCCCATGAGATGGTTCGGAGTTGCCGGTATTTGTGATCTCCGCACGCGGGGACGGAAAAGACAGCAGTTGTGCCTTGATTTATGTCCACTTCGAATTCTGAAGACCCTGTGCGAGATCTCAGCCGAGGTCCAACGGGAAAACCCCACCGATTGATCACCCATTTTATGGCATTTACGGGCTAAATTCATTATCTTTTTGCCATCATCTCTGAGAAGCCACCATTGCCGATTGGGCTAACCATGAAGAAACGACTCAGTCTTTTCATTTTCATTTTTTCTCTACTCATATTTTCCCTTTGTCTTTGCTTTCTCATCTTTTTCCCCTCCGCTCAAATTTTTGAGAAGGCGCCCGAGGAGAAAAAACCGCCGCTCATTTCCGTTATGTTTCAGATTCAACCGACAGATGCCATACTGCTGATCGATGGCAAAGATCAAGGGACAAGCCGCACAATACTTCTTGCTGCGGGCGAACACATCGTAAAAGTCTCAAAAGGCGGATACAGACCGGAGGAAAAGACTATCAATGTCTCATCGTCTGAGGTTTACTTTTCATTTACACTTCAAGCGGGCAAGGTTGCAGCGGTCACCATTCGTTCTGTCCCATCCGGCGCTCAGGTCTTCATCAATGGTGTGCTAAAAGGGGAAACCGACACGGATCTGCTTCTCTCTCCGGGGGCTTACACAGTGAAGATTTCGAAAAGCGGTTATGTGGACGTGGAAAAAGCGATCACTATCAGGGAAACGGGAAATAGCCCCCTTCTGGCGACATTGGAAAAAAATAGCGGCACATTGGAGCTTGTTCTTAATCCTCCGGATGCTACTGTACTCTTGAATGATATCGACTACACCGGCAAGTGCCTGCTTACTCTGCAGCCCGGACTGTATGCAGCAATTATCCGGAAGACCGGATATGCTTCAGTTTCCGATAAGATAGAAATCATCCGTGGGAAAACTGTCAAGCGATCATATAATCTTGAAAAGAGTATTGGCGTTGTTGAGTTGTCCGTTTCGCCGGCCGACGCGCGCGTCCTGATCAATAAGAATGACTACACCGGCAAATCCTCAGTCGAACTGCCCGCCGGCAGATACAAAATCGAAGTGCAGAAGACCGGATTCTATGATCAAAGCGAAACGGTTGAAATTGTTCATGGGGGACGAATCAGAAAAGAGTTCAAATTATCAGCGAAGAGCGGCACCCTCCGTTTTTCAGCCGCACCGGTCGAGGCAAAGGCACAACTCTTGCGGAATGGATCAATAGTTTATTCATGGGAAGGAGAAAAAGTTCAAAAAGGGATTCCGGTCGGTGAGTATGAACTCTCTGTCTCTGCAAGCGGATATGCCGCGCAGAGAATAAGCATCCGAATCGAAGAAAATAAGACTACCCTGGAAGAAATTGTTCTCAAGAAAATCGTCAAAAAAGACTATCCGAGTGGAACAACTTCTTCTCTTGCCGGCGAATTTGTCTTCGTCAAAGGGGGGACGTTTAAAATGGGAAGCAACGAATCCGATGATGAGAAGCCGATCCATTCTGTGGCCGTTTCGGATTTCTACATTGGCAAATATGAAGTGACCCAAAAACAATGGCGCATGGTGATGGGAAACAATCCGTCGAATTTTAGGGGCGACAATCTTCCTGTCGAGCGCGTATCCTGGAACGACGTGCAGGAATTCATCAAGAGACTGAACGAAAGAGAAGGTAGAGCCATTTATCGGCTGCCGACCGAGGCGGAGTGGGAATATGCAGCGCGGGGTGGCAGTCTGAGCCGGGGTTACATATATTGCGGCAGTAATACTCTCGGCGATATCGGATGGTACGGCGGAAATTCTGACAATAGAACTCATCCCGTCGGGACAAGGCAGCCGAATGAATTGGGCATCTTTGATATGACTGGAAATGTTTGGGAATGGTGCTTGGACTGGTATGGTGCTGCCTATTATGCGAACAGTCCGGGTGAGAATCCTCCGGGACCTCCAAGTGGCTCGTCCCGAGTGTTGCGGGGAGGCACGTGGTACTATCTGGAGTATAGTTGTCGCGTTGCGTATCGTGATGATGACTGGCCGGACCTCAAGGACTTTGGTCTCGGTTTTCGTCTCCTGCGCACTCCATGACTCTTGACAAAATACACAACGACCAGGAAGGTTTCTCCCCGGCTGCGTACAAAGGTTGGTAT
>JAPLFO010000091.1:23817-30039 GCA_026390635.1 Ignavibacteriales bacterium
GCGGAGCCCGCCTTTGGCGGCCGTCTTTCTTCTTACGCGGAAAAATGCGAGTCCGATCAGTCCGAGCTGAGCGGTATCGTTACGGAGAAGGTTGTGCCAAACCTTTCTGAGGATGTGAATGTTGCTTTTCCACCCAGGTAGCGTTCTGTCAATAGACGGATGCTGTAGGTCCCTAATCCCCGGTGTGGTCCCTTGGTGGAGAAGGAACGTTGAAATATCTGGTGCTGCACGTCCGTGGCCATAACAGTGTCGTTGTGAACGGAGAATGTAACCATGTTGCCATCAGTATTGGCATCGAGTTTTATTGTCTGACCGGCCGATGAGGCTTCGAGCGCATTCTTGGTCATATTGCCCAGAATGCGCTGCAACAGATGGAGATCGGATTCGAATGTGCAGTTCGCCGCCTCGGCGGAGACTTCAATAAACTTGCCGACTGCCGTCGGATGTGATAAATTGAAGCTGCGAACATCCTTTAGAACTTCCAGAGAGTTGGCGATGGAGAATTTCACGGCAAGTTCGTGTTGCTCAGCCGCCAACAGTTCGCTCTGTGCCCGTATCTCGTCGATCAGTATTCCCATCAACTCTCTCATCACCGGCTGCGATTCGGTGATTTCATCCGGCGTTGCTTCGGCAAGCGCATCAATGGTGCCGCCAAGGCCGGTGACAGTGTTCATGACGTCGTGGAAGAAAATTCGTTCAAGCGCTCTGCGACGTTTCTCATCGCTGATGTCAAGCAGCGTCGTGATTGAGAAAAAGTCATCCCCGAGCATGAAAGGATTTGAGGAGATGCGGAGGTCCAACGGTTCGTGGTCGGAAGAGCGCAGCACGCGGACTTCATGCGAAGCAGGAATCCCTTTCAGGCTCGAGAGGATGGCGCGAACGGCTCCGCATGCGGAACAGTGTTCTGTCGTGCCGCAGCCGCCGGCGGTCTCGCCCGAATGGATGCACCGTATCGCCTCGCCTGGGCGGACGCCAAGCAGACTCACCAGATCAGGCATCTCCAGAAACTGAAGAAGATAGTGGTTGGCAAAAATTATCTGCCGCTGTGGATTAAGTACCATCACGAGCGACGGAATTGCATCAATTATTTCAGAATAGAACGGCGATCGGCGGAATACCTCTCTTTGATTTTCAATTTCGTGGCGTGGGATGCGATATGCCGGTGCAAACTGTGTTTCATTCGTTGAGTTGGCATCCATAATACTCCTCTGACAAAAATGTGTACAATTATACGAAATGCCTGGCAATGACACAAACTGATGTCCTGGTGATTGGTGGCGGAGCTGCCGGATTGATGTGTGCGATCGAGGCAGCGAAACGCGGAAGAAAGGTCCGCCTTCTGGAACATAACCGCGAAATTGGAGCCAAAATCAGAATATCGGGTGGAGGTAAGTGCAATTTCACGAACAGATCGGTTTCCGCCCGCAACTTTATTTCGGAAAACAGGCACTTTGCCACTTCTGCGCTTTCGCGATATACTCCACGGGATTTTCTTTCGTTTGTTGAGGCGCACCACATCGCGTACTCTGAACGGGAACACGGACAACTTTTTTGCCGCCGCAGTGCAACTGAAATCATAGAGGCTCTGAGGGTGGAGTGCAGAGAACGGGGCGTGAAGATTGAGACCGGTATCTCTGTCGGCTCGATCGCGAAGAGCCTGTCGTTCACCGTCTCCACAAGTCAGGGCGACTATGTCTGCGATGCACTCGTGATCGCCACGGGAGGCCTCTCAATCCGAAAACTTGGGGCAAGCGATTTCGGGTTGCGGATTGCCAATCAGTTTGTTATGAAGATAGTTTCACCGAAACCGGGTTTGGTTCCTCTGGTTTTGGGCGAAAAGGAGAGTGCGAGCTTTGGAAGTCTGAGCGGGATTTCTACCCTGGGCGAAGTGACTTGTAACGGAAATTCATTTACGGAGGCCGTTTTGATTACGCACAGGGGGCTGAGCGGACCGGCGGTTCTCCAGGCATCGTCCTATTGGAATGCGGGAGAGTCCGTGAATATGAATTTCTTTCCCGGAATTGATGTTATAGAACTACTGATGAAGGGAATGAAACCGGGCAAAAAGCTGTCGAGCGTTCTTTCCTCTTATCTTCCTTCCCGGCTTGCGGATGTTCTGGAGAGACTTGCTGCACCGGACACGGTGCTTGACCGTTGCAACAGGAGCCAGATAGAAGCGTTGGCAAGACGATTGACGGGGTTTCAGCTGCATCCCGAAGAGACGGAGGGTTTTGAAAAGGCGGAAGTCACTGTCGGCGGCGTAGACACGGCTATGCTATCGTCGAAGACAATGGAGAGCAAACTGGTTCCGGGACTGTATTTCATCGGCGAAGTGGTAGATGTGACCGGTTGGCTTGGGGGCTATAATTTTCAATGGGCATGGTCTTCGGGATGGGCGGCTGGTCAGTGCTGCTAGTATAAATTTGTTCCGCCATATTCCAGTTTCTTCTTGTATAGAAACAACTTGGATAGTATATTTTAATAAAATGAAAAGGATAATCGCATGCAGAAAAACCCTCCGAAGGCGTATAAGAATGCTGGATTTCTTCGAGGCAAAGACGCACGTCCGGTGAGGATTCTGTCGGAGTTCCTCGAGCCGCTCAGTCGGTTCAAATATTTCGACGTCAAAGACACTGTTGTATTCTTCGGCTCTGCGCGCATTCGATCAAGGCAGGAATCAACTGCAAAACTCAGAAAGATCAAAGCTGAGATGCGTAAATCAAAGAGGCCTTCAAGGGCACTACTCGCTTCGATGGATGCAGCCGAGCGCGCTGTTGAAATGTCCTCGTATTATGAAGACGCTGTTGAGCTAGCGCGCATCCTTACGAAATGGTCACGGTCATTGAAGGACAAAGGAAGATTCGTTGTATGTTCCGGCGGCGGACCGGGGATTATGGAAGCTGCGAATAGAGGAGCCATGCTCGCGAAGGGAAGATCTCTTGGGCTCGGAATTAGCCTTCCAATGGAGCAGTATCCCAACAAGTATATCACGGCGGAATTGAACCTCGAATTCCATTACTTCTTCATGCGCAAGTACTGGTTCATGTATCTCGGGAAGGCTTTGATAGCATTTCCGGGAGGATTTGGCACAATGGACGAACTGATGGAACTGCTGACTCTCTTGCAGACCGGCAAGATCCGGAAAAAAATGACTGTGATATTATATGGAAGGAGCTTCTGGAACACCGTTGTCAATTTGCATGCGCTTTGTGACATGGGAATGATCTCCAAAGATGATTTTGATCTCTTCAGTTTTGCCGATACACCGAAGGAAGCATTCGAATTATTGAAAAAGGGGTTGACAAAAAATTACCTTGACCCCGATCCGGACGAGCTATGAAGAGTCTGAATGAAATCGAGATAACTGAAGTTAAGTCATTGATTAAGCTGCTCGATGATGATGATGATTCGATTTATCGGATCGCACTTGATCGACTCGTAGAAAAGGGGGAAGATGTCCTTCCATATCTCCGGCTTGCCAGCGCGACCGCAGATACTGCCCACGAACGAAAAATAGAAGCGGCATTCAGTTCCATCACTGACGAAATCTTGAAGAACCTGCTCCGCGAATTCCGGAGAAAATCTGCAGGAGATGTAGACCTCGAACGTGGGTCATTTCTCATCGCTCTCCATGGATATCCACAGGAGAGCATGGGGCCCTATGTCGATCTGCTCAATTCGTTCGCGATTGATCTTGATCAACGCCTCACAGGCATAACAGACCATGCCGATATTGTGGATCAAATCAACAACTTCTTCATTGGGGAAAAAAAGTTCGTTGGAAATCGTGATGAGTATTATCATCCTGACAACCACTACCTCAATCGTGTATTGACGCTGCGGAGGGGCGTTCCACTGTCTCTGGCCGTTGTCTATCTGCTGGTTACATGGCGGCTCAACATCCCAATGCAGGGAATTGGATTGCCGGGACATTTCGTCGTGAGGTACGCCGTCGAACCGGATGCCGTTTTCATCGATCCTTTCAACGGAGGCAGACTGCTGTCGAGAGACGAGTGCGTTCGATATGTTAGCGATGCCGGGTATGAATTCAGGGAGGAGTTTCTGATGCCGGTTTCCAATGTACAGATTCTCGAAAGAATGCTCAGGAATTTGATCGTTTCATTTGAGAGGGAAGAGAAGCCGGAGAAAGTCGAGTTGTTGCGGCAGTGCATTGATATTCTGAATTCAAATGTGTAGATTGATACATACGGGGGTGAATGGTTTCGACGTGGTAGAGGATGGTTGGATTAGCATACCGTGCTCTCCGAGTTGCACGTAAATAAAGCGGAAAACCAATAAGTGCAGACTACAACTACGCACTCGCAGCTTAATTATTAAGCCGCGCATCCTTCACAGTCTCGCCTGACGGATTGTGACAGGGTGTCGACTCAGCCAGGATCGTCGTCACAGATTTCGAGGCGGTGATGGCTAAATAAAAGTCCTTGAATAGTCCTGCAAACAACGAGTCCGTTCGGGTGTTGCAGGGCGAAAGCGTATAGACGGACTGAGTATGGAGAAGGTCTAATGGTCTTCGCCTCGGACCGGGGTTCGACTCCCCGCACCTCCACAAGACACAGACCTGCTGCACAAAAAAGTGCGGCAGGTCTTCTGTTTTTACATCAAAACCTGCAGAGAGGAGCCACCGTCATGATTCAATTTTCGAAGATGACCGGCGCCGGAAACGACTTTGTCGCTGTTGACAACAGGGAATCGGTCATTCGTGATGCCTCGCGGTTTGCGGTCGTTGCGTGCGATCGAAGGTTCGGCATTGGCGCCGACGGCATCCTGCTCGTTGGAAAGAGCGACAAGGCGGACTTCGAGATGCATTACTATAATGCAGATGGCAGTCACGGAGGCATGTGCGGCAACGGAGGGCGTTGCATAGCAATGTTTGCACGGCAGATTGGCATCTTTGGGGGAATGAAGTTCTCCTTCGTTGCGCTGGGACATTTGTACACTGGAACCATCGATGGGGAGATGGTCTCTTTGCGGATGAAAGATCCCAGTTCTTTGTGGCTCGGGGATGACGTGAGCGTGGCGGAGAAAAAGATGAAAGTCCATTTTGTGAACACGGGTTCACCCCATTGTGTGATCTTTGAAGATGAAAATCCGGGATTACTGGCGCCGGACTTTGCCGCTGCCGACATCCATGTGCTTGGCAAGACGCTGCGGTATCACGATCGCTTTGCACCTGAAGGGACCAATGTAAATTTCGTTAAGGTTCTCGGGATTAGTTCTATTGCAATAAGGACATACGAGCGCGGCGTTGAAGAAGAGACTCTAGCCTGTGGCACTGGCTCGATTGCCTCTGCCATTGTCTCGGCAATGCTGAAAAATTGCATATCGCCGGTCAAAGTAACCACTCGAAGTGGAGAGACTCTGACTGTCTCATTTTTCGCTAATGGAAAAGAGATTTCAGAAATTTCGCTGCGGGGCAAAGCCGTAAAGGTTTTTGACGGTTCGATCGATTATGAACAAGGAGAAATTTGACGAATTGAAGACTGTGGAAAAATACCATTTTATCGTCAACCGGACGGCAAATCGCGGCCGTGCCGGAAAGAGCCTACCGGCATTAGAGGAGAAATTGCGTGCCGGCGGTGTGCCGCATCAGATGCATTTTACAGAATCGCCTGGAGATGCCACTAGAATTGCGGGCAGACTCCCTGATGGCGCCTCAGTCATTGTAGTCGGCGGCGATGGGACGATCAACGAAGTTGTCAATGGGCTTTATGGCCGGGATTGCATGTTGTCAATCATCCCGGCCGGATCAGGAAACGATTTCGTAAAGATGTTTGATATGGATATTCCAAGGGACCGATCGATCGGATATGCCACGGGGTCGAAAATCAGACAGATCGATATCGGCCACATTCAAATCAAGAGAAAAAACGGAGTGGAAGTTCAGCGATATTTCGTCAATGCCGTTGGAATTGGCTTAGATGCACTGGTTTCGCACATCAATTCTCAGTTCAATCTGCTCAAAGGATTTCCAGCCTATGTCGTGGCGGCACTGAAGGCGATCGTTGTATATAAACCTCAGAATGCGGTGATGAGACTACAAGGTCAGGTTTGGGAGGGTCGGCCTTTGCTCCTGGCTGTTGGAAATGGCTCCACGGTTGGCGGAGGATTCAAGCTTACGCCGAATGCCCAACTGGATGATGGCATGCTGGACATCTGCTGGGCAGAACGAATGTCGTTGTGGCGGATTGCGAGGATCTTGCC
>JAPLFO010000091.1:30063-31091 GCA_026390635.1 Ignavibacteriales bacterium
GTTTCCCGAAGTGCGATCATCTCGAGCGAGTGAATTGATCTTTCAGTCTGATGCGGGAGTACCGGTGCACATGGATGGTGAGATGATGGGATTGGACGTTGTGGAAGTGCGGATTTCAATCGCCGACAAGAAGATGAGCCTTTTGGTATAGAGACGTCAGAAGTCGTTGAGATGCTTGATGGATCGGCATTCGGAACGTCGTGCAGAATGTGCGACATAATATATGTTATGTCAAATAGGACAAATTGCGCTCAAGCATCTAAGAGCGCAATCTCTATGGCCCCGTTGTAGACTCCACTCGCCTTTTCGACTTCCAGGAATATCTGACCAGAATTGATTTCGATATGGCCGGAATCCAAGACGCTGCCGATTTGTGCTACGTCGATATTATGTTTTTGCGCGAGTGCAAGTATTCGATCAACGGCCTCCTGCTTTGCAGAAATAATGACACGCCCTTGGTCTTCACCAAACACCAAGAAGTCGAGCCGCTCTGACTTTGCCATCGGAACGGTGATTTGGCAACCGAACTTCTCCCTGGATCCCATGCACGATTCTGCGAGTGCGACGGCGAGTCCACCGTCTGAGACATCGTGCGCGGAAGAAAGAAGCCGATTGACCGCCAATTGATGCAGTAACCGTTGGAGGCGCAGCTCTTCATCCAAGTTACAGTATGGTGCATCCCCGGAAACCTTGCCGTGGATTGTCTGAAGATACTCGCTTCCGCATATGTCGCCGCGGCTCCTGCCGAGAAGAATAATGGCATCACCGGCGGACTTAAACTCAGACGTGAGGATATGTGACTCGTCCTCGATTAATCCGACCATTCCAATAACAGGCGTGGGATAAACGGCGGTCGTTGGGCTTTCGTTGTAGAAGCTGACATTGCCACCCGTTACCGGAGTGCTGAAAATCCTACAAGCATTTGCCATGCCGACAATAGCTTCCTTGAATTGCCAGTACATTTCCGGCTTGTAAGGATTTCCAAAGTTCAGGCAATTTGTGATACCAAGCGGCACAGCTCCTGAGCA
>JAPLFO010000091.1:31169-32127 GCA_026390635.1 Ignavibacteriales bacterium
CAAGTACACATAACGTCCGTTGCAATCCGTTTTCATTGCCAGAAATTTGTTTGTGCCCTTGATACGAATGACCGCAGCATCAGATCCGGGAAGCACCACCGTATTTGTACGGACCATATGGTCGTACTGCTCGTAGACCCACCTCTTGCTGGCAATATTCGGAGATGCCAACAGCCTTTGTAAAACTTCTGAGAGATTTTTCGGTTGATCGAGCGAATCAGGACTAAACGTCCGCGTTTCTTGAAGATATGCCGGCTCAGCAGTTTCCCGGTGATACACAGGGGCTCCGCCGCCAAGCACAAGTGTCTGTGCCGGAACTTTTGCCTTCAGCTCCCCATGCTGGAAGACCGTGACATATCCGTCATCGGTTACCGTGCCGATGACCACGGAATGCAGATCCCATTTTTCAAAAACGGATTTTATTTTTTCTTCGCACCCCTGTTTTGCAACAAGCAGCATACGTTCCTGCGATTCAGAGAGCATGATTTCGTATGCTGTCATTTCAGTTTCCCGAACCGGCACCTTGTCTAGGTCAATGAGCATTCCCGAATTGCCCTTAGCGCTCATTTCAGTTGTTGAACAAGTAATTCCGGCGGCACCCATATCTTGTATCCCAACAAGATATCCCGCACGAATTACTTCAAGTGTTGCTTCAAGTAGAAGTTTTTCTGTAAATGGATCTCCCACCTGTACGGAAGGCCGTTTCGCTTCTGATTTTTCAGAAATTTCCTCAGATGCAAAAGTAGCTCCATGAATTCCGTCACGTCCGGTCGCTGAGCCGACGAGGATAACAGAATTGCCCTCGCCCTCCGCTATTGCCGATGCCACGTCGGAGTGTTTTACGATACCGACCGCCATTGCGTTGACGAGAGGATTGCCGGCATAACATGAATCAAAGTAGACTTCCCCCGCGACGGTCGGGACGCCGAAACTGTTTCCATAGTCTCCTATCCCCTTC
>JAPLFO010000091.1:32145-40279 GCA_026390635.1 Ignavibacteriales bacterium
CTTCACCACATTTTTGAAAAGATGGCGTGAACGCGCATCGTCCAATTCACCAAAACGGAGTGAATTGAGGGCTGCTATCGGCCGGGCGCCCATTGTGAAGATGTCCCGGAGAATTCCACCGACGCCTGTAGCAGCACCCTGGTATGGTTCAACCGCAGAAGGATGATTGTGGCTCTCAATTTTGAAGGCTACGGCAAGA
This sequence comes from Ignavibacteriales bacterium, assembly GCA_026390635.1. GTDB lineage: Bacteria > Bacteroidota > Ignavibacteria > UBA10030 > UBA8401 > JAPLFO01. Next base: position 32,345 of record JAPLFO010000091.1, read on the forward strand.
CCATCGCCGATGTCCACGAGACCTGCGTTCTCTTCGCCCGCGCTCACCAACAACTTGCCCCCTGACCGAGGGAGAGTCTTCAGAAGCGCGATGGAATTCTTATAGCTGCAATGCTCGCTCCACATGACACTGTAGATTCCGAGTTCGGTATACGTCGGGATGCGACCAAGTATCGAACAAACTCGTCCGTATTCATCCTCCGTAAGTCCATGACTGAGCGCTAGATCCAGATTTACTATCGGTTCTGATTTCATGAGAGTCATCATTGTTGGATGGTTATAAGCAATTGACCTTTTTCGACCGCTTCTTTTTCCTTCACGTGGAGCTTTGTCACTGTTCCCTTGACAGGAGCCTTAAGTTCATTTTCCATTTTCATTGCATCGAGGATCAATAGACCCTGCCCCGACTCAACAAATGCGCCTTCTGATATTTCACATCGGGATACCAACCCGGGCATTGGAGCACGCAATTCGACGATGTCTGGATCAGCGTGTCGGTTTCCCAGCGCAGCCCGGATCAATTTGCTCTCGGCCGTTTCGAGCGTGAAAGTTATTTCCCTGTTTCGAACGGAGGTGCGTCGCATTGATGGCTCATTGCTCTCACTGATGAGGTGTGAAGTGCCGTCCAAGAGCAGATGGATACGGCCGTCCAGGAGCCTAACCGCGTCTATCCGGTGCTCATTTCCGTCAACGATGCAAATGCCCGGCAGTCGCAACTCGCAGCGCTGCTCACAATTGCCGGAAAGAATTGAAAATTTCTTCATCGGCGCCTCCATCCTTCCGGACCATTCTTCCAATGCGAGCTTGTGGGTGCGGCATTTGAGTCAGTTACAGCGCTCGGATGAAGTGAATCTTCCAGAAGCGCCAAGGCAATTCCTGCAGCCGAAAGAGTCCTGTCGGTTGGATCACTTTTCGACGGTTTGTAGAACTTCTGGATGAAATTGATGTCATACGATCCACCGACAAAAGCCGGCTGTGCAAGAGTCCACAGACAAAAAGGAATTGTTGTTTTTACACCCGCGACGTGATAGTCCTCGAGTGCCCGGGTCATTCTGGCGATTGCAGATGTACGATCAACATCCCAAGCGATCAGCTTTGCCAGAAGAGGATCGTAGGATGATGTCACTTTTGTTCCGACGGTGATTCCGGAATCATTCCGAATGCCGGGACCCTCGGACGGGACGTAGGATAGAACATCGCCTGTCGATGGCAGGAAGCCATTCTCAGGGTCTTCTGCGCAAATCCGGCACTCAATAGCATGCCCTACGGGTTTTATCGAATCCTGAGTGAAGGGGATCGTCTTGCCCCCGGAGATCTCGATTTGCCATTTGACGAGATCGATCCCATATACCATTTCGGTGATTGGGTGCTCAACCTGTATCCGCGTGTTGACTTCAAGGAAATAGAAATTCAATTCCTTATCCAGCAGAAATTCGACAGTTCCGACGCCGGTATATGAACATTGCCGGGCGATGCGTACCGCTGCCTCCCCCATCTGCTGACGCAGCTGCGGTTCAAGGATCGCACTCGGACATTCCTCAATGAGCTTCTGATGTCGTCGCTGTATGGAACATTCGCGCTCGCCAAAGTGGAGGACGTTGTCTGCGGAGTCGGCAAGAATTTGAATTTCTATGTGTCGTGGATCGATTAGAAACTTCTCGATATAGACACGTGCATCCGCAAATGATTTCAACGCTTCTGACGATGCTCGCTCAACTAAGTTCTCGAACTCTTCAGGTGAAGAAGCGACTCGCATTCCTTTTCCACCTCCGCCTCCGGAAGCCTTGATCAGAATCGGAAATCCGATCGACGCAGCGATAGCTTTCGCCGCTTGAATATCGGTGATGGGTTCAACGGTTCCGGGTACGATGGGGATGTTCGCTCTCCCTGCCAATTCGCGGGCAGAGGTCTTTGAGCCCAGCTGCCGCAGGACGTCCGGCCGCGGCCCGATGAATGTCAATCCGGCTGCCGCAACAGCTTCAGCAAATTCCGCATTCTCCGAGAGGAATCCATATCCTGGATGGATCGCATCCACGCCGGATTCAACCGCAATACTGAGAATTCGCGGGATATTCAGATATGTATCTGCTGTTGAGACACCATCGAGAAGATACGCTTCGTCTGAGTGAATCACAAATGGCGCCAGCCGGTCATTGGAGGCGAACACTGCCACGGACTGCATGCCGAGTTCGCGCACGGCGCGTTGGATTCTGAGGGCAATTTCGCCGCGATTCGCAATCAATATTTTTCGAATTTTGCCGGCAGGCTTCATGATTTTAGTTCCACGATTGTAATGCCGCTTCCACCCTCGCCACGCTCACCAAGACGATGACTGAGGACTCGTGAGTCTCCGGAGAGAAACTCACTCACTCGTTTCCGGAGGACTCCCATCCCTATTCCATGAATGATATCAACTCGCGAGAGCCCCGAGATCGTGGCATCGTCGAGGAATTTGTCGACGGCGAGCACGGCTTCGTCTCCATACATTCCCCGGAGATCAAGTTCGTGCATCGCTTCCTTGATGAGGATAGTAGCCCGCAGTTGTTCGCGTGCTGCGCTCCTACTGATGATTTCGACATCTGATCGTTTCACACGCATTCGAATTGAATTGAATGCAACGAGCACGTTCTCATCTTGATCACCATCACTGCAGACCTCGCCGATCTGAGAACCGGACTTCAGTCGGACAATGCTCCCTTTCACCAGAGGTTCCTGGTGCTCCTCCAATGTTCCTTCACCTATTTCTTCAGAGGCGTCTTTGATGGCAGTGATATCCGCCGCCAATTTTGTTACCGCGGATTTTGCGCGTTGAATCGAGCTTTTCTCAGCCTGCTGTTCGCGGATCTCTTTCACGGACTTTTCGATCAGTTTGTTCGCTTGGTCGACGATTGCCTTGGCATCGGCAATAGCCTTTGAGCGGATGTCCTTCACCTCGGTGTTCAGTGCCTTTAATTTTATTTCGAGAGATTGATTTAACTCCTTATATTTCAATCTCTCAGCCTCGATAGACTCAAGTCTTTGTTCGGTAATTTGAGAACGTGTTTCAAGATCGAGCACCAATTTCTCCATTCTGGATTTCTGATCACCGACGTACAAAGCTGCCAATTCGAGCAGCTCCTCAGAAAGCCCCAAGCGTCGGGCGATCTCAAATGCATAGCTGCTGCCCGGCACTCCTGGGCGGAACCGGTAGGTAGGAAGGAGAGAAATCTGGTCGAACTCCATCGCCCCGTTTTCCATGCCGGGTGTCTCATGGACGAATGCCTTCAAGGAGCTTTGATGTGTTGTCGCTATGGTCAACGCTCCGGATTTGCTCAGATGAAGAAGGAACGCGGCAGCCAAAGCACCTCCCTCATTCGGGTCCGTCGCTCCACCGACTTCGTCTATCAATACCAAACTGTGTTCATCGACTTCGGAAAGAAGAGCTCCCATTCTTACGATGTGAGAGCTGAACGTGCTCAGATCATTTTCAATTGATTGATCGTCACCGATGTCGGTGTATATCCGGCGAAACATGGGAAATTCTGAATCCGGCGATGCCGGAATATGGATTCCGCTCTGCACCATGAGAGAGAGAATTCCGACTGTCTTCAGGGTGACGCTTTTTCCACCTGCGTTCGGTCCAGAAATGAGAATGGTCGAAAAACGGGATCCCAGTTCGAGATCCAGAGGGACGATAAATTCGACAGCGTGCCGCATGAGAAGAATGGGATGTCTGCCCCGCAATATTTTTATCGAACCTGATTCTTTGAGATGAGGTGTATTCCCTTTTATATCAATCGAATATCGTGCCTTTGCATATGTTAAGTCTATCAGTTCCAAGAGCGAACAATTCTGCATCAGCTCCAAGTGTCGTTCTCCGACAAGTGATGTCAGCGAGCGAAGGATTCTTTCGATCTCCCTTTGCTCTCGGAAATGCAGCTCACGAATCTCATTGTTCATCGAAAGCGTTTGTGCCGGTTCGATGAAAACGGTAAGTCCGCTGGCCGAAGAACTGTGGATAAATCCCGGAACTCTGTTCTTCTGTTCCGTCTTCACGGGGATGACGAGGCGGCCATCTCTTGTCGTAACAATTTCATCCTGGGCGTAGCCCTGTTCCGCAACTTCCCTTACAATTCTGTCGAGCTGCTTGCGGAGCGCGGTGTACATGGCCGAGATATCGCTTCGGATCATCTTCAGTTCTTTACTTGCGCTGTCCCGGACCGTTCCATTTTCGTCTATCGCCTGCAGAATGTTAAACTCCAGCACTTTGTCGGCAAAGAGGCGGCTGGTCAGCTTCTCCAGCGAGGGATATGACTCTCTTCTCTTCTCGATGAATTGCCTAATTGCGCGCGATGCCTGAAGCGTGGATGCAATGGCGAGCAATTCCGGCGGAGCGAGAGTACTATTTTCCACCGATGCATGATGGAGAAGCCGCCGGATATCTTTTATTCCGTCGATGGGAAAAGCGCTATCGCTTTCGAGCAGACGTTTGAGCTCGGTGACCCGATCATGTTCGGTGGAGACAAGAGAAAAATCTGAGGATGGAGTGATTGCCTGGGCGGCGGCTTTGCCGAGTTCCGACGATGCGTAAAACTCGATCCGTTGCAGCACTTTGTGGAATTCGAGTTTTGCTGCGGCCGTGGTATACTCGATCATAAGCCCGTGTTGGAGAGGAGTTCTTCGTAGAAATCGCGAGAATCCGGTACCATTGTCATCGTCCTGTCGAACATTTGTGGAGCGAAATTCTTCAATGGCTTGTAGAGAATGGACTCGTCGCGTACTTGTTGGGACGGCGTCTGGAGCGAGAGACTTAGAAAAATCAATATTGCGCTGATGAAGATCGCGCCTTCGAAAACGCCGATGATCATTCCCCCGATATGGTTCCAAATGCCTTCGACCATGCGCTTGATGAAAATGGAATAGAGTATGGATTGGACCATCATGATAGTCACAATGATGGCAAGAAAAGCGGCACCTGTCGCAATCGCGACCGGTACGTTCAACGATGTTACCAGCGCAGCAGAAAGTGCGACCGCATACTTTACTGCGAGAATAAGTCCCCCGATAAGGCACACGATGGCAATGACCTTCTTTATCAGACCGTTGCGCCAACCGAAAAAGCCGAAAACGGCAAACGCCATGAGAATGCCGACGTCATAATTGTTCATTTTATGCCCCGAGCTTTTCTTTGACGATATCCGATATCAATTTTGAATCGATCTTGCCTTTGAGTTCTTTCATAGCCAACGGCATCACTTTGCTCATTTCTTTCATTCCGGCGGCCCCGGTTTGCTTTATGAGCGCCAGCACGATTTCCTCGGCTTTATCCCGGGACATCTGTTTTGGAAGATATGCGGAAATAATTTCCATCTCTTGCGTTTCTTGAGCGACGAGTTCCATTCTTCCGGCGGCCGTATATTGCTCGATTGCTTCTTTCCTCCTTTTGACCGCAGATAGCAGAATGCTCAATTCATCGTCGGCATTCATCTCGCGATCCAACCCCTTTTTTTCGAACTCAATAATCTGGGCGCGCAACATTCGGAGTGTTTCGAGCTTCGTCTTGTCGCCGGATTTCATCGCCGCTTTGAGGTCGCCACTAATTTGCTGAGTCAATGCCATGGAAATCCTTCTCTTCAGTTTTCAGTGTTTTCATGTCTTTCTTTGATGTAATATATCATATGAAGGTGGCAAAATCAATAATGGATGAACCTTGTTTGCTTCTCAGGCGTTTTGCATGTATATTTCCAAAAATTTATGAGACCTCAATGTTGAAAAACTGGATCGACTATCGAAACATTCAGACCACGGAAGCCGGCGTCACTGCCCTCTTTTCCGACTATCTCAGCAACTTTGAAAAAGTCGGCTGCTACTACGCCGGAGCCTATCAGGGACGCGATGCTTGGCAGGCGGCAATTCGCAGAACCCTGACCCTCCCTCGCGATCGTTCTCTCCTTCAACGTGTTCTGACGGATCAGAACCGGGAATTTCTTTGCGGTGTGAAGACGCTTGCAAATATCGATCTGCTCGGCAGGGACAACACGCTTGCTCTTGTTACGGGACAGCAGGTCGGAATGCTTACCGGTCCGTTGTACACGATCTACAAAACCATCACTGCCATCAAATTGGCAGAGTCACTTGCCATTGAACATCCCGAATACAATTTTGTCCCGGTTTTCTGGATCGAAGGCGAAGATCATGATTTTGCCGAAATAAATAATGCGACGGTGCTGAATCAATCCCACGAGATCGCTACCATTGAGTACCTGCTGGGGGGAAGACCACTGGAGCGAAATCCCGGTCCGGTCGGCGCTATCGTGATCGACGAGAGCATCGATCAGTTCTTTGATCAATTGGGAATGCAATTGTCGGAAACGGAATTCAAGAAGCCGCTGCTTGAGATGCTTCGAGCCCACTATCGTACCGGCACGTCCATGGGGCGTGCATTTGCCGGATTGATGAGCTCGTATTTCGGCGACACAGGATTGATTCTCATCGATCCGTCCCATTCCGAATTGAAAAGACATGCACGCTCTCTTTTTGCAGCAGAGATTTCTTCAATTTCGAAAACGAGCCAACTCGTGATCGAACAAAGTGCCGAGCTGGAAGAAAGCTATCACGCGCAAATCAAGGCCAAGTCCGTGAATCTCTTTATGCATCACAAGGGCGGCCGCTATCTGATTGAACCGCGCGAACACGATTTCAGCCTCAAAGGGACGCGTCAATACTTTTCCAAAGAAGACCTGCAGCGGATCGTGGATGAAACCCCGGAACTCTTAAGCCCCAATGTCGTTCTGCGGCCGGTGTATCAGGATTTCCTCCTTCCGACTGTGGCCTACGTCGGTGGTCCGTCAGAAATAGCGTACTTTGCACAACTGAAGACTGTCTACGAGCGATTCGGTGTGCCCATGCCGGTCATCTACCCTCGTGCAAGCGTGACGATCGTAGAAGAGCGTATCAATGACATTCTCGAGAGATTCCAAGTGGAAGCGGAGGAAATGTTCAGCTCACTTGATCCCGTGCTGATGCGGATAGCTGAACAAGTGTCTGAAGTCAAAGTCGAGGCGCTATTCGAGCAGTTGATGGTGAGATTCCGCGAAGCTGTGACGGAAGCGCGGTTTGGAATCCAGCAGATCGACCCGACACTGTCAGGCACCGTGGATGCATTGCTCTCTAAGACAGAAGCGAACATCAACGTATTGCAGGATAAAACCCAAAAGGCCCAGCAGCGACGTCAGGAAGTGTCTCTCCGACAAATCCATAAGGCGGCATCCCTTCTCTTCCCCAAGGGAAATTTTCAGGAACGGGTTTTCAGCACGGCGTATTTTTTGAATAAATACGGACCGGATTTTATTCAGTGGCTGATGCCGGAAGTCAGCATTGACAAATTCCAGCATCAGATAATTCTCGTATAGGCACTGACGTAGAGCGAAGCGGGACATCGAGCGAAGCCGAGATGTCCAGCATGTATTTTCGTCACCTCGGCCTTCATGGTGAGCGTCGTCGAACCACGCTCGGTGACCGGTCTGCGTTGAGAGAGGCGCTCTTTTTTGTGATACTCAGATCACAGCTTCACTTGCTTTGTCGAAGAAATGGGCCTTGGCCATATCAAAAGCGAATTTCAATGGCATCCCCGCCCTCGGTTCTTCATTTGAAATAATTCTTGCAACATACTGTGTCCCGCTTCCGGTCGTGAAATAGACAAAAATCTCATTCCCCATCGGCTCGACAACTTCTACCATGCCTGTAAACGATGCAGGACCGCGAAATTGTTCATAGTCGCCGATATGTTCCGGACGGACACCGAGCCAGATGTCCCTGCCGATATATGGCGCAAGTTTGGCTTCAGCATCCTTGGCGACGGGAAGAAGAAGTTTTGAATTCTTTTCAGCAAAGACGGTACGTTCACCATCCAGCTGCACGGTTCCATCCATGAAATTCATCGCGGGACTTCCGATGA
>JAPLFO010000091.1:40306-44287 GCA_026390635.1 Ignavibacteriales bacterium
TCCGATGAATCCTGCCACGAATTTGTTTTCCGGATGGTTGTACAAATTCAGCGGCGTGTTGATCTGTTGAACGATACCGTCCTTCATCACCACAATGCGGTCGCCCATGGTCATCGCTTCCGTCTGGTCGTGGGTGACGTAAATCATTGTGGCGCCGAGACGCAGGTGCAGCTTGGAGATTTCCGTACGCATTGCAACGCGCAGTTTTGCGTCGAGATTGCTCAGCGGTTCGTCAAAAAGAAACACTTTCGGTTTGCGCACGATGGCGCGTCCGACGGCAACGCGCTGGCGCTGGCCGCCTGAGAGTGCCTTCGGCTTTCGATCAAGATATTCTTCGATGCCGAGAATCTGAGCAGCTTCGCGAACGCGGGCATCGATCTCTTCTTTCGGAAACTTTCGCAGTTTCAATCCAAATGCCATATTCTCGTAGACAGTCATGTGCGGATAGAGCGCATAATTCTGGAATACCATGGCAATATCCCGATCCTTCGGCGGCACATCGTTCACGACGTTGCCATCGATTGATATTGTTCCGGAAGTGATCTCTTCGAGGCCGGCAACCATGCGCAGCGTCGTGGACTTTCCACATCCGGACGGGCCGACGAGTACGACAAATTCCTTGTCCCGGATTTCGATATTCACATTGTTGACGGCGACTACACCGCCTTCATATTCTTTTCGGACATCTACCAGAGTTACACTCGCCACGGGTTACCTCGTCAGTTTGCAATAAGAGAAGACAGTGTTTCCCAAAAATTGGGATACGATATGTCAACACATTCAGAATTGTCGATCGTTGATTCCCCAAGAGAAGCAATCGCTGCAACGGCCGATGCCATGGCGATGCGATGATCGCTCATCGTCACAAATGCGCCACCGTGAGGTGCAGTCCTTGGCACGAATCCAAATCCGTCTGGATATTCGTCGACAACAACGCCCATTGCACGAAGAGTGCGGGACATTGCTGTCACACGATCGCACTCTTTGTGGCGGAGCTCTTCCGCGTGATGGAGCACCCATTCTCCTTCACCGAATGCGGCAGCAACGGAGAGAATCGGTATTTCGTCGATAATATTCGGAATAATTTCAGCAGGAACATTGCCGGGATTTCGGAGAGCCGAATGTTTGACGAGTACATCCGCCAGCGGTTCTCCTCCGGCGACGCGTTCATTCTGCAGCCGGATGCTGCCTCCCATCCGCCGCAGCAGATCAAGAAAACCTCTCCGCGACGGATTGAGACCGACATTGCGTACAAGAATTTCGGAGTCTTTGACAATCAATCCTGCAACAATGAAAAATGCCGCGGACGAAGGATCGCCGGGCACTTCATAAGAACAAGGTTGAACGGCATGATCCCGCGAACTTCGAATAGTCGTTTTTCCATCCCGATGCTCGATCGGGAGGTGCAGCATACGTTCCGTATGATCGCGCGACGGAATGGTCTCGATAACTTCTGTCGAGCCTTGGGCAAAAAGGCCGGCCAGAAGCACAGCCGACTTCACTTGGGCGCTCGGGACGGGAAGCGAATACGTAATTCCGGAAAGCCGTTCTGCCGGATGAAATGCCAGCGGCGGTTTCTGATCGGCGGCGCCTTCCACGTTCGCGCCCATCAATCGTAGCGGATCGATGATGCGCTTCATCGGGCGGCGCACGAGATACTCGTCGCCCGTGATGGTCGATGCAAACGGCTGTCCTGCCAGGATGCCTGACAGTAAACGGATGGTTGTACCGGAATTCCCTGCATTAAGAGCCGACGACGGTCGCGAAAATCCGTCTCTTCCCTTTCCGTGCACAGTGAGTACAGTCCCGTCATCAACGATTTCGACTCCGAGCTGACGCAGGCAGGACAATGTGCTGAACGGATCGGCAGCCCGAAGCAGGCCGCGGATTTCACTGGTACCGTCGGCAAGTGCAGAAAACATCAATGCGCGGTGAGAGATTGATTTGTCCCCGGGGACAAGAACCTCGCCGCGCATTGTCTTTGCCTGTGTCAAACGGATGGAGCTCACTCCGTTTCCTTTGTCCCCGTTTCCGTCGTTTCCGTCTTCTTTGCGGCGAGCAGGAGCGCCTTACGGCTGAGATTCAAGCGTCCTTTGTCGTCGATCTCCATGAGCTTCACATCGAACACATCACCGACTTTGAAATGATCGGCGACTTTTTCGATGCGCTTCGTGTCCAATTGAGAAACGTGCACCAGTCCTTCTTTTCCAGGAATAATCTCGCAGAACACACCAAAGTCCATCACCTTCTTCACGGTGGCTTTGTAGGTACTTCCCACTTCCGGCACGGCCGTGATCCGGGCGATCAAGCGCTGGGCGCAGTCGCTGGCTTCGCGCGTGGTCGCAGCAATGACGATTGTTCCGTCGTCTTCGATGTTGATTTCGGCGCCCGACTCCGCGACGATACTGCGGATGTTTTTGCCTCCGGGTCCGATAACCGCACCGATCATATCCACCGGAATCTTGATCGATGTCAATCGCGGTGCGTACTGGCTCAGATCCTGGCGCGGTTGTGCGATCGTCTGTTCCATGATGGAGAGAATGTGCATCCGTCCGGCGCGAGCCTGGGCGAGTGCCGTCTCCATGATTTCAGCAGAAATCCCCTGAATCTTAATGTCCATCTGGAATGCGGTGATTCCATCCTTCGTTCCGGCAACCTTGAAGTCCATGTCGCCGAGATGATCTTCGTTGCCAAGAATATCGCTGAGGATTGCAACGCGATCTTTTTCCTTGATAAGGCCCATTGCAATACCGGCCACCGTTTTCTTTAGCGGCACTCCGCCATCCAACAAAGCGAGCGTTACAGCACAGACGGTTGCCATGGATGAGGAGCCGTTGGATTCCAGAATATCAGACATGACGCGCACCGTGTAGGGAAACTCCTTTTCACCGGGCAGAAGATTGATCAATGAACGCTCGGCAAGATTGCCATGTCCGATTTCGCGGCGACCGGTCATGAGACGTCCGGTTTCACCGACACTGAAGGGCGGAAAATTATAATGCAGCATGAAACGACGTGTCGTTTTCGGAAGAAGCCCGTCGAGCATCTGTTCGTCGAGTTTGGTGCCGAGCGTGATCGTTGTCAGAGACTGTGTCTCGCCGCGTGTGAAGAGCGCCGAGCCGTGTGTGCGGGGCAGCACGCCCACTTCGCAGGTGATCGGGCGGATATCTGTCAGGCCACGCCCGTCCAGACGCTTCTTCTCATTCAGAATCATCTCCCGCATTTCGACTTTTTCAATATCGTGCAGAATTTGATCGATGACTGCTTTCTGATCGGGATATTTTTCCGCAAGGGCAGTAGTGACTTCCTGATTGATGGCACCGTTGGCGTCTGAACGCGCTTCCTTTGCGAGCACCGTATGGACGGTGGTGCGGATCTTTTGTTCCGCAAGCGTTTTCACGTCAGCAAGAAGTTTCGGATCGATTATGTCCATGACGATGGGACGCTTTGCTTTGGCGACTTCCGCGGCAAACTCTTTCTGCAATGCGCAGATTTTTTTAATGGCATCGTGGCCGAAGTTGAGCGCCCCGAGCATGTCTGCCTCGGAAATCTCGAGCGAATCACCTTCCACCATTACGATGGACGTTTCAGTTCCCGCAACGGTGACATCCATATCGCTCTCTTCGAGCTCCTTGTATGTCGGATTGATCATGAACTCGCCGTTGACGCGACCGACCCGTACTTCAGCAATTGGTCCATCGAAGGGTGAATCGGAGACCATCAGCGCGGCAGATGCGGCGCAGGCGCCGAGGACGTCGGCATCGTTTTGCTGATCTGACGAAAACACCGTCACTATGATCTGTGTTTCGTTGTGATATCCTTCCGGAAACATCGGACGGATCGGACGATCGATGAGGCGGGCTGTAAGAATTTCCTTGTCACTGGGGCGTCCCTCCCGTTTCAGGAATCCACCGGGAATCTTTCCGGCAGCGGACATCTTTTCACGATATTCGACCTGCAGCGGAAAGTAGTCTGCGCCGA
>JAPLFO010000201.1 GCA_026390635.1 Ignavibacteriales bacterium
AGCTGTTCGAGCGCCTCCAGACGCTCCAGCGAGAGGGAAAGATGAACGCCCCGTTTGTTATTGCTGATGGAATGAATCTCATCCACGATGACATATTCCACCGTTCGGAAAATTGCGCGTGCCTGTTTTGATGTCAGCATCAGGTACAGCGACTCCGGTGTGGTAATCAGGATATCAGGCGGATGGGCAACAATTGCGCGGCGCTGCTGCTGGCTGGTGTCGCCGGTACGCAATGCGGCCCGAATTTTCGGCAGCGGAAGGTGATGTGCAAGAGCCTCATCTTCGATCCCCCGCAGAGGGATGTCAAGATTGCGGTGAATATCGTTATTGAGCGCTTTCAGCGGCGAGATATACAGCACGCGTACACCGGTGTCGCTTTGACGCGGACTTGCAGATAGTTTTTCTTCCACCAGACGATTGATGCACCAGAGAAATGCGGCAAGTGTTTTGCCGGAGCCGGTGGGCGCGACGATGAGCGTATGGTTCCCCGAGGCAATGGACGGCCATCCTTGTGCCTGCGGCGGGCTCGGCTCGCCGAATGCACGTTCAAACCATGATTGAACGAGAGGATGAAATTGCAACATATGCTTCTGCACGGGTATCGTCGCCGAAAGTAATCAGAAGAACAAGAATTGGGAGGCAGGACTTACAATTGTGGGTTTGGACTCAGAATCTTTTCCAATGCCGGTGCAGCGAAAGAAGTCCGCTATTTTCTCCGAAACGCGATGGAGAAGAATTGCTTCTCTTCCGCGGCTGGTTTGCTTATTGCTGTGCCAGCCAGTTTTTCGCCTCTTCGATTTCATCGAAGAGTGAAAAATTCCTTCCTGTAAAACTGATCACGACTGCAAAAACGGCTTTTCTCAGTTGGTCGACTCCGACAATTGCACCGGCCTGTACATATGGCTTGTTGAAGGCCGTGAGCTCCTTCAGCACTCGTGTAATGGAAGAACTGGGTATTGTTCCCCGTACATCGGTCAGCGTAAAGACGGAATTCAATGGCTGCTGACTAATCAGTTTTTTCGTCTCTTTGACGGCATGAACAATTTCATCCAGCTCGCAATGAGACATATCGATGAAGAGGATTCGTTTCCCCCGATGTTCAATAAATTTTGCGCCTGCCACAGGTAGATCTTTCCAAGTTGAGTGATTGTACTTACCAATGTAGGAGAATCATCTTCCAATAACAATCGAATCGTGATAGAACCGGAAAATGGACACATACGCCGCCGAAAGGTCGGTATGCACAGACACCGGGAACGTAGCCTGCCAACCCGCATTTCACTCATTTTTCATATAAGTTGACTATATTTCTCAGAATAAACGCAGGGAGACGAAACGCTCCCTTCGCGGAAAATGAGGATGCCTGATGCGTGTTCTTCTAATAGAAGATGACAAGAAGCTTTCAGCGGCAATCGCAAAGAATCTGAAAGCGGAAGGAATTATTGTTGATTGTGCCTTTGACGGGTTGACGGGAGAAGAATACGCCAGCGTCGATGAGCACGACGTAATTCTTCTGGATATTCTTCTCCCGCGGCAGAATGGATGGACAACATGCGGGAATCTCCGCAAAGCCGGCGTCCTGACGCCGATCCTCATGCTCACGGCGCTGGATCAGGTGGAAGACAAAATCCGCGGGCTGGACGGCGGTGCGGACGACTATCTTGCAAAACCGTTTCATATTGGTGAACTCCTTGCCCGGATCCGTTCGCTTGCGCGGCGAAGGACCACGGTACGTTCGGCGACGGTCGAGCGCCATGGACTCGTTCTCGATACGGCGGCTCATACTGTGGCCCGGGATGGCACGTCGATTTCTCTTACGGCAAAGGAGTTCGCGTTGTTGGAGCTCTTTGTTATGCATCCCGGCGCCCTCATTACCCGCCAGATGATTATCGATCATCTCTGGGATATGAATTTTGAGCCGAGGAGTAATGTCGTTGAGGCGTTCGTGAGGTTGTTGAGGAAGAAAATCGACCGTGGATATTCCGTCAAATTGATTCATACCATACGCGGGGCCGGATACGTTTTCAGCAATCAAGAGCCGCAATAGATGAGATCCATCCGAATACAAATAGTCCTGGCGGTTATTGCACTCGTGGCCGCTGTGCTCGCCATGTTCGGCTATATCATTTATGTACGCATCACCGATGCAGACAATGTTCGTTTGGATGCACAACTGGAAAGCTATGCAGAAAGGGTCGGCGTTGCCCTCGAGGAAGCACTGGATGAATCTGCCGTTCCCGATACGCACATCTTTCAATCACTGCAGGCCGAGGGGATAGATCGGGTGTCCCTGCAGCTGGTGGCCCGCTCCGGACGTCTTCTCTATATCGATTCGTCGGCCGGGCGAATGCCTGCCATCGCCTACCGCAGCCTGAATACCGCCTGTGTGTTCTCCACGCTTGAGATTCGCTCCGTACGATATCGTACGGCACAACTGAATGTCGACTCCGAACACGGTGTGCATTGCCTGCTCGAGGTGGCGGCGCCGCTGACGGCCATCGAATCCAGACAGGCGCAGTTGCGGCTGCTGCTGTGTATTGCCATGCCGATGACTCTTCTTGTAATCGCAGTCTTCGTTTCCGTGATTGTGTTTCGGGCATTGCGGCCGCTCTCTTCGATGATTCGCACAGCACAATCAATCTCTGCACAGACACTGCACCAGCGCATTGCCATTCCCTCCGGTGCATCGGAGGTGGAGGCGTTGGCGTCAGCGCTCAACAAAATGATTGAACGCATTGATGACGGCATCAGCGCTCAGAAACAATTTATTGCCGACGCCTCGCACGAACTGCGAACACCCCTCAGTGTCCTTCGTGCGGAGTTGGAATACGCCGCCCGCTTTCTCACGAGCGCCGAAGCCGGGGAAAGTCTGATGATCGCCTTCTCCGAAATTGATCATCTCAACAAACTTGCGTCGTCGCTGCTCACATTGGCCGTATTGGATGCGTCGGAAGGCCGCCTGATGCTGCGCACGGTCTCTGTTGAAAACGTTCTGCGCGAATGCGTCAACAAACTTACGAATGTGGCGCAGCAGCAGCATGTATCGCTCTCGCTGCGGTCGGAAACTGACCGTCACATCATGGCAGATGAAGAGAAACTTCGCAGTATGTTTCTCAATCTCATCGACAACGCAATCAAGTACAATCATACGGGCGGCACGGTCGAAATCATCCAGAAGATCGTGGATGCCGGAGTCGTTGTGCAGATCCGCGACACAGGCCGGGGGATTCCTGCCGACGAGGTTCCGTCAATTTTCAACCGATTCAACCGGGGATCTGCAAGCCGGTCTGAGCGGGACGGCTGCGGATTGGGCCTTGCGATCGCGTCGCGCATTGCACAATTGCACCATGGTTCCATAGAGGTGCAAAGCACTTTCGGGACAGGATCTGTCTTCACAGTCGAACTACCGGCAGAGCAAGAATCCTGATCTCCGTTTTGCAGGTTCATTTTTCACAGTATCTTCATCTATGTTCCATATCTTATTGAAGACAACGCGAAAAGATTCTGTCATGAAGTCCGCAGAGCTGCTACAAGATGAGGGCGCAGAGATGCCCGGCATTTGGTATGAGGCTCGCCATTCAGTCACTCATTTTACATAGGAGGTTTACATGAAGACACTGTTCCGAATCGCAGTTGTTGCACTGTTGTCCATTGGCCTGTCGGCCGGCTTGTCGGCTCAGACGAAGAAATTTACGGTGAAGGATCTCCCTGCTGCTGTCAAGTCCGCCTTCACCACGGCATATCCCAAAGCGGAGATCAAGGGAGTGGACAAAGAAGTCGAAAAAGGGGTCACATACTATGAGATCGAAAGCATCGATGGCAAGTTGAAGAGAGATCTGCTGTATTTAGCGGATGGAAAAGTATTCGAGCTTGAAGAAGCGGTAGCTGCCGATGCAATGCCGGCCGCAGTCACCAAAGCGCTGAAAGCCAATAGCAAATCGTACGAATTCATAAAGGCGGAAAAAATAGTGCGCGGCTCCGATGTCTCCTTCAGCGTTACATTCAAAAACGGCAAGAAAACCTTTGAATCCTCTGTAACGGATCAGGGGAAAGTGCTTTCAACCAAGGAAATGAAAAAGAAGAAAGAGGCTAAAGAGGAGAAGGAAGAGGACGAGGAGAAAGAAGAAAAGTAGAGACAAATCCACTCAAACGTTGCGTGCAAAACAACCGCGCCGGAAATATCGGGCGCGGTTCTTCATTTATCTCTCGGAAGTCGTCCGGTGGGCAGTTATTTGTACCATCCAGTCAGTTGCATCCTTCGTGAATGTTCCTGATATTTGTTCAGTTCCAGGCGCGGATCGAGCCGATCTTCTGATCCGCGACGCTTGTTGCGCGTGTGAGAGGATACTTCAGTGAATTGGAAATGTATTCCGTCCGCGATAATCCAAACAGCTGTTCCTGCACTGATTCTTTCCTTCATGATTGTGGGAGACGTATGCGGACAATCGGCCCCAAAAGTCGTACTTCGCGAGAATCCCGCTGTTCCACTGCATCTCTATGAGCCACATCCCCCCATGGATACCCTTTCACCGCTTCCGCCGCTGACCCTCAGAACTATCACGGCAGAGTTCCCCGGTGTCGTCTACCGGCTGTCGGAAAGTTCTGCTCAATTGCTGCCATGGAAAATGCAGGAGAAATTGGATCTTGCCGCCCCTTGGAAGCTCCAGCTGGCTGAAGAAAACACATATCGGACGCTGAGAATGGTTCTCGGTTCGATCCAAGTCGGGGGCGTCGCATATCTGATGTACGAACACTTCAAAAAAAAATAAGGCAAGTTCTGATCTCTTCAGACGGAACCGGTCGGAAGCCGTCGTTGCGGCACTTCTTTGAAGCAAGTATTCCTTCTGATGTACTGTCCAGGAAAGAGCGGCTGCGTTCATAAATTGTACAGAGAGTCGATGGACTACAATGTTGCGCGGAAAAGTGTATCTTATTACTATAGGGAGACTGACTGTGTTGCGCTGCGTGTTTTCTCGGTGGAAGGA
This sequence comes from Ignavibacteriales bacterium, assembly GCA_026390635.1. Lineage (GTDB taxonomy): Bacteria > Bacteroidota > Ignavibacteria > UBA10030 > UBA8401 > JAPLFO01. The sequence goes on from JAPLFO010000201.1 coordinate 4,986, forward strand.
CAGAGAGTAATGAGAATTGCGAAAGCACCCATCCGTTTTCGTTTCAACGCAATCTGCGTTCTGGCGGGATTGACGGCACTGTGCACAGTCGTTAGCATTACGGCTTTCGCCCAGCAACGGATGTCCATCTCGGAAGCACGCAAAGATGCAAACCGGGATTTTGTTCCAGACCGCATGGGCGAAATGGTAACGACAGCAGGCCGCGCAAGCGTCGGATCCAGGGTTCTGCATACATCTCGGCTCTCGGTTTTCATCCAGGACGATTCTGCAGGGATTGAAATGACTGCCAATGTTATACCTCGGCAAATTCGGGAAGGGGATAGCATTGTCGCCACTGGAAAGATCGATCAGTACGAGGGCGTGACCCAACTCATTGTCAGTGAGCTAACAATCATCCCTGCCGGGAAGCGTTCACCCATTCCGCTTCATATTGCAATTCCCCGTGGAGACATGGAGCAATATGAGGGACGGCTTCTCGCTGTCGAAGGATATGTTGTCGGGAAAAAGAATGACCAATATGGCGACTACCTGACGATTCAGGATGTACGGCCGGATGGTGGATCAATCAATGTATTTCTTTCCAGAAAGCATATCGACACTCTATCATTTGATGGTTTGGCCATTGGCGATCACCTGCTTGTGACGGGTCTGCTTCAACAGTATGCGACGACGTCACCGATGAACGGGGAGTATGAAATCCATCCCCGATATCCCGGCGACCTTACGATGCTTGGATTTTCCCGATTGCTCTATGAACGCGCCTTCATGGCCGGCGGAATTCTCATTATTGTGATCATGATCTGGCTCGTTGTATCGCGCGTACAGGTGCGCAGCAGGACCAAGGAACTCGACGAGTCCGAAAAACGCTTCAAGGCAATTTTTGACAGAAGCCCGGATGGGATTTTTCTACTTGATCCGGCGTCGCTTGAAATCCTTGACTGTAATGACAAGGCGTGTACAATGTACGGCTACCGGCGCGAGGAATTGGTCGGTCTATCTGTCACACTCTTGCGCAGCAATGAATCTTTGGCGCCGCCCGACGAGGTGAAAACGCGGCAGCAGTACTTGAGCAATCTCACGCATGACGCCGTCACCACAGAGGAAGGAAATTATCTACGGAAGGACGGAACGATAATCCCGATAGAATCATCCGTGTCGCTGATAGAGTTGGGGGGCAGGCACGTGATCATGAGCGTTGACCGCGACATTAGCGAACGCACCGAGGCGGAAAAAGTCCTTCATGCGTCCGGAGAACGTTTTCGCTCGGTGTGGTATGGTTCATCGGACGGCATGCGTCTGACGAACAGAGACGGGTTTATTGTGGACGTGAATGCCGCCTATTGCACATTAGTGAAAATGCCGCGAGAGAAATTGCTGGGGCAGACCCTTTCCATTGTCTATATGTCGCAAGGACCGGATGACGATCTGACTCCGTACCAAAGGCGGTTTGATGCCGGCGAAGTCATCTCCGGTTTCACCGTACCTGCCATAATGTGGAATGGTGAAACAATTGACCTTGAAATCTCCAGTTCGCTGATAGAAACCGCCGAAGGCGGGAAGATGTGCCTTGGCATCTTCCGGGATATTACAGAACGGAATAAGACGGAAAAACTGCTGCGCATGTCGCTACAGGAAAAATCTATTCTGCTGAAAGAAATCCACCACCGCGTGAAAAATAATATGCAGGTGATCTCGAGCCTCCTCAATCTCCAGGAGAAGCGCATTGCGGATGAAGGCCTTCGCGAACTTTTCAAAGAAAGCCAGTTTCGCATTCGATCAATGGCGTTGGTACATGAAAAACTCTATCAGTCTGACAGTCTGGCGCAAATTGATTTCGGTGAATATCTCGACTCACTGGCTGCGAAGCTTTTTCGATCGTTTGGCGGACACCGTGTTGTGTGGCGGCGTGAAGGATCCAATATCCGGCTGGGTGCAGATACTGCCATTCCCTGCGGCTTGATCGTCAATGAATTGATCACCAACGCAATGAAACATGCTTTTCCCGACAACAAGGAAGGTGTCGTGACCGCGACGATGCGGTTGCTGCCGGAGAACCGCTGCGAACTGATCGTGACCGACAACGGCATCGGAATGCCGGCAGATCTGAACATTAAGGAATCGACATCGCTGGGAATGCAACTGATCGAATCGCTGGTGGAGCAGCTGGGCGGTACGGTAATAGTCAGCGCCGAAAACGGCACACGGGTAACGATCGTCTTTCCCGTTGAGAATGTGGAAGCGGGTCTTGGGGAATAGGGCTGATGAACCGAAGCAGGAAAAAAATGCTGTTGCAGAGAGACGCAGGCAGCACTCGTAGCCATCAAAAAAATCCGGCTGACCTTCCTTCAAAGAGGAATCAATCAGCCGGAATTTCTGAAATCAGATTATTGCATTGTTGTGGCGGGGATTCTAGTGCCGGCTCCAAAAAGTAATCTTGTGTTTTGTCTGAACGGGAATATGCTTCGACGCGGCCGCGAGCGTCATCCCGAGCAAGCGAAGCGCGTCGAGGGAGAGCTCGCGGCCTTGCTCAGCATGACGTCCGGTAAATGAATGAAAATGCAAGGTTATTTAATTGAAATGCTACTAGCGTCTCTCCAACCGTCCCGCCCGACGCCTCCCATCACTTAGCAAGAATCAACTTCTGCGTCTGTTCGAACGCTCCTGCTTTCAGCCTGCAGAAGTAGACTCCGCTCGGCAGCCCGGTTGCATTCCATGATACAGTAAAACTTCCCGGCGCCAGCTGCTGATTGACGAGCGTGACGATTTCCTGACCCAGAGGACTGTAAATCGTCATTAAGACATCGGAACGGCTTCCGATGGAGAACGAGAGAGTCGTCGATGGGTTGAACGGATTCGGATAATTGGGACGGAGTTCAAATCCGTCGGGCGTCGCGCCGACAATAGATGATACCTGTTGGACTGCTACCGTCGATTCCAGAATGATGATCTTGCTGGAGGTGCTGTCCGCATAGCCGCCGCGTTGATTGGCGATTAACAATTCCGCTTTGCCATTCCCGGACATGTCGCCGGCCGGAAGTCCTGCAGCGCGCGCATAGACGTCGCCGGTAAATGCCACCCAGCGTAATCGTGTTCCGTCTGTGCGATCTTGGTACGCGATTGTTGCCGTGTAGTTGGCGGAGTCAGTGATTGCCCCGCTGCCTTTGTATTCAAATCGCCACACACGTCCGCCATTACACATAAAGATATCAGTTTTGCCGTTGCCATCGATGTCTCCTACCGCCAATCCCCGGAATTCATCAGTGTAAGTAAACTCGGGGACAGGGGGGATACGGCCGATACGGAAAATATTCGATGGACTAAAATTATCCAATGCAGTCACTCCCTTGACGATGTACAAATCGGCTGCTGTGGTCGAGTTTGAGCCGATGAGTAATTCATTCTTGCCGTCCCGATCGATATCTGCCTGCTGCATCGAAAAGCTGGTACCGCCGGCAAAGGTGGTGCCGGTCGAGAGGTTCCATTCATAGCGGGTGTAGGAGTTCGGCGCGTTCGCTTCGTAGAGAACAATCTTCGGCGAGCCGGCATAACCGAAACAGAATTCCTTCTTTCCGTCATTGTCAAGGTCCGTGATGCGCGCCGTTCCATAAATGCTGGCGGTCACCGTTGTTGTATCATACACTTCTTTGTCGAATGACGTGAAAGGTCCGTATTCGGCGCCCTGGAGGGATGCGATCACGACTCCCTTTGCGCTTCCACTCCATGCGCGGAAGGCGATTCCCAGTTCCTGCTGTCCGTCGCCATCGACATCGCCGGCGATAAGCGCATTCGGCCGGGTATTGCCGAGCAGATTGGGATTGTCAAAACTCCAGGCTGCGATCGGCTCCGTCGGGAGTGCACCGGGACCGAATTCAAAAATGAGAAGGCGACTCGGATTGGCTCCAGCGCGCGGATAGCCGGCATCGTAGTTCATTCCCAACGCCACTTCCATGTGCTTGTCGCCATCCAGATCGCAGACGCAAAAATTGGGAAAACTCCCTCCAACGGTGTCTTCTATGGAATAGTACCAGATGTTTTTGTATTTGCTTGTTGCGGGATCATATTCATACAGGAAGAGCGAATAGCCTCGTGCACCGCCGTCACGCCCGCCAGAAAAGGTATTGTCTGTGACGTAGAGAAATTCTTTTTTTCCGTTCTCGTTCAGATCAAGACCGCCAAGGATCTGCTGTGCCACTCTGTCCCTGTTGTTAGGATCGGGATTCTCGTACAGTACAAGAGTTTTTGTGAAACCTGTTCCCACACTGTCGAGTACCTGTGCGGTACCGGGCGTAGAGAGAATTATGGTCAGAACAACGAAGGGTACAATATGTCGAAAAGAGATCATAATATCCTCCAGGAATTGGTGAGAATGTTACCGCTGTTTTGTATGATTGTCGATAATCGGGCTGACAGTAGCCGACCATTTCATAACTAAATTCAAAGTAACAATGCTCGCTTCAAAATGCAAGCAGGCAGGGGTGCTTCCTAGAAAGCCTCCCAAATGCTGGCTTTGTCATTGCACCTTTCCTCGATTCCTCCTACATTCAACACATATCCATGTGCCTGTGAGGAGGGGGCGATGCGCAGGCATCTTCCGGACGCCCATCTACATACATCAAGGAGATTGCAATGAGAACACAAATCTACTTGCGCCTGATCCTGATGTCTCTCTTCCTGACGACGATTGTCTCTTCGCAGACCGTCACCGTGACGGCCAGAGGAGGAAATTGGAACGATGTCAACACCTGGACTCCCCGCCAGATTCCCAATGCAAATACCGATGTCGTCATCGCGTCGGATACCGTAGGGCTCGCATGGGGAGGAACCTTTGAGTGTAAAAACCTTACCATCAACGCAGGTGCAGCGCTCGTTGGCTATGCCACGCTGAAAATCGGGGGCAATATCACCAACAACGGTGCGTTCAGCGCGAACAGACTCGGAGAGAGCCCCATGCCGGACATCAAGGGGAACATCATCAACAACGGGGTTTGGAACTGCTACTACGTCTATCTCACGGGAACGGCCGATCAGTTGATCTCTCAATCTGCCGGCACTTCATTTCAAGGTACCAACTTCTTCAACACGGATACACTCGGGATCATCAAGGCGGGGACCGATCTGACTTTTAAGACGTCAACGAGCTTCGAAGCGCAAGGGACCTGGAGTACACTGGACATGCAGGGCCACAACATTACTGTGGATGGGATCAACAGACCGACACTGAGTTATCTCAACCTCGGACTTCTTTGGGATGTAGTCATCATCAACCCAGGCACAATCAATGTCATCAACAACGGAGATCTGCACTTTCTCACATGCAAAGGGAATCCAACGCTAACGGGTCAGGTACTCTTGAGCGGGAATATGACGTTCGAAGGGACAGTAACTCTGCAGGGAACGCTTGGTCGCGGCGGCGCCTCGAACTTCATTCGTTTCAACAATATCATCAACAACGGGACTATCAGTCCGGACGTCAGCATTGAGGTGTCGGGCGAT
>JAPLFO010000001.1 GCA_026390635.1 Ignavibacteriales bacterium
GCTCCTCATCCGTGAGGACGATAGCCTTTTTGGGACGTCCAGTAATCATGGGTCACCTCCAAAATATATGATTGACCCATGATAGTAAAGAGATTGAACTTAATCAAGTTATTTATGTTACACAACACTAGCGGCGAGCAATTGTGACCAGAAACATTAGGGAACAACGGGTCACTTATCAACAGCAGTTCAGAATCATGGGCGAATCGCGCACGCATTGACACCGCGCCGTTCCACCGGGATCCTGCGGACAGGTTAGCTCAAGTTAGGCGGTCCCACCTGACGGAAATTGCGGTGCGCTTTAGCAACGCGCGATAATGTAAGTATCTGAGGACAAAAGGAGGTTACAGTGCTGCTTTCAATCGGTGTTATGGTGATACTAGCAGGTGCAATATGGGTTTGTGTAATAGCATTCAAGAATTCCATTTTGGAAGGGCTGTTATCTCTACTTGTTATTCCCTATACCCTATATTATATTTTTAAGCAATGGCCTGAGACACGAATCCCTTTTTTTATCATATTGGGCGGATTTGGAATATATCTACTAGGTGTATTTCTACCAGTAGAAGCTGCCGACTTTACGCTTAAGGATCTTGAAGGGAGAGTCGTTAATCTAAATAACTTGAGGGGGAAAGTTGTTCTGCTCGATTTCTGGGCAAGCTGGTGTCCGCCTTGCCAAGCAGAGTTGCCTCTTATTGAAAAGCTTCACAAGGAGTTTAAGAACAAAGGGCTGGTGGTTCTTGGTGTTAACGATGAAGGCACCAAGGTCGCTCAGGATTTCAACAAGGCTCACAACTTCACATTTCCGACGGTCGAGGATGTTCAACATGAAATATTCAAGCTCTATAATGTAGAAGCATTCCCGACAGTGTTCGTGATTGATGGTGAGGGAGAGATCTCAACCAATTACGTTGGTATGCAAAGTGAGGAAGAATTGCGGCTTGCACTGAGTAAGGCAGGAATCGAGTGATTGTCATAGCACAACTGATAGCAATATATTAAAAGCCGAACAAATCATAAGACACCATGACGAAGTATTCAAAATATTTTCAGAAGTCAAAGAATCAAATTGCGGGAGCGCCGATCTCCTTTGTGGGACTACCCCGCTGCTGTATTTTTTCGCAATATAGGAATCGTTAGGCGGCAATAACAATCTCTTGATTCAGTGAGGTTCAATGTTAAAGCAAATCGCATTCGTCACACTCATAATGACGGCGCTATTGCCAGTCTGCGCTCAAAACATCGTGGCGCCAAAAACGGCACAGAATGTCAGCAATCAGCTTCTAGCGCTGGAATCAGAAATTGAGTCTGCTGTGGTTCGAGGAGATGTTGCTTTTCTTGACACCGTTTATGCGACTGACTTCCGATTCACCCACGGTACCGGGCTTGTACAGAATAAGGCCGAGTGGCTGACAAATGTTCAACGCATTTCATACATCGAACGTCATCTGGATTCGCTTGAAATTGAGCAGCATGGCGATGTTGCGCTTGTTACTGGCCGACTACATGTTCGGAGCCATAAAGGAATTGGTGAATCACGGTATGGAATATCCTATGTTCGCGTCTACGCAATACGCGGGGGACGTTGGCAAATGCTCTCACATAGATCCATACATAGATGGGATTTACCGACAAAGTAGTTGCCGCCTAACCACCCGCTCAACCTGGCAGCGCGACAGCATCGCAGGCATTACATAAAAGGGAATTATGGCGAATCTCGAAATGAATAGTCAACAAATGAAAAGTCTGCAAGCCTGCTCGCTGAAAACCGCGCTGCCGGTTAACTCCAGTCCGTTAGGCCGATGTAGAGTAGAATAAAAAAAGGTGAATGATGTATATTGTTTTGGTAATCATTGGGATAATAATTTTTGCAATTATACTAATGCCTGGCTATACGCAAAGAATCAAAAAGCTAGGAAATGTGCAGGGGCAAAAAAGTCTAGCAGAACTCAAGAAGATGAAAATCGGGGATTCATTGCAATGGGTTATGATCCGATCAGAAAATATTGATAATCCTATCTTGCTATTTAGAAATCGCTAGAACGCAGAAATGAATAGTGTTGTGCTAAAATTGCTGTTGTTTGCTGGAATTTCTAGTGGATTTCTCGCCATCTCGTGGAAGTCGCTGCGCGTAGTCGGCTCTCATGGTTTCTATAGATTTTTTGCATGGGAGGCTATCCTCGCGCTCATTCTTGTCAATATTGGCGCATGGTTCCTTGATCCATTTTCGATTCTTCAAATCGTTTCGTGGGTCTTCTTGTTTGTATCTCTGGTCCTGCTAGAGCAGGGAGTCCACATGATATTAACAGTCGGCAAACCTACTAGCGAGCGTCAAGACGATACATTGATGAAGTTTGAAAAGACCTCGAGTCTTGTGACGAATGGAATATATCGATATATCCGCCATCCCCTGTATGGATCATTGTTGTTTCTTGCATGGGGAGCCTTCCTGAAAGAGCTTGCTTGGTTTTCAGTTTGCCTAGTTGCAGCGGCTACGCTTTGCTTGGTGGCCACGGCGAAGGCAGATGAAGTTGAGTGTGTCCGGCACTTTGGATCATCCTACAAAGAGTATATGACGAAGACAAAAATGTTTGTTCCGTTTTTGTTTTAGTCACTACCCTCTTTGCCTATATTGATGAGACAAAAACATGTATAATGATGTAGCTCACAATCGAGGGCAGCGGAGAAGAAGAAATGATACAAGCACGCATAGAGCACCTGTCGCAGACACCAGGAACGGAAGGAGGCCGTAGGCCGA
>JAPLFO010000141.1 GCA_026390635.1 Ignavibacteriales bacterium
TATGGCACCGGAGCAGGTGCTGGGGCAGGACTGTGATCATCGCGCGGATATATTTTCGCTCGGCATAGTACTTTATGAGCTATTTTCCGGCCACTCTCCATTCAAAGGCGTGCATGCGGCAGCGCTCACTTATGAGATCGTGAATGTTGATACTCCACCGATCTCCAGCATCAAATCAGACATCAATCCCGAATTGGACGCGTTAGTCTCCGAATGTCTGGCGAAGGATCCGAATGAGAGAATCCAATCAGCGGCAGAAGTGCGGAGGAAACTAGGAGTCATCACCGGTGAGACGCGATCGCACACGAAGTCATCTGCACATCACACCGCGCCTCAATCTGAACATTCTGCACAAGCGTCACGAGGGTTCTTCCTTGCTGGAAAGAAGTGGCTGCTTGCCGCCATTGGCCTGCTTGCTCTGTCATTTGCAGTGCTTGCCGTGATTCATTTCGCTGAACCGGAGAATCTTGATCTCTCGAAATATCAATTTACACCCATCGCCTCCGACGCTGAACCGCAAACAGAACCCGCGTGGTCTCCTGATGGAAAAGGCATTACTTATACGAAGAAGGTGGACGGAATCTTTCAAGTATTCATCAGGAATCTCGATAGTCCGTTACCCTCGAAGCTTACAAACCTGGTTTCAAACGCGGAAACACCATTTTGGTCACATGACGGCAATCTCGTCTATTTTATCTCAAACCGGAACCTCTGCTCAATCGGTTTGGCCGGAGGGGAACATCGAAAATTATTGCGTTCGGTGTACGCTGCTACGATCTCTCCCGACGGGAAAGCAATCGCATATTGGAGTTTTCAGAATGGTACCTCCTCGGTCTATATTGCCTTAGTTAATGATACGACAGGGCGAAAGTATGAACCGGCTCCGTTCGAAATTGGAGGCAGCTGGTACCCAAATTATATCCAGTTCTCGCCTGATGGCAAGAGAATCGGGTTATCAACGTATAGAAGCGGAGGGAGAGGAGCCCAATTCTGGATTCTTCCGTGGCCCGACGGAGAAGGAGCTAAACCATTCAAGGCGTTTGAGGGTGCCCTGTTCCAGGATCCCGTATCGTTTGCCTGGATGCCTGATTCACGGCATATTCTGTTGTCTAATAGGAAGAAGTTATGGATCGGCGAAGCAGAAACGGGAAAGATGCGGCAAGTATTTCCACTCATTGATGAAGGAATCCGGCACATTAGCGTCTCGCCGGACGGAACGCGGATCGTTGCGACGGTTCAGCGTGAGAATTACAATATTATTCAGCTTCCTCTAGATGGTTCTCAGCCGAGAAACGTCATGGCGTCGTCGCGCGATGAAAAATCAATGTCCTGGTCTCGCGCAGGCGACAAGGCGATATACATCACCGACCGTTCAGGAGAAGACGAAATTTGGCTGGCAATCAACGGTACCGACATCCGGCCAATAATAACGAAAAAAGATTTTCCCAATGCTGAACATCCCAGAATTGTCGCCGCGACAATGTCTCCAGACGGCAGCCGTATTGCGTTTTCATTTTCCCAAAAAGAATTTGGAGGCAGGACGTTTATTACATCCACCGATGGAGGGAAACCGACACGTGTCTTTTCCGGAGAGACTGACGAGCAGAATTGTGCCTGGTCTTCGGACGGCAAATATCTTGCCGCCTATGTTACCGAAAAAGGTGCTCTCAAACTCGGTGTTGCGCTTGTGGGATCGCAGGAGCCGCCGCGGTTTATTGCAGACGTTGATAGTCTGCGCGGTTGGCTAAATTGGTCGCCAGACAACAAATGGATCGCTTCCGGTCTAAGACATGATATCGTGCTGATTTCACCCGATGGAAAATCGAGAAAAATAATTGCCAGTCCGGAGATCGGAGCTTCGGACGAATATCTTCTGGTTTGGTCCAAAGATGGGGCGACCATTTATGTTGCCTGCTCCCGGGGACGCGGTGCCCGTTTGCATGCCGTTGACGTCAAAACGGGCAGGAGCAGAAAAATCGCCGAGTACGGGGATGAAATTGTTTTCTCAGCCCAATGGTTTTATGAATTATTCGGATGTCTCGCGCCGGATGGAAAGAGTATCGTCACGACGGTGGTAGATTACAAATCGGATATCTGGATGCTGGAAGGGCTGCCGCAGAAGTGATATCTGCAATCAAGTCCACTCCGTTATGAGTGGAATGTTTATAGTCAAAGCATATCAATGCCAGTCGAACTCCGTAGGAGTGAAATACGCCGATATGAATTGACGCGAAGAATATGTCACTCCTACGGAGTTGGAGTATTGATGCTGGTGAGAATCTACAAACTTGCCACCCCTGACGGGGTTGATATTCAAATGCGAAATGATTCTTCGAAGTACTAGCGGAGCAATTGTCTTATGATCGGCCAAATAATCTCTCACTATGCGATCCTCGAAAAGCTCGGTGAAGGCGGGATGGGCGTCGTCTACAAAGCCCACGACACCGAGCTCGATCGGGATGTCGCACTCAAGTTCCTCTCACGCCATCTGGTTGCAAATGAATCGGACAAGAAACGATTCATCCAGGAAGCCAAGTCTGCAGCGGTTCTCAACCATCCGAATATTTGCACCATCCATGGTATCGAAGAGGCAAGCGATCCCGTCACGGGTGAGAGTCAGACATTCATTGTCATGGAATATGTGGACGGGAAAACGCTCAAAGATGTTCAGGCGACCCTAAGTCATAAACAATCTCTCGCAATTGCTGAACAGATTGCAAAAGGCCTGAGTGCCGCACACGAGCATGGTGTGGTCCATCGCGACATCAAGCCGGAAAACATCATGGTCCGCAGGGACGGCATCGTCGTGATCATGGATTTCGGACTGGCCAGACTGCGGGGCGGATCGAAGTTTACACAGGCAGGATCAACATCCGGCACTGCTGGCTATATGGCACCGGAGCAGGTGCTGGGGCAGGACTGTGATCATCGCGCGGATATATTTATATATTTTCGCTCGGCATAGTACTTTATGAGCTATTTTCCGGCCACTCTCCATTCAAAGGCGTGCATGCGGCAGCGCTCACTTATGAGATCGTAAATGTTGAAGTTTCTCCGATCTCGAACATCCCTCCGGATTTGAATGCGTTGATCCTGGAATGTCTTGCAAAGGATTCGAACGAGAGAATCCAATCAGCGGCTGAAGTGAGGAGGAAGCTTGGAGTCATAGCCGGTGAAGCGAGATCGCACACGAAGTTATCCGCACCTCACACCGCGGCTCAAGTCGAACGCTCTGCACAAGAGTCACGGGGGTTCTTGCTTGTTGAAAAAAAATGGTCCGCAATTTTCATTATTGGCCTGCTTGCTCTGTCATTTGCGGCACTCGCCGTGATTCATTTTACAGCGCCGGAGGAACTGGACCTCTCAAAATACCAATACACACCAATTGCCACTGATCCCGAACAGGAAGTTCAACCGGCCTGGTCTCCGGATGGAAAAAGCATTGCATATGCAAAGAAAGTTGAAGGGGTTTTTCAGATTTTTATTAAAAACCTCGATAGCCCACTTCCTTCAAGGATCACCAATCAAGCCCAAAACGCCTCACAGCCGTTTTGGTCACCAGACGGCAATCTGATCTATTTCATTTCAAAGCGCTGCCTGTATTCAATCGGACTGGCCGGAGGCGAAGCCAAAAGAATACTCAGTTCAGCAGAAGCTGCAACAATCTCCCCCGACGGAAAGACAATTGCGTACTGGAACAACCAACGGGATTCTTCCACTGTTTATATTGCATCCGTCAATGACACCGTGGGGCGACGATATTATCCAGCGCCGTTCGAACGTCCGGTTGGCTTTACTCCAAACTTCATTGCGTTCTCGCCTGACGGCAAGAGAATTGGTCTCTCGACCTGGGAGCCGGCAGGAAAAGGGAGGGTATTCTGGATTCTTCCCTGGCCTGATGGCAAAAATGCCAAACCAGTGAAGATGTTTGAGGGGATCAACTTCTCGTACCCTCCGTCGTTTTCGTGGATGCCCGATTCAAGGCACATCTTGCTATCAAACGATATAGTTCTAATGATCGGCGACGGAGAGACAGGGACGGTGCGACAGCTGACGTCAGCAATCGAGGAAAGATTTATGTCACCGAATATCTCGCCCAATGGAGAACGCATCGTTGTGACGGTCCAACGGGAGAATTACAATATCATTCAGCTTCCCCTGGATGGCTCCCGGCCGAAACTCATCATGGCTTCGTCACGAGATGAGAGGTCTATGTCCTACACCAGTGCAGGCAATAAGGCTATCTACATAAGCAACCGATCAGGCGACAATGAGATCTGGCTGAGAATGAATGGCGTTGATGTGCGGCCGATCATTACAAAGAAAGACTTTCCGAATTATACCGGCCAGGAAATCAGGGCTGCTACTATTTCTCCGGACGGCAACCGAGTTGCATTTTTACACAGTTCAAAAGAATGCGGGTCAAGGATATATGTGACATCTACTGAAGGAGGTAAGCCAACGCGTGTATTGTCAGGAGACTATTGGGAAGATAACTGCTCCTGGTCCTGGGACGGCAAGCATCTTGCTGCTAATATTCTTGAAAAGGAATCGGAAAAACTCGTCATAGCGAAAGTGGGGGCTCAAGAACGACCCTTCTTTCTATCAAGATCGGACAGTATTCGCGGCTGGGTAAACTGGTCGCCTGACAACAAATGGATTGCATGTGGGATAGGGAAAAACATTGTTCTGATCTCTTCCGACGGAAAGACGAGAAGAATAATCGCCAGTCCGGAAGTCGCAGATGCAGATCAATATTTCTTGGTTTGGTCCAGAGACGGGGGAACCATATTCGTTGCCGGTTCCGCAGGCCGTGGTGCGCGGCTGCATGCCGTCGATGTCAAAACGGGCAGAAGTAAAAAAATAGCTGAATATGAAGATGATATCATGTTTTCAACACCATCCACGTTTACATTGTTCGGCTGTCTCGCACCAGATGGGAAGAGTATTGTCACAACAGCGGTAGATTACAAATCAGATATCTGGATACTGGAAGGGCTGCCGCAGAAGTGAAAGTTGTCAGTTCGTTATAAGATCCTTGAGTGGTTCGAAAAATCGCGAGGTGTTGTCTTGGTAGTGAAGTATCTTGACTCAGTCGCATTATCCGGTTCCACTTATCTCCAAATGAGACTTAGATATCAACCGAGGGCAGCGCCCTCAGTACATCAAACTCATTGTTCACATATCCTGAAAGGGTTACACACTCAAGGGGAGGAAACATGTCACAATCACTTGCGAGAGTTTTAGTTCACATAGTTTTTTCTACAAAGAACCGGTGTCCATGTCTCGCGGACAAGGGTATTCGCTGCGAAATGCACGCGTATCTTGGAGGGACGTGCAACAAATTGGAATGTATGGTACTGACGGTGGGAGGAGCTGCTGACCACGTGCATATTCTTTGTGCCCTATCACGCAATCTCGCAATCGCGAAGGTCGTTGGTGAGATCAAGCGGGGATCCTCCAAATGGATAAAGACAAAAGGAGAAAATCTCTCGAAGTTTGCGTGGCAAAACGGGTATGGCGTGTTTTCGGTGGGACAGTCTGAAGTTGAACGTGTAAGACGTTATATTGCTGGGCAGGAAGATCATCACAGAGTGAAGACTTTTCAGGATGAGTATCGAGTATTCCTCCAAGAGTATGGCGTGCAATATGACGAAAGGTATGTCTGGGATTGATGATATTTCATCCCTTCAGGGTTAACGAAAAAACGTGGAAAATTATGGTCGGGGCATTGCCCCGTCCTCCGGTATCAAACCCCTTCGGGGTAGATTGCCAGGTTTTCTAAAATCAATGCAGAGAACCAAGAAGTGACGATGATCGGCAAGACAATCCTTCATCTTGAAATCCTCGGCAAGCCCCGCGCGAAACGGGAGGTGCCATCTACAGTAATTAATCGCATCATCAGGCTCAATACATCCCCGAAGGGGATGTATATTCCAACCGAGGGCAACGCCCTCGGATTAGATCTGCCGGTATGATAACAACCCTGAAGGGGTTGAATATTTGAGGCGAATGATGATATTGCACCCCTTCAGGGTGAAGGAAGAGACATGGACAATCGTAGTCGGGGCGGTGCCCCGACCTTCAGTATCCGACTCCTTCGGAGTCGTTAGCCGAGATTTCCAGAATTGAAGCGGATAACTATACAGTAATCGGCAATACAATTTCTCGCAATATGATTTTAGAAAAAATAACTGCAGGTGGAAGGTGTTTCAGATGATCGGTCAAACAATATCACACTACAAGATCCTCGAAAAACTCGGCGAAGGCGGGATGGGCGTCGTTTACAAAGCCCATGACACCAAACTCGATCGTGATGTGGCATTGAAATTCCTCCCCCATCACCTCGCAGCAACGCCGGATGATCAGGCCAGATTTCTGCAGGAGGCGCGGTCAGCCTCGGCCTTGAACCATCCGAACATCTGCACCATCCATGATATCTGTCTGGATCCTGATCAACAGTACATTGTAATGGAATGTATCGATGGCAAGACGCTGAGGCAGCTGATACCTATCCAGAAAATGCAGACAGCCATCGAATACGCAATACAGATCGGCGAAGTGCTGCAGGAGGCCCACGGCAAAGGGGTTGTCCACCACGATGTGAAGACCGACAACATCATGGTGAACGCAAAGAATCAGATCAAGGTGATGGATTTTGGGCTGGCCAAGTTGAAAGGATCGCTGAGGCTGACGAAGACCATGAGTACGGCGGGAACATTGGCCTATATGGCTCCGGAGCAAATTCAAAGCGGGGACGTCGATACGCGCAGTGATATCTTTTCATTCGGGGTGGTGCTCTACGAGATGCTGACCGGCCATTTGCCGTTCCGGGGGGAACACGAAGCGGCGATGATGTATTCCATCGTCAATGAAGAGCCGAGGCCCGTACAAAAATATTTGCCCGAAGCTTCTTCCGAGTTAATGCATATCCTGAACCGCGCGCTGGAGAAGGAACCGGATGAGCGCTACCAATCGGTGGCGGAAATGGTGATCGATCTGCGGCGATTGAAGAAGGATACAGGTCGGGTTTTTCGAACAGCGCCCGTCGCGCATCATCCTGAAGGAATGGGCGAATCTTCGGAAAATATTCACCGCCGATCGAGGAAGCGATTCGCTATCATCCTGCTCGCAGCCGTTTTCATCGCATGTGCGGCGGCTGCAATCGTCTTCCTTTCACACGGTCCGCAGCTTAATCCGGACATGAAAATATTGGATCTGCAGATCCCGTTCCAGGATGTAATGTATGGCAGTCTGTCGGCGAGCGGCAATTCTATCGTTTTCCCGGCAGCGGATGATCAAGGGAAATTCGATATCTACATGATGAATGTAAGTACACGCCAGCCGATAAGAATAACGAATGACTCAAGCAGATCTATTTCTGGTGTGTCCATCTCTCCGGATGAAGGAACCATTGCGTATAAGCGCACTTCTTTTGCGGGTGTCTCAGAACTTGTTGTGACTCCCATAGGGGGAATCAGCAAGGTCATTAAGACAAATGTTGTTGGGGTCTGTGGATTTTGTGATGGGGGAAAACGGATTCTTTACCTGACAGCTATGAAATGCAGCCTATTTCAAGTTATATGTACACTATGGTCGTATGCGTTGGATGGATCTGATCAAAAATCTCTTTTTGCGGACACTGCTTTCTCGGGAACACGGTGGGCCTATGATCTTTCCGCGAATGGACGCTATGTCGCATGGACGAAAACCTTTGCTGAAGGATTTAGCGAGATCATGGTGAGTGATCTAGAAAAGGGAACCGACCGGAGACTTACGTTCGACAAGAAATTTGTGGACGACGTCAGATGGACTCCTTTTGGGAAGATAGTTTATGCATCGGATAGAGGCGGCAGCGTCAACCTCTGGATGATTTCTGAGCAAGGCGGAGAGCCGCAACAAATAACCCGCGGAGCCGGACCACATTTCCCGACAGGCATATCAAAGGATGGAAAGCGCCTTCTTTATAGTGAAATGCAGTCAGTAGGTTCGGTGAAATCGATGGATTTGGCAAGCGGGACCGTCCGGCAGCTTTCACCCGGAGACCGTTTACGGAGTTCTCCGGCAGTTTCCAATAGCGGGAGGTTCATTGCGTTTGCCGCACAGGATCAAGACGCTTACAGTTTAAGTTTTAGCATCTGTATTGCCGATAGAGACGGAAAAAATATTCGAAAGATAACAGATGACGTCAACGCGAAATTCTCGCTTTCATGGTCCCCGGATGATGCGCAGATCGAATATTCGGCCACCCGCATAAACGATTTGAAGGATTCAGTACATATCTATATTGTCGATCCCTCTCGTCCGGGCGGGCAGAGACAACTAATGGCCGGGACTCTCGCGTGGTGGTGGAATGCAAAACAGCTGATGGTGAAGCAGGATATGCGTTCATACCTCTATTCCATCGGTTCGGATCATTATGAAAGAACGCCGGAAGATTCGGTCTTTGCTTATCCTGTGCTGAACAATAAATATGTCGTGCTTGCTGATTACCGGAAGGCAGGCAAGGGGCTGTGGATCGCGACTATGTCGTCGTATCAATCGAACGGAGCGGCAAAGGCAACATCGCTCGTAAAGCCGATGCCCTTGCGTTGGGCCCGATCGTTGGAGGGGGGCGACATCTACTATCTTACCGCAATCGGAGGTGCAATGTATCGATTGAAGCTGCCGGGCGGGAGATCCGAACGGGTTAAAAATGTGCCTCCGGGTTTTGGCGTTGGTTATAGCGGGCTTTACGCATTCACCGTCTGTGGCAACAAACTGGTGTATACAGAATTTCAAACCCATACAAGATATTTCATCATCGACAATCTGATCAAGTGAGGGCGTTGGCCGGTGAAACTAGTGCCGCCTCCAAAAAGTAATCTTGTGTTTTGTCTGAATGGGGATATGCTTCGACGCGGCCGCGAGCGTCATCCCGAGCAAGCGAAGCGCGTCGAGGGAGAGCTCGCGGCCTTGCTCAGCATGACGTCCAGTAAATGAAAATGCAAGGTCACTTAATTGAAATGGCACTAGACACATGAGGCATAAGACTCTGCGCGTCCTTCAGACAGCGTAGAAGAACAGAAAGATAGCGCAAGGTTTTATTTCTTCACCATAGGAGGTATAGCATGATCAAGAAGTTCACAATCCTCGGGTTCTTCATCGTCTGTTCGCTCCTGTATGCTCAACCACAGCCGCCGTTCACCGCGAAGATTCCTAAAACATTTACCGAGCATGGAAGCTCAAGAACGGATGACTATTTCTGGCTGAACAATCCGCGGGATACGGCTGTGCTCAGCCACCTGCGGGCGGAGAACGCCTATGTTGAATCGATGATGAAACATACCGAGGCATTGCAGAAGACCATCTATGATGAACTCGTCGCGCGCATCGAACAGAAATATGAGTCACTTCCCGTCAAAAAAAACGGATACTGGTACTATGAGCGGTACGAAGAGGGCAAACAGTATCCGCTCTATTGCCGCAAGAAGGAAATGCTCAGTGCGCTGGAAGAGATCTTTCTGGATGTCAATGCGCTCGCAAAAGGACACCAGATATTCATGGTGCGTGGATATTCCGTCAGCAGGGACAACCTTCGGCTGGTGTATGGTGTCGATACCGCCGGGGACCGGAGGTGTGTTGCCTATGTGAAGAATCTTGTGGACGGTGCTGTGGCGAAGGAAGTGCTGGCCAACACGTCCGGCGCATACGAGTGGGCCAATGACAATGCCACCATAGTGTACGTTGTCAACGATCCCACCGTCCGTCCCTATCAGGCGCGGAGGCATCGTTTGGGCACCGATCCGAAGGATGATGCCGTCGTCTATACCGAAAAGGACAGCACCTTCGGTGTGGGACTCTCGTCCACTCGCCACAACGAACGATTGATCATTACATCGGGAAGCACTCTCAGCACTGAATGCCGTTTTCTCGATGCAGACCATCCCGATCAATCTCCGATACTCATTCAGCCCCGGAAACCGGACATTCTCTATTCTGTAGCCGGCTGCGAGGGAAAAGATCTCTTTCTTCTGACCAACAGAAGCGCAAAGAATTTCAAACTCGTGAAAGCTCCGCTCAGCAATCCCGTCGCATCCAATTGGACGGACATTATTCCGCATAATACAAAGGCATTGCTTGAGAATGCCGTTGTCTTCAAGAACTACATCGTGGCCCAGCAGAAAATGAATGCGCTGTCTCACATCCTTATTATGGATAGGAGCACGCGATCATCGTACCCCGTCGATTTTCGAGAACAAGCGTTTGTTGCAGCGATGTCTGCTGCCACCGATGCTGATGATCTTGACAGCATCCGGTACACATATACATCTCTCACACAGCCGGAAACAGAGTACTGGTACAATCTCCGCACGAAAGAACGGAAGGTCCTGAAAAAAGCGGCCGTCGGCGGAGGGTACGATGAATCATTGTATGAAACAAAACGCATCTGGGCGCCGGCACGGGATGGAGCAAAAGTTCCTGTGACGATTGTCTACAAGAAAAAAACTATGCCTATGGATCGTACGGTAATAGTACTGATCCTGCGTTCAACCGCTCGGTGATCAGCCTGCTGGACAGAGGATTTATCTACGGTATTGCCCACATTCGGGGAGGGCAGGAACTTGGACGCGCGTGGTATGAAAACGGCAAGGTACTGAAAAAGAAAAATACATTTTATGATTTTATCGATTGCGCGCAATTCCTCGTGAATGCAAAATATACATCCCCGGAAAAACTCTTCATCAATGGTGCAAGCGCCGGCGGCATGCTCATGGGTGCCGTCACGAATATGCGGCCTGATCTCTTCCGGGGCGTGCTTGCTGAAGTGCCATGGACCGACGTCATTACCGACATGTTTGACGCCAGTCTGCCGCTGACGACGCTCGAGTATGACGAGTGGGGCGATCCAAATGCAAAAAAGTGCTACGATTATATGATGACCTGGTCTCCATATGACAACGTTGTGGACGCCGTCTATCCAGCAATTCTGGCAACGGGCGGATTGAACGATACGCAAGTTCCGTATTTTTCGCCTGCAAAGTGGGTGGCAAAGCTGCGGGAACACAACAGAAGTAAAAACCCCGTACTGTTTAAGTGTAACATGGGTGCCGGTCACGGCGGTGAGTCCGGACGATTTGAACGGCAGAAACTTACCGCGCTGAAATATGCATTCATTCTGGATCTATCAGGGGTGGAGAAATAATTATGCAACGCATCGCAGGCTGAAACTGCGCAGGACGTCTGACACTCTTTTCTGAACTGAGGCCATATGTCAACAACCGTTTCAACCACGTTATTGCAGGAAGAGAACGAGCAGCTGAAGCGTGCCGTTGAAGAGCTCTCCATTCTCAACGATCTCGCACGAGCCATCGGCGCTTCGCTCAGTTCTCAAGAAATTATTCAGACGATTGTCCGGCGTTCAATTCGGGCACTGAATGCCGAACAGGGAGTCGTAACGCTCTTTGAAGAACAGGGACAGGATTCGATGAGAACCCTTGTCCGAACAATGGTAAGCTCCACTGGTCAGGAGATGCATCATTTCAGTCAGGCGCTCCTGGGCTGGATGCAGATTCATAAGAAACCGCTCGTCATCAACGATCCCCGTAACGACGACCGTTTCAGTGCAGTGGATTGGGACGCTTCAGTTCATTCTCTCCTCTCCGTGCCGATGATGATGAAATCGGAATTGCGCGGGGTCATCACTATCTACAATAAAAAGGAAAAGAAGAAATTCTCTGACGATGACCAGCGTCTGCTGGCTATCATTGCCGGCCAATCCGCACAGGTTGTCGAAAATGCGCGTCTCAATGAGAAGGAACAAGCGCTCATGCGGATGCAGGAGGAAGTGCGTCTTGCCTCAAAGATCCAGGCGCAGCTCCTCCCGGACAAATCCCCCGATATCTCCGGCTACCGCCTCCTGGGAAGAACGATTCCGGCGCAGGTTGTCGGTGGCGACTATTTTGATTTTATTCCTATCGATGAACACCGTCTTGCGATCTGTCTTGGCGATGTTTCCGGCAAAGGACTTCCCGCATCTCTTCTTATGGCGAATCTCCAAGCCACCCTTCGCAGCCAGACGCTCAACGTCGAATCTCCGAAAATATGCCTCGAACGTTCCAACCGCCTGCTATTTCAAAGCACAAGTCCGGAAAAATTTGCCACGCTCTTCTATGGAATACTCAACTCAGAAAGCCATACACTCTCTTTTTCAAACGCAGGACAGGATCCACCCTGCCTGCTCTCGAACGGAAAAAATGTCCGGCGGCTCGCAACCGGCGGAATCCCGCTGGGCATGCTTCCGGAATTCCGGTATGAAGAGGAATCAACAGTTCTCGCACCGGGCGACACGCTCGTCATGTATTCCGATGGTGTGACAGAAGCGATGAACGGCGAGGGAGTGCAATTCGGAGAAGAACGGTTGGCGTCTCTGCTGCTCCGTTGCCGGACGGAATCTCCAGAGACGATTATTGGGCAAATCGTGGATGCGGTGAAACATCATGCCGGCCCAATTCCACAATCGGATGACATCACGATCGTCGTCCTGAACCGGCGATGAGCGGCTCACAGATCTTTGCGGTATATTCGCCGTGGGAACCATATGAGAGACTGACTGATATTGACATGGAGACATATTTGTCATAACTTTGCGTAGAAGGAATGAGGTTGGCAGACCCTGCGGCGACTCCTGCGTTGGATGTATGAAAGAATGAAGAAGCCTCCACGGCGAAAGCTGGCGGGGGCTTTTCTATTTGCGCAACAGAGTGCCCGCGGGGTGGACAACGTCACGCACAAGTGATACAGCTATAGGGTTCAAATAGATATTCACACCGCGCCAGCGCGCAAAGCGGCAAACACATATGGAACAAGATATGGAGCCACTCCAATGAAGAAATTATTTTTGATCATCGTTTGCTTGACCGCGATCAATGCCGGTGCCGCTTTGTCACAGGATTTCAGGGCAACGAGTGACGATGGGCGCTCGGTTGTTCTAAAAAAATCGGGTATTTGGTTCTTTGTTGACAAATCCCCGCCCGAAGATGGACGGGCCGTTATTTATGACGGGCGGGCAGTCAAGCTGGAAAGCACCGGCAAATGGTCTTTTCTCAATAACAAAGAACCCGTTCCTGTTCCAACTCACAAACTATCGAGAAGTTCCGCCGCCACCGGTGCATCATCACAGAGTTCCGGAAAATCGTATTCGGGACAATTCCTTCATCCATTTCTTGATGAAAACGCATCCGGACTCGGCACATCAGATGCCCAACCGGCTGAACGAACAAGACTGACAACGAAACAGTTTGTTCTTGTCTTTTTCTCGGGGCACTGGTGTCCGCCGTGTCGTGTGTTCACTCCGCAACTCGTCCAATTCTATAATCAAAAAGGAGGAGGGGAGAAATTTGAGATACTCTTTATAAGCAACGATCGCAGTGCCCGGGAGATGATGAGTTATATGGCAGAGACCCAAATGCCCTGGCTTGCTCTTCAATGGAAATCAGAAGGAGCCGGGGCCATAGAAAAAAGATTCTCCGGCCCGGGAATTCCATGCCTTGTACTGCTCAACGGCAACGATGAAGTGCTCTCCGACAGCTATGTGGGCGGGAAGTATGTCGGTCCCCATAAAGTTCTTTCCGATCTGGAAAGAATTTTGGAGCAATGATCTGATGCCAATGACGGACTTGTTCAATTGTTCTCCCTCTCCCCAAATCTTTTTTTGGGGTCTCGGAATCTTTGAGGCGAATGATGGATTCTCGAGAACGCCCTAGTGTTGTGTAACATAAATAACTTGATTAAGTTCAATCTCTTTACTATCATGGGTCAATCATATATTTTGGAGGTGACCCATGATTACTGGACGTCCCAAAAAGGCTATCGTCCTCACGGATGAGGAGCGGCTGCAATT
>JAPLFO010000130.1:0-10709 GCA_026390635.1 Ignavibacteriales bacterium
GTACGGGTAAAGATTTTCGGCTCGGAGTATCCGCTCCGGGGCGAGAGTGAAGAGTTCACGAAAAAAGTCGCCGGATATGTTGACTCAATGATAACGACTATCCACGACAAGATTCCTGAGCAGCCTCCGTTGACGATCTCCGTCCTGGCCGCATTGAATATTACGGAAGATCTACTGAAAGAACGGGAGAAGAATAAAGAAATCGTGTCTGAATTTGAGAACGAAATCATCAAGATTTCCAATTACCTCGATACATCGCTTCAGACCGAACCGTAAGTGTGCAGAAAATAGTCCGCACCGTCAGCCATAGCCAAACATATTAAAGAACCTGACAATTGTACTATATGGGAGTCTGACTCATAACCGTCATATTACAGGCCTCGATTGATCGGTGATTCATCGATCGATTTCGCGATAAATCTTCGGATTTTCCGGCTTGCCGGGATAGCGAACAGTGGAAGTAAGAAACGATTAGGCAGGCACCCACCATGTTAGGTAAGAGGTTCTTTACATAACTTGTCTAGGGATGATGGGCGGATTTTTTATTTTTGGGGGAATAATTTGCAAGTGCTGCGAGGGAAGAATCAAAGATTTGCTGCAATGGTAATAGATCCCACGGGGGAGCCGTTCGGGATGGGACGGTGCCCTCTGTGGCGTTCTCTTGCCGAGAAGTTATGATCATTCTTATGAAGGAGTAAGTAATATGGTTCAGATCGTGGTAATTCTCTCCATGATCGTCATTGCCGCGGGTGCGTTCTATCTCGGGTGGTACCTCAATTCCAAAGCCGGTCAGAACAAGCTGATGAATGCCGAAGAACGGGCAAAAAAGATCATTGTTGACGCCGAACGCGACGCGAAAGCGCTCGCCCGGGAGAAGATGATTGAGATCAAGGACGAGTGGTACAAGAAGAAACAGGAGTTCGATGCTGAGGCCAATCAGAAGCGAAGCAAGCAGCAGGCATATGAAAAGCAACTGGAAAGCCGAGACGAGAACATCGACAGAAAGGTTGAGCTCCTTAACAAGAAAGAGCGGGAATTAAATCAGTTCCAGCGTGACGTTCAAGCAAAAAATAAGACTGTTGAGCAGCGGTTGGAAGAACTTGAGAAGATGGTTGTCGAAGAGACAACTCGGCTGGAACGTGCTTCGGGGATGTCACGCGATGAGGCAAAGCGTCTGTTGATCGAAAATATGACGAATGCAGCCAAAACAGAGGCAGCTCAGATGCTGAAGGACGTCCGTGATAAGGCGCGCGACGATTCTAAGAAGGAGGCGCAGAAGATCATCGTCCAGGCCATTCAGCGATCCGCTGCCGATCATGCCGTTGAAACTACGGTGAGTGTCCTGAACATCCAGAGCGACGAGATGAAAGGTCGCATTATCGGCCGGGAGGGACGCAATATTCGCGCTTTTGAAGCAGCAACGGGTGTCGATGTCATTGTGGATGACACACCGGAAGCCGTCATCCTTTCCGGTTTTGATGCATTCCGGAGAGAAGTGGCACGCGTTTCTTTGGAGCGCTTAATTGCAGACGGCCGTATTCATCCGGCACGCATCGAAGAAGTCGTCGAAAAAGTGCAAAAGGAGCTGGAGGAAGAAGTTGTACGCGTTGGCGAAAACGCTTTCCTTGAAGTCGGTCTTCCGGGCGGGCATCCCGAGGTAATCAAACACCTCGGACGGATGAAATACCGGTCCAGCTACGGACAAAATCTTCTCCAGCACAGCATCGAAGTCTCCTATCTCTGCGGCATCATGGCCTCCGAGCTTGGAATAGAAGTGAATCTGGCCAAAAGAGCCGGCCTGCTGCACGTTATCGGAAAAACGGTCGATCGGAGTATTGAAGGTCCCCATGCACTGCTCGGATACGAACTCGCAAAGAAGTTCAATGAACATGCGATCGTAGTCAATGCCATCGGATCGCACCATGAAGACATCCCCATGGAGCATCCGATTGCGGCTCTTGTGCAGGCGGCCGATGCGATCAGTGGCGCCCGACCGGGTGCCCGGCGCGAATCCGTCGAAGGCTATGTGAAAAGGCTTGAGAAGCTGGAATCGCTTGCCCAGTCGTTCCAGGGAGTCGCGAAAACCTACGCAATCCAGGCTGGCCGCGAGATTCGTGTCATCGTGGAACATGATAAAGTGGATGACGCTATGGCAGATCAGCTGTCCCACGATATCGCCATGAAGATACAGCAGGAGATGGAATATCCCGGTCAAATCAAGGTGATAGTGATTCGGGAAGTGCGCGCAGTCGCCTTTGCAAAATAGTTTAGATGACGGGGCCCCGTCCAGCGGGGCCTCTTTTTTTAGAGAGCTATCCACTCATGCTGCGCATTGGTGTTACAGGTGGAATTGGCAGCGGCAAATCCACCGTCTGCCGGATTTTTGAGCAGGCGGGGATCCCGGTCTTTTCAGCGGACGCCTGCGCGCACGCACTGAGCGACAACGATGCAGATGTCCGAAAACAGATCCGGAAGCTCCTCGGCGACAAGGCATACAAGACTGACGGCACATTGGATCGACCGTTTGTTGCGGATGAAGTTTTTTCGAATCCGGAAAAACTAAAGAAGCTCAACCGGATTGTCCACCCACGCGTAATCAAGGCTGTTGAAGAATTCGGCAGCGGGCTGACGGGAGTCCCTTTTTGGATCGTTGAGGCGGCATTGTTGTACGAATCGGGACTCCAAAAAAAACTGGACTATGTGATCGGCGTTGTGGCAGGTGGAGAGTTGCGCGCGCGGAGAGTAATGGAGCGGGACGGGATGGAGGAGAGCGCTGTACGGAAAAGAATGCAACGCCAGCTCGACGACGATGCACTGAGAGCAAAAGTCGATTTCGTTCTCATGAATGACGGACCGGCGGAGCAGTTGAACGAACGAATTGCTTTCTTCAAAACGCTCTTTTCAAAAATTCCGCCGAAATCGGCTTGACATTGGAGGAAGATCGTTTATATTTAGTTCCAAGTTCGAATGAGAGCATCTTTGCGAAGCCCTGACACAATTAATCAACTTTTTTTTTCAATAAACGGGAGGTCTATCCATGAAAAAGATTCTGGCGGTTGCTCTTGCTCTCATGCTTGTCGCGACAAGCGCATTGGCTCAGCGTGTATTGCTCAAAGACGGTGATCAGTATGCTGGTGTGAAGCTTGCCCTCGGATCAATTGGCGGTGCTTCGATCGGATACGTTGCTTCATACGAAAGAGGAATTCAGGACAATATCGGCGTCGGAGGTACTATTGCTTACTCTGGATACAGCGAAGACTACTTTGGCTGGGGTAAATGGAAATATACAAATATTTTTATTGCTGTAAATGGGACATATCATTATGATGTGCTTAAAAACGAAAAACTGGATACCTGGGGTGGATTGCTCCTTGGATACAATGCGGCGTCAGTATCGTGGGATGGTCCGGGAGGCAGTTATGTGTCTCCAACTGCCGGCGGAATCGTGTTTGGCCTATCAGCAAATGGACGCTATTTTGTGACAGATAAGCTTGCTGTTGCCGCTAGCATTGGCGTAGGTATGGGCATACTCAGTATCGGAGTTGACTATAAGTTTTGAAACTAATTACATTGGGAATATATTTAGAGAGAGAACTGCGGTTCTCTCTTTTTTTTTCTCCCCTCGCCTCATCCCTCTAAACAAATATCTTGACATTGATTAGATTTTTCTCTAAAATTTGCAGGCCGAAATCGCATTTGGGAATGTGAGGAGGAGAGACAGATAGGGTACATCCACAGTATCGATTTCCAGTTACCTTTCTTTTTAATGCAATCATATTGCGTTTGGCTATTGCGGGTCGATGAACCCCACTACTATTGAGATCCAACAAAGGAGAGCACCTGTATGCAAAAAGGAATTAGCAATACTTCCAAACTACTAGTGTTCGTTGTTTTAATGAGCATAAGCTCGACTCATTCCACTATCGCCCAGACAACTATGGGGATGACGGCGAGCGTTGGATTGGGCGCATTTGTATCCACGGACAAAGATTATTACGGTGGTATATCGACGGATATCTACCCAGAACTTGGTGGACAAATCAACATTTCGATTATAAGATTGGGATTGAAAGCGGGGTTGATATATCGGAAATACACTTATACCGGCTACACCACGGTATTCAAATTTGGTTTTTTCGCCATATGTTGGCGGCATGATTGGGCAATACATTGCTGCTGGAGATAATAAGAAAAACTTGTTTGCCATTTCCTTCAAACTTGGAGGGGAGATTTTACTCGGAGGGGTTTTTGCCACGTACGGCGACATCCGATATACGATCGCGAAACACGAGGGGATGGATGCAGGGGGCATAATGATCGTTGTGGGCGCAGGAATTAGAATCTAGCGACTACGCAGAACTATCTGTTGAGTCGGCAATTTCAGCAGAACAGAGCCCAACTCATCATAAAAAAGACATTATTATTTCAAGAAATGAATGGATTGCTTCATTCGATTCTAATTAACATCCACTACACACAAATCTACGGAGGCTCACATGATCATACAATACTGTCGAATCTTATTCATCGGTGCTCTGATTGGCATTTTCTTGGTCCAGCCAGTTGTGGGGCAAATAGCCCAATCGGCTAATGACGCTGCCACAGCCTGCAAGGACGCAGAGAGGGATGCCGAACAACATACCAGTGGCACGATTTGGTTTGTAGCAGGGTGTGGATTGGGAATATTGGGAGTTGTCGGAGCATACGTAATCAAGCCTGATGCTCCGGCTTCAAAAATGATAGGGAAATCGCAAGAATATGCGGCCGCCTATTCAGATTGCTACAAGGAAAAGGCACAATCCATTCAGACGAAGAATGCATGGTATGGCTGTGGAACTGAGGCCGTACTCTATGGTCTATATTTCGCACTTGTAGTGGCAGCTGCCACGAGCACGAAGTAAATTTGATCGAAATAGCTAGTTGTGCGTCATAGAGTATCTCCTTTCGATGTCCCTGGACACAACAATTTCAGTGAAGAGCCGATGACTCAGTGTCTTTTTCTAGTATTTCTAATGCAAGCCGTTTCGGGTTTTGAGACGATGAGCGTTAGATTTGAAAGAGAGCTAATCAGCGAGCTCGGTGAAAGAGATGTGTCCAAGGGCACCATTTTTTATAGACAGAGTGATGCCGAGTTAGTCGTGCGGGTGACCTATCCAATTAGTCAAGTCATGGTCATAGTCGGAAAAACCCTATTGCTCTATTACCCTGATCAAAAGAGCGCCTTAGAAATTAAATCTTCAATTCCGCTTTCACTTCCGTTTGTCGCGACCATGGTCGCTCCCTACCGCGCAAACTATGGATTGACTGAGATGGGCTTCCAATTGAGTAAGACCGAACGCCGGGGAGACACATTAGCGAGCATGTGGAATGCACCGGCAAAGGGACAGGGGGTTGTTGGCAATTTTAAACTTGTTGAATTCAAGAGACGGCTAGTCCTAGCTGAATCTTTCAAGCCCGATGGGCAGATTGCTACGAAAGCTTTATTTTCAAATTATAGGAAGATTGGAAATTCCAATATTGCCCTAGAGGTAGTTACGACAGGTTTCAAGGCAAACGGCATTGAAATCGAGAAGTTGAATTTTCAAGACCCGCATTTCAACGAACCAATCCCAGACTCAATCATGAATTTTCACATTCCTCCTGGGACCCCAGTGAAGCATGTTCAATGGTAGCATAAAAAACCACACAGTAATACTCTCTACATTGATCGTCATTGTGTTTCTTGAGACTGCCAGCGCTCAGTCAAGAGGCGACGTTTCATGGGCACTGAGATCGGGGAGGAAATACGAAGCAGATACATCGCAGAAACCAACAAGAACTGTTGTGCCGGCAAGCCCTTTGCAGTTCATGAGTGGAGCAATCTCCCTGTATCAGCTTTTTATTTCTTCTCAGGATCTTCCGATGTGCATGTTTGAACCAAGCTGTTCGCACTACGGCCAGTCTGCAATTAAAGAGCACGGACTACTAATTGGTGCTTTGGCCACTGCAGACAGATTTCTCCGCTGCAATAGTTTGACCGCCAGAGAATATCCACTCAATCCCAAAACAGGTAAATTTGTTGATCCTCCGTGACCCCCAAACCATCAGATTGATTTTCGGGTATCTTTTGTGTTTCGTCTTTCTGACCCAATCGAATGCCTCACAGGCGCTCGCTCAAGACAGAAAGCTTGAATACCTTAGTCCCACGAGCGTGCTGAGTTTTGCCGAATGGCTATATTTTGTGGATCATGATTATGGGCGGGCCGGAGATGAATACTATCGCTATTTGTTTCTGGCCGAAGCCCCTAATGATTCGATACAGTTTCGCCTAGCGCTGTGTCGAAAAAAGGAGGGCAAACTCCAAATTGCCGATGAGCTATTCAGAAGACTTGACAACGAGAGGGTTGGTACGGTTTGGAGAACGAAGGCGATATTTCAGTCAGCCCATATAGCATTTCTCTCAGGCAATTATGCTGAATCTAATGAAATCTTGGAACGAAAAACTGGCTATCCAATTCCCGCTGAAGCAGGTCGTTTCAAGGAATTGCGCGCACTGAACTATCTGGCCGAAGAACAATGGGATAGCGCAAAGGAAGTTTTAAATTTAGACAGAATAATGCTGACTGCTGATTCTGAACGTCGACTCAGCAAGATTTTGAGCGAGGGGCAATTAATACAACGTAAAAGTCCATGGCTGGCGGGTGGTCTTTCTCTTCTCATTCCCGGAGCTGGAAAGGTATATACATCTGAGTGGCAGGATGGTCTTTACTCGCTCCTCTATGTCGCGTTCACCGGATATCTTTCGTATTCTGGATTTAATGCAGACGGTATCAGCTCTGTCAAAGGTTGGATTTTTGGCTGTCTCTCCGCCACGCTCTACGCTGGGAATGTGTTTGGAGCCGTACAAAGCGCACAGGTTTTCAATGTAACTGTCAAACTGGCATTCCTGGAAAAAATAAAAAGACTCGGAGAAGACCTTGGCTATGTGGAATAGCGCCGAACATACACGTTGGCCGAGAAATTCATGACTGGACGTTGGCCCAAATCAATCGTCATATTCTTTTTCCTGCTGACAACACCTCATTTCCTCCAGTGTCAATCTTCTTTTCAAATTGCCTATGCCGAATCCCTGGCTTCAACAAAGCAGTTTGCCAGCGCTGTGACAGAATTTAAGAGATTCATCTTTTTCAATCCTCGGGATAATGAAGTCCACCGTGCGTTGACGGGGCTGGGAAATTGCTATCGCGAAGAAGGAGAGTATGATCAGGCTTTAAGCTATTTCCAAAATTCTCTTGCCTATGCGCGTGAAGATAGTGCCTACGACGCTGCATCGTTGGAAATTGCACTCACCTATCTCCAGGCAGGAGCCTTGGATTCAGGACTTCTGGAAGTAGAGAGAATTCTAATTAGTAATTCGACATCTAGTTTGATCAAGAGGACGTTGTTCGTGAAATTTCTTGCTCTGGTCAAGAAACACAACTGGGATGATGCACTCTCTGCTTTTCACCAGTACATTCAGCACGATCCCAGCATTCTATCGGATTCTGCGAGATTTGTGATCCAGACCGCGTTGATTGATGCAAGAAGTTCATCCGCGTTCTCGTCGGAGAAGGCTCAATGGCTGTCTACTTTTCTTCCAGGTCTTGGACAACTGTACGCTGGAGACCTTAAGAACGGTCTGAATGCACTAGCTCTCAACGCTATGTTGGGATGTTTTGTCGTTAGCCTTCTTCAAAGTCATGCTTACTTTGATGGATTCACGCTGTTTACGGGGGCATTTCTGAGGTACTATTTGGGTAGTAGATTCAGGGCTGGATTGATAGCAAACGAAAGAAATGAGAACACCGCACAAGAAACAGAATTGAGAATTCTTCTTCCCTTAAGGGAATTAGACAAATGAGAGATGATGCTTCTGCCAACAACAATCGTCTTAACCGATGAGCGCCCCCGCATTAAAGCGTTTTACCCTATTGCGTTGCATCGCTGGTTGCCCAGAGAATAAGATCACCAATTATCGTGAGCGAGTAGCCAATTTGTCAGGATGCATAGATCCAACTTCTAGTACGTGGAATATTCGGTGAAAACTTTCCGCACTCCAGGTAGACGAATACTGCATGACAGAGCCACAATAAGCGTCGCAGCATTCATACTAAGTGGAACGTTTCTTGCGGCATTTTCCCTTTCGCATATTTTGTTCTCTGACTATTTTTCAGACAGGGCACAAAAGAAGTCTCATAGATGGCGAGGTGGATTGCTCTTGATTGCTCACGTTGTTTTGTTTCTGCTTTTCACGTTCTTGTTTTTCTTTGGACGCTTCTACCAGAATAGGAAGCTTTCAGGCTAGAATACAAATTGTCCGTACGGTTTCAGTGATGATTAATGCCCTGGTTCCCTTTTGAGTTAAAGTCAACCAGTTGCATTTCGTCAAGTCTCCATTTATATTGGATCATAATTCTTGGGAGTCAATTTCCTGAGGAAACTACCACTCACTTAGGAGGGATCCATGAAGAAAACACTAGCGCTTTTTCTGATTCTGGCTCTTTGTCAGACACTGTCTGCACAGGAGAAGTCTCTTGCTGTTTCCGGTGGCGTGGCACGTACAGCAGCACTCGGAGGCGGTCCGACGAATCCGTATATCACAGACTATTCCGACATCTACATTAATCCGGCGGAAGCGTTGCGCTACATAGACCTGCTTTATGCCGATATCGGCTATCAATTCGCGGGCTACAAAGCGAACGGTCAGGGTATCGGCTTCACACTTGGTACGAGCGGTATTGCAATCGGTATTGCCGTCGGCCATGAAGAAGGGCCGATGTATCAAAAAAACAGCTATGGCGTCGGAACAAACTATGCGTATTCAGATTACATGATGCACAACGTTACGCCCCCCGGCGGGACGGCAACAGTGATGGGAGAGCCTCTCGCCCCGGTGCAGGTGTATGCCGGCTTCAAGCTGGGATATCTGACATTGGGTGCCGCTTTTTATCGTGCCGGATGGAGCGAATCAATCGATCAGTCAGGCAGCGGCACAGCAAAAGCTTCCAACCATCAAACCGGCTTTAAAGCAGGAACGATCATCGGCGATGAAAACACATATCTGGATGCATCCCTGCTGATGCGTTTCAACGGATCCTCCGCCGAATATTCCTTTAGTCCTGCGCCGGCAAATGGTCTCAGCAGCGGCAAGTACAGCGTGACGGGCACAGAATTCGGCGTCAATGCGCGATTCTTCATGCCGCTGATCGACAAGCTGACCATCGTGCCGATCGGACGCTACTACACGTTTGCCTATGAGCCGGAATATTCCCAGACCCCGGCTGCGGCAGCAGGAACAGTCACGAAGCCGAACGCCTACTCCCGCAACGAATTGGAAATTGGTGTTGGTGCTAATACAGCTGTAAAGGGGGGAATGGTGACGATCGGCCTGAGCATGCAGCGCATTTCGCTGAGCAACGATGTCACTGCCGCCAAATTTGGCAAGACGCTGACGGAGAAACAAAAATGCGTTTGGTTCGATCTTCCGAAGATTAATGTGGGAGCAGAACTTGCGTTGAACAGCTGGGCAACTGCACGCTTCGGCTATTTCAAGCGGTTCTCAACAGTAACAGAAACGATCGAAGAACCGGCGGGCTGGAGCTCGGCGACGTCTCCGTCGGTGACGACGGAAAGCTCACAGACCCTGGAAGCGATGTACGCTCCGGCGCTGGGTATGGCAAATTCGACTGATCAACAGCTGTCACTCGGCCTCGGCCTGACCTACGATCGCATCGCCCTCGATGGCTACATTGCGGATCAGATGATCGGCGACATGCCGTACATTCTGAGTGGAAAAGCGAATGGAGTGTTCTGTGTTCTATCCATGAGCTACAAGTTCTGAACGGAAGGGTTTGCGACTCGCAAAGTATCCGTTCCTCCACCGTGTATGAACCAAAGGCGTCTCTTGGCGGGACGCCTTTTTTATTATGCGTTTTTTTCGTATTTTCCTTCATGCAGATCAAAACAGACTACCTCGTTATCGGAAGCGGAATAGCAGGGCTGTTCTATGCATTGAAGGCAGCCGAATATGGCCGCGTTGCCATTATCACTAAAAAGGAGAAGGCAGAGTCCAACACCAACTACGCTCAGGGCGGCATTGCCTCCGTGATTGCTCCCGATGACGCTTTCGAATCGCACATCGCAGACACCATGAATGCCGGAGGGGATCTCTGTCACCGGGATGCGGTTGAAGTGCTCGTAAAAGAAGGGCCGCAGCGTATTCGTGAGTTGATGGAAATCGGTGTAGAATTTACGCGCCGTGGAGGTCAGTTGGACCTGGGCAAAGAGGGAGGGCACTCCACTCATCGCATTGTACATGCTGCCGACCTCACCGGACGTGAAGTGGAACGGGCGCTGTTGAAGCGTGTTTCCGAACATCCGCAGATTTCCATGTATGAAAATCATATTGCGGTCGATCTGATTACGGAACATCATGTTATCGGGGAACTGCGGAACCGCTTTGCGCAAACGCATTGCTGGGGTGCCTATGCGCTGGATGTG
This sequence comes from Ignavibacteriales bacterium, assembly GCA_026390635.1. Classification (GTDB taxonomy): domain Bacteria; phylum Bacteroidota; class Ignavibacteria; order UBA10030; family UBA8401; genus JAPLFO01. The sequence continues at coordinate 10,519 of JAPLFO010000130.1, forward strand.
AATGCCAATGTAGTGAAAATATTTCTGGCGCCGGTGACGATGCTTTCCACCGGCGGAGCGGGACACGTCTATCTTCACACCACCAATCCGTCCATCGCCACCGGCGACGGCATTGCGATGGCCGCCCGTGCAGGGGCGAAGGTGGCGAACATGGAATTCATTCAATTCCACCCGACGACGCTGTTCAATTC
>JAPLFO010000130.1:10733-20102 GCA_026390635.1 Ignavibacteriales bacterium
GTTTTTAATGTCTGAGGCGGTGCGCGGCTACGGTGCAATCCTTCGCACGGCCACGGGCGAGGATTTTATGAAGAAATACGATCCGCGTGAATCGCTTGCACCTCGTGACATCGTGGCGCGCGCCATCGATTCGGAATTGAAGCGCAGCGGAGACGAGTGTGTTTTTCTGGATCTTCGCCATCTTGATGCCGCCGGAGTAAAGGAACATTTTCCATACATTTATTCCCGCTGCCTTCAACAGCGCATCGATATGACCCGGGATCTGGTACCCGTTGTACCGGCCGCTCATTACGTCTGCGGCGGCGTGGTGACAGATCTGAACGGGCGCACATCGATTGGCGGACTCTATGCCTGCGGCGAGACCGCAATGTCCGGAGTACACGGAGCGAACCGGCTGGCGAGTAATTCACTGCTCGAGGCCCTCGTCTTCTCTGCGCGTGCTGCGGAAACAGCCGGACACGATGCGCGGCGTGATGAGCCGACACCGGATGTGCCGGAATGGGATGAGAGCGGGACCATCAATAGTGAAGAATGGGTATTGATCTCGCACAACAGGAAAGAGATCCAGCAGATCATGTGGGACTACGTCGGTATCGTCCGCTCCACGCATCGTCTGGAGCGCGCCCAGCGGCGCATTCAATTGTTGAAGAATGAAGTGATGGATTTCTACCGGCGTACACGAATTTCCGAAGGATTGATCGAACTGCGCAACATCACCATCGTTGCGGATCTGATCATCCAGTGTGCTCTCGTGCGGCATGAGAGCCGTGGACTCCATTATACGACGGATTATCCTTTGCGCGACGATGCACGATGGTTTAAAGACACGTACATTGTGTGAAGGTAAAAGGCAAAAGGGAAAAGTGAAAAGGGAAAAGAAGGAAGGTAATGGGAAGAGGGTAAGAGGTTAGAATCTTTTATTCGTGCAATTCGCATGAGGCAAAGAAAAAAAGCAAAGGACCAGAGAGACGCAGAGCAAACAGAACAGGCCATGAAAAAAAACATAAATATTCGCCTTGTTTCCGACAAACCGCGTTGCGCCTGCGGCATTGTCGGTATCTTCGGACATCCGGATGCATCACTATTGACCTACTACGGGCTACATGCGCTGCAGCACCGCGGACAGGAAGCGGCGGGAATCGCCACACGCGATTTCGACACGCAGAAGAACCGGTACCATTTCAATCTCGTGAAAGGGATGGGACTCGTCACCGACGTTTTCAAAGACTACCGGTCAGTCAAGGAACAACTGACGGGTGATGCGGCAATCGGACACAACCGCTATTCGACGGCCGGTTCGGCAAATAAGCGGTCGAACATTCAGCCGTTCATGGTGAATTACCGGGACGGGAATCTTGCGTTGGCCCATAACGGCAACCTCACGAACTTCCGTTCATTGCGGTATGCGCTTCAAACTGACGGCACCATCTTCCAGACCACGTCCGATAGCGAGATTATTCTCCATCTCATTGCACGCAGCAGGGAGAAGGATCAGATCTCGCAAATTCTTCACGCCTTGAACCTGATCGATGGGGCGTTTTCGCTTGTTCTGTTGACGGATAACGCACTCATCGCTGCCCGTGATGCCCACGGATTTCGTCCGTTGGCTCTTGGTATCAAGGATAGGCACTACGTTGTGGCATCGGAATCCTGTGCGTTCGATATGATCGATGCCCGTTACATCCGTGATGTGGCGCCGGGCGAAGTCATCGTCATCGACAAAAATTCCACCGAATCCCGACCGCCGGACTCGCTTTGGTTGGATCGGAGACCGGACTCCTCTCATCATTGCATCTTCGAGTACATCTACTTTTCGCGTCCCGACAGCCAGATATTCGGCGAGAGCGTCGACAAGGTTCGCCGCCGGCTCGGCAAGGCGCTGGCACGCGAGGCGCCCGTTCCGCCGGATGGCGAAGCCAAGGCTATCGTCATCAGTGTTCCAGATTCGAGCAACACTGCGACGCTTGGCTTTGTCACAGAGAGTATTAAGCAGGGAATTCAAACGAAATTGGAAATCGGCCTGATCAGGAATCATTATGTCGGGCGCACGTTCATCCAACCGCAGCAGGAAGAACGCGAGATGAAGGTGAAAACCAAATATAGTACGGTCAAAGGGGTTCTTAAAGGCAAGAAAGTCGTTCTTGTTGACGACTCGATCGTCCGGGGTACAACATCGAAGCAGTTGGTGAAGCTTCTCAAAGAAGCCGAACCGAAAGAAATCCACTTTCGCATCACGTCGCCTCCCATCGTCAATCCGTGCTATTGGGGCATGGATTTCCCAAGCAAACAGGAGCTGATCGCGGTTCAATGCAAGGAGGATGTCGAGAGAATCCGTCAGGAATTGGGGGTTGACAGCATTCATTATCTTTCGATGGAAAAGCTGTTGGAATCTGTCCCCCAGGAGCCGGGAAAGGGCTATTGCACCGCTTGTTTCGGCGGAACGTACCCGACCGAAATTGAAAACGCACGCGACAAAAATGAGCTGGAGTCGTGAACCGAAAACCAGTCACGTTCATCGGTGCATTTGTTTTCCTAATGCTGTCGACTCTCTCCCTGCATGAGCTTCCTGCGGCTACTCCCGCATGTTACTCTCTCATAGCAAAGTTGAAAGACAATCGCTCAATTTCGCCAGGCTCGAAAGAATATCTGCGACAGAGCGTAAGCTCTTTATTGTCACCGGCTTCCCGCACTTCATTTCTATCCTATTCGATACTATCTCCCGCGAAAGGAATTTTTTTTTCAGAGTCGGCGGTTGTTTCTCCGCTCGACGGCATGATGCGTTTGGATTTTTCTGATTCAATCGCGGCAGCTATGGCATTGGGCGAGCTCGCCGCTTCCGGGCAGGTGGAGTCTGTTCAGCGGAACTATGCATATCACATCGACGGGCTTCCCAACGATTCTGCTTTTTCGTCGCAATGGGCGTTGGATCGGATCGGTATCGCGAGTCTTTGGAAGCAGGGTATTTTCGCGAGTGCGCTTCCTGATGTTCTTGCAGGAATCCTGGATACCGGTATCGATTATCTTCATCCTGATCTTGCAGGTGCCATTGCGACAAACCCGGGAGAGATGGGACTGGATGCACAGGGCCGCGACAAACGTACGAACGGAATCGACGATGACGGGGACGGCTATGTGGACGACTGGCGCGGTTATGATTGGGTGGACGAGGATAATGATCCGATGGATTTGCAGGGACACGGAACAAATGTAGCAGGAATCATCGGTGCGCGTGCAAACAATGGAATCGGCATAGCCGGTATTGCGCCGGTCCGTCTTCTTGCTTTGCGCGCATTCAACGCCGGGGGAGTCGGAAGCGATGCAGAAATCGCTCCGGCGATTGTCTATGCTGCAGATCATGGGGTGCAGGTTCTCAACATGCGGCGTCAAAGGGTGTGGTGATGGTGGCATCCAGCGGCAACGAGGGGAATGCATTGCCTCACTACCCGTCAGACTTCGATGAAGTAATTTCTGTGGGTTCGGTCAATCAGTATGGCAGTCGATCCCTGTTCTCGTCCTATGGGCCATCCCTGGATCTGATGGCTCCCGGCGAATCTATAGCGACGACAGCACTTGGCGGAGGCTATGCGGATGCATTTTCCGGAACATCTGCCGCTGCGCCGCACGTTGCCGGCATTATGTGTTTGATGAAAGCTGCCGGGCTATTAGCCGGCACTCAGATGTCGCCCGAGGAATTGCGTGCAACCCTTCTAAATAAATGCGAGGATCTGGGCATGCCCGGCTGGGATAATCAGTACGGAGCCGGTCTCGTACGGGCGGAACAGGTGATGCAGGGAGTTCTGTCCGACTGCGTCACAATAACTTCCCCCCAGGTCGATGCCATACTGGCAGGTGGGTTCGTTCCAGTTCTTGGCAGTGCATCAACCGCACAGCTGGAGTCATATGATGTCTCATTTGGGGAGGCGCCCGTTCCATCATCATGGCACTCAATTGCATCAGCCCAGGGTCAGCATAGGAGGAATGATACGCTTGCAGTCTGGAACATAACTTCTCTTTCTGACGGCGATTACATTCTCCGCCTTCATGTTAAAAGTATTCAAGGCGCAGATGTTGAAGACCGAGTCCGTGTTCACATTCAGCATGCGGCACCCTATGTTACCGATTTCGCTTTTGGCGATTCTGTCATCATCGGCGAAGAATATGGATCTATGGTTCGGTTCCGGACTGACAGAATGGCATCTGTCACGATGTTCGTCCGGCGATCAGGTATGGCCAACGCATATCAGCCCATGGTTTCGGACGGTGTCCAACATAATCATTTCTTCCTGCTATCAAGGAACGATTTTGACCAGGGCTCTTTCTATGATTTCTATCTCGAGGCGAAGGAGTCCAGTGGGCGCATTGTCAAATTTCCAACAGTTGCCGGACAGGGTACGGATTTCTATACGATTGCTTACCACACCGGGGCCATTTCCACAACAGGATTCACGGAACTTGCCACGACTTTGCCCGCCTCATATCTCCTCAACACCGTAGCCCGGGTAGACGGCTTGCCTGTAGTTCTGCTGAATCGTCTGACAGGGACAGGGGAATACGGCAAGTTGATGGCATACCGCTATGCGGCAGGCACTTTCTTGCCTTTGGATTCCCTGGACCGCTCATGGATCCCGCGCGATCTTGGCGATATTAATGGAATTGCGGGTGGAGGCAGGATCTCTGCATTGGTCCAGGATCGGGGCGTCACAGAAATTCTGGACGGCGGGACATCTGCCCAGGGGATGCTCTCGAGAACGTATTTCGCAGATTCTGCAGACACGTGGGGCAGCCGATTCTATGATTTCGACGGGAACGGGAAACTGGATCTGGTTGCCAGAAGCAGTTCTCAGTTTCTGATCTACAGGAACACAGGAACGGGTTTTCTATTGTCAGCAAGGCTCGGCAATCCGACACTGCCGCTGCCAAGTGATGCGCTGAATCAATTCGGGCCTCCGAAGTCCATCGTGGGTGATTTTTCCGGATCAGGAAAGACCGAGATCCTCTTTGCCGACTACGACGGTGATTTGATCATGTATCGCCAGACATCACCGTTTCAATTTGAATTGGCCGCGATTGATTCCAGTGATCTTCTTGAAACAAGCGACTATCTTGTCGCGGGAGACTTCGATGGGGACGGGAAGTTAGAATTCGCCTCCGCCGGCCACACCAATACGGGCTACAATTCCGATCGTGAGTACGATCCGCCACTCTGGGTTGTGCGCGTCCTTGCGTTTCGTGGAGGAAAAATTCAGACACTCTGGACACAACTCTTCTTCGGCGTCAATGGAGGAGTCGGCAGTACGAATGGACTGTCCGCCGGACGTGTCCTAGGGGAGGCGAGAGATCAACTTCTGTTGAACTTGAATCCGTCGTTGTACGTGTTTGACTACAAGGCCGCCGCGAATACATTTGTTCCGGTCTGGACGACCCCGTCGCAATCAAACGCTGCACTCGTATTCGACTTCAACGCAAACGGTATCGCCGAATTCGGGATTCATGCGAATGGCAGAACACGGTTCTACGAATACGGAGTGACCCCGGCAAATCCGCCTGCTCCATGGGATCTTCGCGTATCGGCTTCAATCTCTGGCGGAGTGCAACTACAGTGGAGCACTGCCCGACCAACCAGCATGCATCGAATTCTGCGCGACACAATTTCTCCGCCGGCACAGCTGCTCGATAGCATTGCAGGCACCAGCTATCGGGATGCTGCCGGAACGGTGGGCAGGAAATACTTCTATGCGGTCTCATTGGGAGCAGCACAACCGGGCGGGCTCTCAAATGTCGTGGGCTACGAGTTGGGGAGCAAGACCCGCATCACGAATGTGATCCAAAAGACACCGACGCAGGTGAGTGTGACATTTTCGCGCGGAATCGATATGAGCCGGGTCTCCACGGCAGAAATTCGGTTGGATGACATCATACGCACCCATAGGGTGGCGTTCGAGACACCGGTGATGCTTCTGGTGACATTCGAAAATGAACTCGGCCCCGGTTCGCACGGACTGAAATGCCTGGGTCTGTATGACGTGCAGAATGATGCGGTGGACTCCACAATCTCCTTCGCCTTTTCTGCATCACTGTCGGGATCGGCTCCCGGTTTTTATGTCCGCAGCGCAACATTTGCCGGTCCATCGTCGGTGATCGTTACGTTTAGCGATTCAGTCGGGGTCTCTGCAGAAACTACTGCAAACTATCGTTTTTCGAACGAGCTCAGAAGCTTCACGATCCAGCGCGCGGCGATCGACATGTCCGACAAACGAAGAGTGGTTGTGACGTTGGATCCGAACGTGCCGATAGTCCCGAAGGGTTACAAGCTGAGCTTTTCGGTCTCAGGCGATGTTAAGAGTGTTGCGGGTGTCGCGCTGAATGGTGGAAAAGAGCAGACCATCGGACTCGCCGCGCCAGTGGACAACTTGGACAATCTTCTTGTTTTTCCGAATCCGCTTCGCTATGTTGGAGACCGGCAAATGACATTTGCGAATATTCCGGGACGTTGCTGGATTCTTATCTACACGGCGGACGGAAGAAAAATTCGCGAATTTCAGGCGACGGCGCAAGCATCAGGGATCACCTGGGATGTCAGGGACGGAAAGGGGAATGTGGCGGGATCGGGCATTTATATCTACATCATCAAGCAAATGGATGAATCCGGCAACGTGCTTGCAACCAAAACAGGAAAGCTTGCCGTTATTCGATAGCAGAGGTCTGGACGAGAAACCAGGAAATCTCCGGCAATCAGAGAAGAAGTATGGGAACAGTTCTGGAAGAGGGCGCCAAAGATAGGATTTGGACAATTTCGAATCTTCTGAGTCTCAGTAGAATTTTGCTGATGATCCCGGTTGTCTATTTCTACGTGGAAAAAATTCCGTATTATCGCGAGTGGTCGCTTTTTGTCATTCTTGTGGCGATGATAACCGATGCCCTGGATGGATATATTGCACGGGTGAGAAATGAAGTATCGGAGCTGGGAAAGATCATCGATCCGCTGGCCGACAAGCTTGGCATCGGGATCGTCGTGGTGCTGATGACTGTCACGGGTGACATTCCGTTCTGGTATGCCGCGTTGATTCTTGGCCGCGATGTTCTGATATTCCTGGGCGGGCTTTATATTAAAATAACCAGGCAGATCATACTTGCCTCCACAATGGAGGGAAAGGTCGCTGTTGTCGTTATTGCGATAGCGCTTGCCTTTTATATGCTCCAAAATCCGATGTTTGTGTTGCTAGGGGAAATCGCACTCTGGCTCAGCATTCTCATGATTGCATATTCTTCAGCGGTGTATCTGAAACGCTTCATAAAAGCATTGCGAAGTGACGGGGGAAAGAAGATAGCCGCAAAAGACACGAAAATGCAAGAATAGAAACTCTCTCTGTGTTCTCATCTTTTGCTCTGTGTTCTCGGTGGCAAATCTTTTTTCTACAGGCGGAGCAATTGCAAGGGAAATTAGATTGAAGGAAAAAATGTATGGGTTTTTTTGATAAGATGAAATTGGGGCGCTTGAAAGAGGGCTTGACCAAAACGCGGGAAGCCCTGGTTACCAAAGTGACGCGGCTCATTACGGCGCGGGCAAGAGTCGATGCTGAATTTCTCGAGCAGCTGGAGGAGATACTGATTGGTGCGGATGTGGGTGTTGCGATGGCACAGAAAATTCTTGGCGTTGTACAGGAAAAGGCAAAAAAGGAGCGCTACGAAAACACCGAAGAGCTGAACGCGCTCGTGCGGGAGGCTGTTGGCTCTGCGCTCACCGGATCGGTGAACTCCAATGGTGACGATCCATTCGCACTTCCCGAAGGGAGCAAGCCGCATGTGATGATGGTTGTGGGTGTAAACGGCGTCGGCAAAACGACCACGATCGGAAAACTGGCATACAACTACAAGACTGCCGGCAAGAATGTTTTTATCGGCGCAGCAGATACGTTTCGTGCGGCAGCGAACGAGCAATTGGAAATCTGGGCAAAGCGGGCAGGAGTCACCATCATCCAGCAATCCCACGGCTCCGATCCCGCAGCCGTCGCGTTCGATACGCTGAAATCCGCCAAGGCCCGCAATGCCGACGTGGTGATCATTGATACCGCCGGACGATTGCACACAAAAGTCAACCTGATGGAGGAACTGAAAAAGATCAAGCGCGTTATGGACAAAGCAATGCCCGGTGCACCGCACGAAGTACTGCTGGTGCTGGATGCCTCCACCGGTCAGAATGCGATCCAGCAGGCCCGTCAGTTTGACGCGGCGATTGGGTTGACCGGATTGGTCATCACCAAACTGGACGGAACCGCCAAAGGTGGCATTGTGCTTTCGATTTCACAAGCACTGAAGATTCCTGTGCGATTCATCGGTGTGGGCGAGCAAATTGACGATCTCCAACCGTTCATTGTAGACGAATTTGTGAAAGCGCTTTTTGAAAAGGGACAATGATGGAACTCTCATGGTCGATGCACGAACTCCATCTGAGACACACGTTCCGGATTTCCAGGAGCGCGCGTTCCAGCGCGTCGGTGGTGATTGTCGAGCTACTGCACGACGGGGCGGTCGGCCGCGGAGAATCTTCTCCGAGCGCACGGTATCATGAGACGCCGGAGAGTGTCACGGCGTTTCTCTCATCTCTGAGCCTTCAGCAATTTGGCGATCCGTTCGCCGTTTCAGAAATCATGGAATACCTCGAACAGGTTGCGGCGGATAACACATCTGCAAAGTGTGCCGTGGATCTTGCGCTGCACGACTGGATTGGAAAAAAAACCGGTCTTCCGGTGTATAAGTATCTGGGGCTATCTTCGAGAGTGAAAGCGATATCGTCGTTTACGATCGGCATTGATACACCGGAAGTGATTGCGCAAAAAATTGCTGAGGCCGAGGCATATCCCATCCTGAAGATAAAACTGGGCTCGGCGGAAGACAAGGAAATTATCCGGACGATCCGAGGATTGACTGGGAAAACGTTGCGCGTGGATGCAAATGAAGGCTGGAAGGATAGAACAACTGCCATTTCGATGATCAAATGGCTGGCAGATCAGAATGTCGAATTCATCGAGCAGCCAATGCCTGCATTGCAGCTTGACGATATCCGATGGCTCAAAGAGCGTTCACCGTTGCCGTTGGTGGCCGACGAGAGCGTGGTGCGTCTGGCGGATTTGCCGGAGCTCGCGTCTGCATTTCACGGCATCAACATCAAACTGATGAAATGCACCGGCCTGCATGAGGCCATGAAAATGATTCACACGGCAGAGGCCTTGGGCATGTCGGTCATGCTCGGCTGCATGATAGAAAGCGCTGTGGGAATATCGGCGGCAGCGCAGTTGGCTTCCACGGCCGACTATCTGGATCTGGATGGGAACGTGCTGATCGACAATGATCCCTTTGCTGGTTCGCGAA
>JAPLFO010000092.1:0-3976 GCA_026390635.1 Ignavibacteriales bacterium
CCTCTTTGCCGGTTCTCTTCATCGGATCGGGATTCGGTTCCGGTTTCTCCCCTGCTGCACCCGGCACCGCCGGATCGCTCGCCGCATTGCTGATCGCGCTTATCCCCGGATTCACTTCTCCCCTCATTCTCAGTGTTGCCATCCTTATCGCATTTGTTGCCGGAGGATTCTGTGCCGATAGGATGGAACGCTGGCGCGGGCCGGATCCGAGTGTCGTCACGATCGACGAAGTCGTCGGGATGTGGATCACGTTGATTTTTCTTCCTCATACCCCGCTCTATTTGATATCCGGTTTTTTTGTGTTCCGACTGCTTGACATTCTGAAACCCTGGCCGGCAAATTATTTTGACGGCCGTCCCGGCGGATGGAATATCATGCTGGATGATGTCGCGGCAGGAGTGTATGCCAATTGCATTCTTCATTGCATGAAATGGCTGCTATGACAGGAACGATTATCACCATCGGCGATGAGCTTCTCATCGGTCAGGTCATCAACACGAACCAAGCCTTCATCGCAGAACAATTGAACGGCGTCGGTGTCTATGTGACGAGCATGGTCACGGTCGGCGACAACGAGTCGGACATCCTTGCTGCATTTCATGAAGCGGCGATCCACGCGGACGTCGTCTGTGTCACCGGCGGACTCGGCCCGACACACGACGATATCACGAAGACTGTCGTCTGCAAATTTTTCTACACCGAGTTGGTGATGAACGAGGACGTGCTGGCAACAGTCAGGGCGCTGATGAACAGACGCAATATACCCTGGCTTCCCTCTGCGGAAGCGCAGGCAATGGTTCCGCGCAGCTGTACCGTATTGCCGAATAGCGTCGGCACGGCGCCCGGTATGATGTTCCGTCACACACGGCATGGCAAAAAAGGATATTTTGTCGTACTCCCCGGCGTACCAGCTGAGATGAAACAAATCATGACAGAGCACTTTCTCCCGTTGCTGGCGAAGGGACAGAAAGGGAATGTGGTGCGGCATCTGACGTTGAAGACAACGGGGATTCCGGAATCGCTGCTCGCACAAAAAATCGGAGATGTTGCAAGCGTTACTGGAACTGACGGGACAATGACGCTCGCGTTTCTTCCCGGTCCACGCGGGACACGATTACGCGTCACCGTCCGGGAATCGGACGCAGCGCGTGCCGATGAGAAACTGGCAGCAGCCGGAGCAGTTCTCCAGGCGAAGGCCGGCGCCTTCATCTATTCATCCGGCAGCGAGGATCTGGAGGAATTAGTCGGCATCCTCCTTCGCCAGAAGAAACTGAAGATTGCAGTCGCCGAATCCTGCACTGGAGGATACCTTGCACATCGGATTACCAACGTTTCCGGTGCGTCGGACTATTTCATGCGTGGCTACGTCACCTACAGCAATGAAGCAAAGATCGATGAACTCGGAGTCCCCGCGGTGCTCATAGAAACACACGGTGCCGTAAGCAGCGAAGTAGCAGCGGCAATGGCAGCCGGCGCGAGAGAGACCGCAAAAGTCGATATCGCCATCGCTACCACCGGTATTGCCGGACCGACCGGCGGTACACTTCAGAAGCCCGTCGGACTTTTGTATGTCGGGTTCGCGGACGAAAAGAGCACAACCACGCGAAAATTCAACCTTGGCGGGGACCGAATGATCTTCAAGGAACGCGCATCACAGGCGGCATTGGATCTGCTTCGTAAGGTTTTGCTTGGGATTGAGTTTTAGGAGAATCGAACCGGTCACCGAGCGCAGCCGAGGTCGGTCACCGAGCGCAGCCGAGGTAACAAATTTCAGGAGCAGCAGCTTTTTCTGGTCGGCAATGCGTGGTATAACATCCCGGTGCAGTACTTCTGAAGAGCTTCCTCTGCGCGAAATTCCCCCAATTCTTTGGCACGCTTAAGATCCAAACATCCGGTATTCTTCCTCTTGAGCGCGATCTTCGCCAAACCGGCGCCAAAGTATGCCCCGGCGTTCTCCGGTTCCAAGGCAATCGCACATTGAAAATCCCTCAGCGCCCACTCCATGTTGCCCAGAAGCGCATATGCTTCTCCTCTGCCAAGATGTGCGTTCACATTCTCCTGATCCATTTGCAGCACGCGGCTGCAATCATCAACCACACCGTGAAAGTCTCCTGTCCTGAAGCGTGCAATACCACGTCCCAGGAATGCGGGAATAGACATGGAGTTTGCAGCAATGTATTTTGTGTAGTCCATCACGGCGCCGGTATGATCTCCGAGAGCAACTTTTGCCATCGCCCGCCTGAAGTATGCTTCGAGCAGGGATGGCTTCTGGGAAAGGACAATATTCAGTTCATACACCGCGCCGAAATAGTCACCCAGATTATATTTTGCATCCCCAAATTCAAACCGGACGCGCGAATTCTTCGGATCCATTTCAAGTGCACGGGAGAGATCTTCCAGCGCACCGGCATTGTCGCCCATCTCTTTCCGCAACACACCGCGATGCTCATAACTCACGGAATCCCGCGGGACCAATCGGATAGCAGCGCCAAAACTTTCAATTGCCGCCTGAACGTCTCCCATCTTCTCATAGACAAGGGCGATTCCAAGGTGGGCGCCTTCAACCTTGTTGTTGAGCGAGATCGCTTTCTGGTAGTTTTCAATTGCTTCATCCGGAAAACCGAGATTTGCCAGCGAACTGCCAAGCCCGACGTACGCTTTTGCCTCAACAGGATTTAATTCAATGACCTTCCGGTAGTCATTCGCCGCCTTTTGATAATTGCCAACCTGACCGAACGCGGCTCCTCGAAAGTGAAAGATCCTCCATTGATTCGGATTCTCGACCAGCGCACGCTCAAAATCTTCGAGCGCCGCATTGAAATCGCCGGCCTCGTACTTCATCTTTCCAACTGCAAAATAGTTTATCGTTCCGGACATGGGTCTCTATTGCTTCTCTTTATTTCGAGTGGTGTTGCATCGGAAACCAGGCAACGACATCGTCTTTCGGTCTTTGAGGAACGGATATTTCGTCCTGACCTCGCATACACGTGCCGGATCGATCTCCGTGATAAACAAACCGCTGCCGTCGCGGCACTGCAGTAAAGGCGCACCCATCGGATCAATCACACAAGAATCACCCGCATAGTTCCCGAGCGGATCGGCACCCACACGATTCACCCCGATGACATAGGCCTGATTCTCAATTGCTCTTGCCGTGAGAAGCGATCGCCAATGATGCGCCCGCACCTCCGGCCAATTCGCAATCACAACGAACGCATCGATATCCGATGCCTTTTCCCAGAAGAGATATCCAAAGCGAAGATCATAGCAGACGACAGGCCGAATTCTGAAACCCGCCAGATGAAAATCCGTCACCGTGTTTCCCGGTCGATAGGATTCATGTTCATTCGCATAAGTGAAGAGGTGAATCTTCTCATACCGCGCGAGTTGGACACCGTGCCTGTCGATGGTGACACTGACGTTTTTTCCATTCACCACGCCGCCGTATGTTACCGCCGCATTGTAGTCGACTGCCAGCCGGGAGAAGTATGCGATATCTGATTCATCCAGCGTGCTTCTGGATTTGTTCTGCGTAAATCCGCTGAGTGTCATTTCGGGAAAAATCAGCCAATCGATTCCAGTCACTTCGCCGGTCTTCGGAAGCGTCGCGGCTATCAATTCACGGCTGCGCTGCCGATCCTCCCACAGAGGCGCATATTGGAACATGCCGAGTTTCATTTTGATTCCGGAGAAAATATGCTGCAGAGGTGGCTCTTCAATGCGTCAAAGTCGGGAAGCAGAATCGTCGCACATGCAAGTACCCATCCCGGGATTTCTTCCTTCGGCATGGCGGTGATCATATACACCGGTTTCCCGAAATATTTTGCAAGCGTAATCTCCCCTTTTGTGCCCGCTCCGCGTTGCGCGCTTTCATCGTAGTAGCAGATCACATAATGCGACCGATGGACAATCTCTTCGCAATCCAAACGGACCAGTTGCTCCACAATTTCGATGTACTTTGAAATTTTTGTTTGCT
>JAPLFO010000092.1:4058-13610 GCA_026390635.1 Ignavibacteriales bacterium
CGTGAGCTCGCGAATATTTATGTCAGGGTAGTTGGCTGCAAAAAATGAATCACTTTCCTCGTTCGGATTGAAGACCGAATGGGACAGATTTTCCGCCAACCATTGCTGCATCATCGAGCGCCATGGTTGGCCTTCGTGTACTGCATATTCCATTCCACCGGACAAATAGACTTTCATGCTGCTCTTCCTTCTCTTGGAATCAACGGTGTCTCTCTTTTCAACCAAGCAGTTCCCTTGGGAAGTATCCGCGAAAATTCCATTTTAGCAAATATGGGAAATATAGCCATTCCAAGGCCAATTTCATAGGCGCGCACTTGCTTGCGAGGCGATTCGACTCAATGAAAACAGATAGTATTAAAAATAACGAATTTGCATATTTTTTGCGATTATGTTATATTGAATTATGGAGATGATACGAACATTTGTCGCGATTCTCTTGCCATATGAAATCCGTCAGGCAATCGACGACGCGTGCCAGCCTTTTGCAGATTCTGCCTCCGGTATCCGTTGGGAAGGAAAGGAAAAACTCCACATCACGTTAAAATTTCTCGGAGCGCCTTTCCGAACTACAATCGGCGTTGTCGGTTTCGATGGGGTCATGCAGAGGGAGTGCCATCCGGTTCGAAAAGTGGGGGTTTTTTCCGAATCACAAAGAACCCAGAATTCTGTATGTCGCACCCCACCAGAAGGAGTTCCGAACGCTGGACGATATCGTTCACCATGTAGAGGGCGCCTGCGGGCAGATGGGATTTCCCCGAGAGCCACGATCGTTTCATCCGCACGTCACCGTCGGCCGTATAAAATCGCGTCTGGATGCTTCCTTGATTACAATGATCGAAAACACTACCTTGCAACCGTTGAGTTTTTCCTATTCCGAGATTGCCGTTATGCGGAGCAAGCTCGATTCCGCCGGCTCTCACTATGCACATCAATTCACAATTCCACTGAAGTCTCAGGAGCAGCAATGACAGAAGAAAAAGAAGCAAAACTCCATGCGCTGAAAATTGCCATCGAACAAATCGAGAAACAGCACGGCAAAGGATCGATCATGAGGCTCGGCGACGGGCCGATCGCGAAGATCGATTTCATCTCCACCGGTTCCATCTCCCTCGATGCAGCACTCGGCATCGGCGGAATCCCGCGCGGGCGCGTCATCGAAATCTACGGCCCGGAGTCTTCGGGCAAAACCACCATTTGTCTCCATATTATCGCCGAGGCACAAAAAACCGGAGGTCTCGCGGCATTCGTGGATGCAGAACATGCACTCGACACTGCGTATGCTAAAAAACTGGGCGTCGATGTCAACAACCTTCTCCTCTCGCAACCGGAATTCGGAGAGCAGGCTTTGGAGATTGTTGAGACACTTGTGCGTTCCGGCGCATTGGACGTGGTGGTCATCGACTCCGTCGCTGCTTTGACGCCGCGCGCCGAAATTGAGGGCGAGATGGGCGATCCGACGATGGGTGTTCAGGCGCGTTTGATGTCCCAGGCGCTGCGCAAACTCACCTCCGCGATCAGCAAATCGAAAACATCCGTCATCTTTACCAATCAGTTGCGCATGAAAATCGGCGTGATGTTCGGCAATCCCGAAACGACCACCGGCGGCAATGCATTAAAATTTTACGCTTCTGTCCGCATGGATGTGCGCCGTATCGAAGCGCTGAAGGATGGAACGAACGTCATCGGCAATCGGACCAAAGTAAAAGTTGTCAAGAACAAGATCGCTCCGCCCTTCCGCGAGGCGCAATTTGATATACTGTACAATGAAGGTATTTCCAGACTGGGTGATTTGATTGATGTGGCGGTCGAACATAATATCATCAACAAGAGTGGCTCCTGGTTCTCCTATAAAGAAGAGCGCATCGGCCAGGGACGCGACTCGGTGAAGTCGTACCTGACGGCGTCACCCAAGATAGCCGACAGCGTTCTTCTGGAAGTGAAGAAGAAACTCGGCATTATTGCAGATGAAGCGGCTCAACCGAAGCAGCCGGAAGCAAAACCTGCCGTTCCGGTAAAAGTCGATGCTGTGAAGAAACCCGCTAAACCGTAACTGTGACAATGGAGGCGTGCAACGGCGGAGTCCCTGCTCCGCCATGCCGCGTCCGATTTGAAGCCGTTCTCTCAAACTCACATGCGCCATGCTGATCACCGCTATCGATCGTCAAACCAAAAATAGATTGCGCTCCTCGGTCTATCTTGACGGAACATTTGCATTTGGGGTCAGCGACGAGGTGCTACTGCGTGCCGCATTGCACGTCGGGAAAGAATTGACACAGGCCGAAGCAGAGGCTCTGACGGTTGCCGATGCAGAAGAAACGGCGAAACAAAAAGCGATCCGCCTGATCGGCATTCGACCGCGGACGGAAAAAGAAATCACGACATACTTGCTGCGCAGGGGGTATGATGAACCGACCGCAGCAGCAGTCGTCGGGAAACTGACAGCACTGCGCCTGATCGACGATCTTGAATTTGCGCGAATGTTCTGCCGCGACAAACTCAAGCTCAAACCCTCAGGATCCCAATTGTTGCGGCGCCAGCTTGCGCAAAAAGGAGTGCCACGACAGATCCTCGAAATGGTGCTCCTTGACCTTTCCCCCCCGTCTGTCGAGAGCGACACCGCCAACGACGCGGCGGGACGATACTGGTCCAAAATCTCACGCAACGGCATTCCTGCCGATCTTCCTGCGGCGAAGAAGAAGACGCTGGATCACCTGATGCGCCGCGGATTCAGCTTTGAGACGTCCCGGAATGCCATCTCACATATTTTGAGAGACGACGATGAATGATATCTTCAACAGCCGCTACTGGAAAGTATTTCTCGTCACCTTCTGCATCTCCGCACCTATCTTCATTCTCTCACTTTTTGAAGAAGTCTTCCTCTTGATGGTTATGTCCATGGTTCTCACTTTTGTGCTGAAGCCGCTGGTGGACAAATTCGAGGCGAGGGGTCTGTCAAGGACTGTCTCTATCCTGACGATCTACCTTCTGCTGGCGGCGTTTGTCGTTGTAGGCCTGATCACGGTTTATCCGATTGTCGTCGCACAGGTCATGGATATTTCGACACGCCTGGACCAGCAGCATCTCGTGCCGATGCTGAACAAATTCAGCGCATCGCTTTCGCAGCAGATTCCATTCCTCAAAGCCGATGAAATCACCGTGCGCATAAACACGATGCTGAGCGAAATGTCCAGAAGCATGGAGACGCTTCTCACAAGCGCCCTGAGTCTTGCGGCCTCGTTAATCATCGTGCCGTTCATCACTTTTTTCCTATTGCTCGATTACTACGCCATGCAAAAGAATCTGGTGGAGAATGTGCCGAACAAATAATATCATGGGAATCAACTATGCCATCGTACTTGGTATCGTCGGCGGTATTATGAATGTTATCCCCTTTGCCGGTCCGTTCATCGGCGCGATACCGGTACTGATTGTCACAATGATCCAATTCGGGGATCTCTCCATGCTCCTTCCGATTGTCATCAGCACGGTCGTCGTCCAGCAGCTCGATCAGATATTTGTTCAACCGACGGTGTTCAGTAAGATTCTCGACATCCATCCCCTGACCATGTTCCTTGTCATCCTGATTGGCGGGCAGGTGCTCGGAGTACTGGGGATGATACTTTCCATACCGATCTACACCATTATATCGGTGACAGCCCGCGAAACAAACTGGGGACTCAATAATTACAGGATCACGCAATGAGCTCGCGCGTCATTTTTGACATCGAGACTCTGGCGCAGCCGCTGGAATCTTTTGACGATGTTTCGAAGCACTATCTTACACGCTTTGCCGACACGGATGAAAAGATGGAGGATGTGCGGAAAAATCTGAATCTTCATGCCCTTACTGCGCGGATTCTTGCCATCGCCCTTCTCAATCCGGATTCAGGACACGGGCGCGTTCTCTTCGAATCCGATACGGCGGACGACTATACCTCGTCGGACGGGCTGGTGCATTTTTCCTCCTGCACGGAAAAAGAGATGCTCGAGGAATTCTGGAAGATCATCCCTTCCTATGACGAGTTCATCACTTTCAACGGCCGCGGATTCGACTGTCCGTTTCTGATGACACGATCCGGCATGCTCGGGGTCAGGGTGACACGCAACCTGATGCTGAATCGCTACGATCGGCAGCATTGCGATCTGCTGGAGCAGTTGACGTTTTATGGCGCAACGCGCCGGTTCAGCCTCGACTTCTACTGCAAATCCTTCGGCTTCGAAAGTCCCAAATCAAAAGGCATCACGGGACTCGACATGAAGGAGCTGGTGGAGCAGAAACGATTCCGCGATATTGCAGAGTATTGTTACGGGGACGTTGTGGCAACAGGGGAACTGCATAACCGGTGGAACGAATTCATCAACACCGCGCAGCGGGCATAGGAGTCATACACTCTGCACTCAGGGGCGGGAGTGACCAGCCGGCCGGGTTTTCGGGGATCCTTCGATGCTTTCCATCCTTGCTTCTTTCTTTTCACAAAACTATATTGGATACAAAAGCATCCATATGGATACATTTGTATCCAATGGAAGCAGGAGGTAATTCATGATAATTCATCATGCGCTAGATCTTGTCTTTTCGTCCTGGTCCGAGATAGCCGCACTGCGCGTCCTGCAGGATGCACCGCATGGCATCAACGGAAGAGAAATTGCCAGGATCGCCGCCATGAGCCACCGTTCCTGTCATCAGGCGCTGACGCAGTTGGAGCAACTGGGCATAGTCCGGCGAGTACGCGGCGGCCGCGATCATATCTTCTCCCTCAACAGGAAGCACTATCTGGTCAATAAGGGCATTCTGCCACTCCTGGAATCGGAGCGCAGCTTCTCTGAAATGATTTTTGATGTCCTTCGGCAGAGTTTCCGAAAGACCGCCGTCAGCGCAATCGTCTTTGGGAGCGTCGCACGAAAAGACGAAACACCCGAAAGCGATCTCGATCTCTGCCTCATCGCACGGACGATTACTGAGAAAAACAGCTTGGAGTATCAGGCAAGAGCTCTTGCGCCCAGGCTGCTGGAACTCTACAACGTCAAGCTCTCTGCTGTCGTCTTCACACTGGCGGATTTCAGATCGAAGGCCAAAGCTGTGAAACCACCGGTCGCGGATATTATGACTGAAGGGATATTGCTTACAGGGGAATCAATCATGGGTATGCTGCATGGGGACACGCACAAACCGAAGAGCCGTCGAAAGGCATAGAGCAACAGACTATCTCAATGTCGCAGATAGTTTCTACCTTGGGGCGGAGGTTGCCGCTGAATTCGAGCACTGGAATGCGGCCGGCGTTTTGATCGTACACGCAGCAATTGCATTTGCCGATGCGGTGTCCATCAGAATTGGCGGCGTGAAGAGCCAAGGAGACAATCACTACGATACCATCGCCTTGCTCGAAGGGCTCATCGCCCGCGAAGAAAGAACAGTGACCGCGCTCAACCAGCTCCGACATATCATTGATCATAAAAATGTCGTTTCCTATTCAGGAGAACTATTTGAACGCAGAGATGTGGACCAACTTTGGAAGTTGCTGATTCGATTTCGTTCCTGGGCGTTGGAAATTGCCGGATGAGAGTCTTCCGTCCTTTCAGAATTTGCCATTCACAAAAAAACCGCCCGAGGGCGGTTTTTTTCATTCTTCAGATCTCACGATGAAGCATTACGCCGGCAGCACCGGATAGCGCCGCGCGGCTTGGTGATAGATCGCGGCAGCCGCGAACAACTTCACCATATCCCACCAGGAAAAGATCAAGAAACCGCTGACGACAGACTGCCCAATGTTGTGAATGAATCCGGCATAGAGGACAATCGTGCCGCAAGCAAAGATGACAGCCAAACCTGTGAACATCGAAATAAGAGTCCAGAGATAACTCCGACGTATGCGGATCATAGAGCCGATCGCAACCGCGCCGATCGGAAAACCGATCAGATATCCGGCGGTGGGTCCGGCCAACAGCCCCACACCTCCACTCCAACCCCTGAACACCGGCATACCGAGACAGCCGATAGTAATGTAGAGAAGTTGGGTAAGCGCGCCGTTGCGGCTGCCCAGAAATGCCGCACCGAGAATGACAAAAAATGTCTGCAGCGTATACGGCACAGGTACGTGTGGAATTTGGATCTGCGCTCCAAGCGCCGTCAATCCCGCAAAGGCGGTAATCCAACCGGTCTGTGCAAGCACCGATGATGTGCGGTAGTCCAACGACAGGCTGAGGGAACGTGGTGAGTTCATGCTATCTCCATTAATTTACATTTTTGATTGAAACCAAGATGCTGTCAGATCGACAACGTGAGACATTTCCCGGCTTTCGGTACGATATGGATGCTTGGCACCAAATGCATGTCCCGCTCCTTCCAATATAACAAATTCCGTCAAATTTTTCTCGGCCGATTGAAATAATAGTTCTGCTTCTTTCAATCTGACAGGAACGTCATGCGTCCCGTGGACGATGAGCAGGGGCTTTCCCAGCCCTGCGACGGCATCGAGAATATTCAGGCGACCGCCATTTTCCTCAATGTCGTCCAGCAATTCGATTCCAAGCCGGAAAGGACTCCGGGTATTGACGCTGGAGAGCGTCACAGAACCGTTCTCCCTCCACCGTACCTTCTGATCATGGCTATACCGGTCAAATCGTGATACCGAAGCCCACGCCGACACCGCACGAATCCGGGCATCTTCCTTGGCGCCTATAAGTGCAATCCCACCGCCACGCGAGTGTCCAATCAGTCCGACGCGAGACAAATCAGCTGGACAATTCAGAACGCCTTTCTCTACGGCATCCACAATTCTTCTCACATCATCTAATTCCAGAGACAGCGTATTGCATGCAAATTTTTCCGGTTCGGTAAACCGGCGTGCACCAACACCGATCCCGTTATGTGAAAAATTGAAAACGATCGAAACAAATCCAAGTTCCGCAAAGCGGCGGCCAATTGCCGGAAACGGTCCCCAATCCTTGAACGCTTTGAATCCATGGCAAATGATAAGAACCGGCAGATGTCCACCCGGAGGCACTTCTGCAGGCCAGCGGACATCTCCCCAGATTGCTGAGTTCCCGGCTGCAGCCAGTCTAAATTCCTTTTCAATCGTTTTGGTCATGATTCAAATTATTGAAGGAACTGCTTAGAATCAACAAAAAACGCGAAAAAATGTTGACTCTTTTTGCCTTTTTGGCTATCTTTATAAGCTTATATGATGAACCAGACAAATCACTTGCTCATATTTTCGGGACGCCCGAACAGGGGTCTCTCTGAAGCTATTGCTGCCTATCTTGGCAAGTCGCTTGGCGGCTTGGACATCAAGACGTTCAGCGATGGTGAAATATGGGTAAAATTCACGGAGAATATCCGTGGCGCGGATGTGTTCATCATTCAGCCGACATATCCGCCGGCCGAAAATCTGATGGAACTTCTGATCGCGATTGATGCGGCAAAGCGATCCTCAGCGCGAAAAGTGACGGCAGTGATTCCCTACTTCGGCTACGCACGCCAGGATCGTAAGGATCAGCCGCGCGTTGCGATCACAGCAAAGCTCGTTGCGAATCTTCTGACGACGGCCGGTGCGGACAGAATCATTACCATGGATCTTCATGCTCCACAGATCCAGGGTTTCTTTGACATACCGTTCGATCACTTGTATTCCTCCGTTGTGTTGGTGGATTATTTCCGGAAGAAAGACATACCGAACCTGACAGTGGTCTCCCCCGATATCGGCGGCATCAAGATGGCGCGGTCCTATGCAAAGCGATTGAGTGCAGATCTGGTTATGATCGACAAGAGACGTCCGGCCCCGAATGTCGTTGAGGTGATGAACATAGTCGGAAGCGTTGATGGCAAAAACGTCCTTATCGTTGACGACCTGATCGACACGGCCGGCACATTTGTGAATGCCGTCATCGCATTGAAAGCAGCCGGTGCGCAGGAGATCTACGGTGCCTGCACTCATCCGATCCTATCGGGCAAAGCGATCGAGCGCATCAACGAATCGGCTTTGACAACACTGGTGGTCACCGACACGGTGGCATTGCGGCAGGCGTCGCCGAAGATCGAAGTGATCACTGTTTCCAAGATATTTGCAGAAGCGATCGACCGTACATTCCAGAACAAGTCGATCAGCTCCCTTTTTGACATTGATAAAGACAAAACATAACGATATAACGCAATCAGAAGGAGTCAATCATGGCTGAAGTAGTTCTTCAGGTGGAAGTTCGCCAACAAGTGGGAAAGCAGGCAAAGCGCGTGCGCCAGGCAGGTAAAATTCCCGGCATTTACTATTGCAGCGGCGAAGAAAACATCAATGTGACGGCAACAGTCATCGGACTGAAGCCGCTGATTTACACGTCGCAGGCACGCCTTGTCAATTTGAAACTGGATAACGGTCAGTCGAAAACCTGTGTGCTCCGCACCGTTCAATTCGACCCCGTCACCGACGCTCCGGTGCATTTCGATTTGCAGGGTGTCAAGGAAGATGAGCTGCTGACAATAGACGTCCCGGTATTGCTCGTTGGCGCGCCCAAGGGCGTGAAAGACGGCGGCATGATGCAGCATATCATGCATCGCCTGCGCGTCTCCTGCTTGCCGAAGCATATTCCGGATCACATCGAAATCAATGTGGCCGAACTCGAGATTAACGACTCTGTGCACATCAAAGATATTGCGGTGGAGAATGTCCACCTGCTCGATAATCCCGCCAACACGATTGTTGCAGTTGTTCCTCCGACGGTCTTGAAGGAAGAGGTTCCCGCAGACGCGGCTGTAGTGGCAGCAGCGACGGCAGCGGAACCGGAAGTCATCGGCAAGGGCAAGAAGCCTGAAGAAGGCGAAGAAGCAGCCGGCACCAAGAAAGAAGCGCCCGGCGCGAAGAAAGAAGAAAAGAAGTAATCTGATCCCAATTCGGGACACGTTCTTTGACAACGACCACATGTATTGTTGGACTTGGAAATCCGGGACGACATTATGCCGCGACGCGGCATAATGTCGGATTCAACGTCTTGGCACTTCTCTCTCAACGGTTGAAGTGCCCTCTGCAGGAAGGCAGCGGCGACTTTCTGATCGGTGAACATCGCTCCGGCGATGAGACCACCGTTCTGCTGGCACCAATGACCTACATGAACAGCAGCGGCATCGCCGTCCGGGAGGTCTCCGATACGCTTCAAATTCCACCCGGCAATATATTGGTCGTGCTCGACGATTTTCAGCTTCCCCTCGGAACCCTGCGCCTCCGTGCACGTGGTTCTGACGGAGGACACAACGGCTTGTCTTCCATCATCTATCAGATGATGACGGAGGATATTCCCCGGCTCCGCGTTGGCATCGGGGGCGATACTCTTCCCATGGAAGACAGGAATGGCACGATCGCCGATTATGTGCTTTCTGTATTCGACGAGAGGGAACGCGAACCGGTCCAACGGATTCTCCACCATGCGGCAGATGCCTGCCTTGCCTGGCGGGATGAAGGAATCGAACGGGCAATGAGCAGCTACAATAAATCATTTAATCCTGCTCCGCCATCACCCCCCAGCGAACGGTGACTGTGGCGGGGCCAATGTTACACTAACGTCCAA
>JAPLFO010000092.1:13672-19588 GCA_026390635.1 Ignavibacteriales bacterium
ACGCAACGCTTGAGGACACTCAGGTGGATGTGATTATCGAAAAGGTGAAAGAAGTCATCGCCAAGAACGGCGGACAGGTTCTGGCTGCCGAGAAATGGGGACGAAAACGCCTCACCTATACCATCCGAAAGAAGAACAACGGATTCTACATGTTCTTCGAATTCAAAGCTCCCGGTGATGCGATTGCAAAGATCGAGCGTCATTATCAGTTGGACGAGCAGGTACTCCGGTATTTGACCGTAAAACTGGATAAAAAGGCCCTGAAGGCAAAAGCAGTGAAAATAGCTGCCGCAGCCGCCCTTGCAGCGGCGGAGCCCCAACCGGTTGTCGCACCGCCAGTTGTCGTTCCACCAGTTGCCGCACAATAAGACCACTCGATGCATTATGACAACGCAATCAAAGGAGATGAGACTGTGATATCACACACTGGTGCTGGTGGCCGCCGCGGCGGCGACCGTTTCGGCGATCGGCGCGAAAAGCGCGACAATAACGCAATGAAGAAGAAACGCGTTTGCCGGTTCTGCGAAAGCAAGGATATTTATATCGACTATAAAGACGAGAAGAGACTCCATCGTTTCATTACGGAACAGGGAAAAATAATTCCCAAGCGCATCACGGGTACTTGTGCAAAGCATCAGCGCCAGCTCGTGCTTGCCATCAAGCGCGCCCGTCATTTGGCGATGCTTCCGTTCGTGTCCGATGCAATCAAGTAATGAAACTACAATCCACGGAGTGAAGAAACCATGAAAGTCATACTTAGAAAAGATTTCGAAGGATTGGGCATCATTGGCGACGTCGTCGTCGTGAAAGACGGCTACGCCCGCAACTACCTGATCCCCCGCAATATCGCCTATCGTGCCACGACCAGCAGCCTGCGCGCTCTGGAAGAGGAAAAGAAACAGCACTCACGGCAGGAACTCAAACTGCTGAAGGACGCAGAAAAGCTTGCCGCAGAAATCGAGAAAGTGTCCCTCACCATCCCGATGAAGGTCGGCGAAGACGACAAGCTCTTCGGTTCGGTCACGTCGCAAATGATCGCCGATGCATTGGCGGAAAAGGGATTCACAATCGACAAGCGCCACATTGAACTCGAAGAACCGATCAGGACGCTCGGCATTTTCGAGATTCCTGTGAAGATTCATTCAAAAACGGCCGCCAAGGCCAAAGTGTGGGTCGTCCGCGAATAACCGGACCTGCACGAAGTTGCCCATACCTGGCTTCGACAGAGGCCGGGTATTTTTTTCTCATCATCGAAAGGATACCGCCATGCCGCACCGGCGCCATTTATGGAGCGGACGATTCAAAGAGCCGCTGTCGGAACTCGCCTTGAAGTTTTCTTCATCGATCGACATCGACAAGGCGCTGTATCGCGAAGACATCGAAGGCAGCATTGCCCACGTGGAAATGCTCGCCGCCTGCCGCATCATCACGCCGCAGGAAATGCGACGCATCCGCAGCGGACTGAACAGCATTCTGCAGGAGATCGAAACAGGAAAGCTCTCCCTCTCGTGGGACAAAGAAGACATCCACATGGCCATCGAGAAACGGCTGATCGAGAAGATCGGGCAGGTCGGGGGAAAGCTTCACTCCGGCCGCAGCCGCAACGATCAGGTGGCGCTGGATGAACGGCTCTATCTTCGCGGTGCGGTATTTGAGCTCCGCAAACTCCTTGTGCAATTGGAGCGCGTGCTGCTCTACAAGGCGGAGCGCCATTTCGATACACTCATTCCCGGCTACACGCACATGCAGCGTGCGCAGCCGATTTACCTTTCGCAGCATCTGCTGGCATATCTGGAAATGTTCGAACGGGACTACGATCGCTTCGGTGATTGCCTTTCCCGGTTCAACAAGCTGCCGCTCGGTGCCGCCGCCCTTGCAGGCACATCCCTGCCCATCGATCGGGCGGCGGTCGCCAAGAAGCTGGGATTCGACGGTATTGTGACCAACAGCATGGATGCTGTCAGCGACCGCGACTACCTAATCGAGTTCGTTTCCGCCTGCAGCATCACGATGATGCATCTCAGCCGCTTCGCGGAAGAATTGGTACTCTGGTGTTCGCAGGAGTTTTCCTTTGCCCGTATTGACGACGCGTACACGACCGGCAGCAGTATTATGCCGCAGAAAAAGAATCCTGATATGGCCGAGTTGGTTCGCGGTAAGTCCGGCAGAGTCTTCGGTGATTTGATGAATCTTCTCACCATCATGAAGGGCCTTCCCCTCGCCTACAACCGTGATATGCAGGAAGACAAGATGCCCATGTTTGACTCTGTCTCAACGACACGTCAATGCCTATTCATCTTCTCGCATATGCTGGTGCACACAACTTTCTCCCGCGAACGCTTCGAGAAAGAACTGAACAACGATTTCACGACGGCGACTGACCTTGCCGAGTATCTCGTTCGCAAAGGCATTCCATTCCGGGAATCCCATTCCATTACCGGAAAGGTCGTGGCATCCGCCATCGAACAGCAGATTCCGTTGGGACAGTTTACCCTCAAAGAACTGCAGCATTTTTCAAAAGCTATCGGCGAAGATGTCTTTGAGATTCTCGATCCTCGCCGGAGTGTCGAACACAAAGCTTCAGCGGGAAGCACATCACCACACGAAGTGAAAAAGCAAATCGTGCACTGGTCCAGAGTATTGAAAAATCGGATTCGGTGACACAACGATCACGATCACAAAAAACCCCGCCGTAGCAGCGGGGTTTTTGTTTTGATGTAACGAACGTACGTGCGGCAACTTGCTCAGCATTGTATTCTGACAATCTCCTGCTGTATCGGCTGTCCCGGGATATGAATTCTTCTATCGGCATCGATGTAGACATCAATCTCCAAACGGACACCGAATTCCCCCGGAAGATAGATCCCCGGCTCGATACTGAAGCATGTCTCGGGAATAATTTCCCGCCGATCGTTCGTCTCCAGATTATCAATATGTGCGCCGTTCCCGTGCACTTCCTCACCGATATTGTGGCCGGTACGATGGATGAAATACTCTCCAAAACCACTGTCGGCGATAAATGTGCGCGTCACATCGTCCACGTCGCAACCGCGAACTTTCCGTCCTGATGCGAACTCAGTACGGACGTAATCGACGGCTGCATCCCGCGCTCCTTTCACAATCTCAAACACCTGCTGATACTTTGCGGGAATCACATCCCCCGCATATGCGACCCAGGTGATATCGCCATACACCGAACCCGGCTTGTCCTTCTTAGCCCAGAGGTCGATCAGGACGTAGTCGCCCTTGTGCACCTCTGAATAAATGTCTTCTGTCGGTTCGTAGTGCGGGTTCGCGCCATTGCTGTTCACCGAGCAATTCGGAGCGTCGCCGTAGGCCAGGCCATTCTCGACGAAGTACCGCGCCATCCGCTGTTGGACATCATATTCAGTCACTCGCGTTCCTGCACGGAGTCTGTCTCCGATGAATCCGAATGCAACATCTACCGTCTTCCGAAGAATATCACATGTCTCGAATTGATCCATACGCTGTTCATCGCTCCATCGCGCCTCAAAATACTGCACAATGTCCCCTGAAGACACCACGTCCACTCCAAAGGAACGGATCAGTTCAACCGTTCCGGCATCAACTTTCGAAACGTACGGGATTGAATTGTCCGGCGAGTATTCCATTGCGACGCATTTCGCGCCGCGCAAGGCTCCGCGTAGCGCGGCGTGCAGCGATTGCCAGCTCACATACACTGTCTTTTCTCCTGGCAAATGATCCAAATTGTGTGCTTCGATGCCATGCACGATCTTCTGCGGCACTCCCTGAGCAGGAATATAGTAAAAATACCTTCGCATCTGCGTCAGATGCGATGGAAGATCAAGCACCTTGGATGCAAACACATTCGACTGCCGGAAGTTGTAAAGCAGCCAGCCGTCCACGTTGTTGTCTCGGAGGGTTGTCTGAATCTGAGAAACCTTAATTTTTGGATCTTGCGCTGTACTCATGGCGGTCTCGTGCAGGTAAATGGTAGATTGCTTGTGCTGTAGTATAGATAATTTTGGAACAAAAATAAACTTTCCTCTGGCGGACCCACAGCGATTTTTCAACGGTTCACTTTTCAGAGTATCTGGCGGCATTCCGCACTTTTTAATCATACTGATCCAATAGCTGCAAAAGAGCATTGGTATTTATCGTCAGAATCAATTAAGTTGTACGCAGAACGACCGGAAGACAACTTCGTATTTCACCGGCGGCTATTTTCTCTCATGAAACACAGGACTCTGAAACATATGAGCACGTGTCCCAATGCATCTGTCGGCATGAGAATTCAAGACGTCGATACCCCATCCCTCATCATAGAACTGGATTCATTCGAAAACAACATACAACTTATGAGTTTCTCGCTGGACGGAAAGAACGTCCACATACGCCCGCATGCAAAGAGCCACAAGTGCCCAGAGATTGCGCATCGGCAGATTGCTGCGGGCGCTGTCGGGATATGCTGCCAAAAGGTGAGCGAAGCAGAGGCCATGATCAACGGCGGAATTGCAGATGTGCTGGTATCAAATGAGGTCGTTGGAAAAGTAAAACTGGAACGACTTGCCGCTCTCGCAAAAAGGGCAACTGTTGCAGTCTGTACAGATAATCTTGAAAATGTGAAGGACCTCGGTGCTGTCGCACACAGATATGGAGTGATACTCTCTGTTTTGGTGGAGGTTGATGTGGGAGGGAAACGATGCGGCGTCGAGCCAGGGGCATCGGCGCTCGCGCTCGCCAAAGAGATTATCGCCCAACCGAACCTGCGATTCGGCGGATTGCAGGGATATCATGGCAGTGCACAACACATTCGATCCGTCGCGGAGCGGCGCCTTGCGATCGACAGCGCAGCAGAAGAGATCCGGAAAACACTGGGTCCCCTGGAAGTTGCCGGCATTCCCTGTCCTCGTGTGACGGGCGCCGGTACCGGAAGCTACCTGTTCGAAGCCGCCAGCCGCGTGTACACCGAACTGCAGCCGGGATCCTACATCTTCATGGACGCAGACTACGCAAGGAACGAGTGGGCAGGCAGCAACATCCCGGCATATGAGCAAAGCCTCTTTCTGTGGACGACCGTGATGAGTACACCTGTACCGGAACGCGCTGTCGTCGACGCGGGACTGAAGGCATTGAGTGTGGACTCCGGCTTGCCGCTCGTTGCAGATTTGGCTGGTGTGGAATATACGGGCGTCTCCGACGAACACGGAACATTGAGCCTCCCGGGCAATAGCCGTCTAAGACTTGGAGACAAGATCAGACTCAGTCGTGGAAGCTCTCTGGCCTATTTCCGCCCGCGGCCCGGGCTTCTAACCCCGGTAGCCTTCCGTTTCTGCGAAATGCCAAAAAAAAATCCCCCAGTCGTCATCGACCGGGGGATTTTCATACACAGCCAAGAGCGAACTCTTAGTACATGTCGCCCATACCGCCACCGGGAGGCATCTGAGGCATAGACTTCTTCTCTTCCGGTTTCTCAACGATAGTAGCTTCAGTCGTGATGAGCAATCCGGCAACGCTGGCCGCATTTTCAATTGCAATGCGCGTCACTTTGGTCGGATCGATAACGCCTGACTTCGTGAGGTTCTCGTACTGCTCGGTGAGCGCATTGAAACCGAAGTCATCCTTTCCGGCTTTCACTTTGTCGACAACGACCGAGCCTTCAAGGCCGGCATTGGCGACGATCTGGCGGATCGGTTCTTCGAGTGAACGGCGGATGATATCGACACCGGTCTGCTGGTCGTCGTTCGCGGTCTTCACATCTTTCAGGGTGTCGATGACGCGGATGTATGCAACGCCGCCGCCCGGAACGATACCTTCTTCCACCGCTGCACGGGTGGCATGAAGAGCATCTTCGACGCGTGCTTTCTTTTCCTTCATTTCAACTTCCGTCGAGGCACCGATCTTCAACACAGCGACGCCGCCGGAAAGTTTTGC
>JAPLFO010000192.1 GCA_026390635.1 Ignavibacteriales bacterium
AAGTACGCCGGCACAGTCGCCGGCTCAGTCGTCGACGACGCAAGCCGGAAGCCGATTGAATTTGTGAACACCACGGTGCGCAACTCGAAAGACAGCAGCATTCTCACAGGAACCGTGACAGACATCAAGGGAAAATTCGAGGTCACCGATCTCCCCGCCGGCGACTACTACATCAAATTCAGTATGCTCGGTTACAAGGAAAAGAAATCGGTCCCATTTAAGATCGACGCTCAACACCGGAAAGCGAATCTCGGCACCATTGGCTTGACGGAGACGGCTGTTGCAATGAACGAAGTAGTCATCGGCGCCGAAAAGACCACATTCACAACCGCCATCGACCGGAAGGTCTATAATGTCGAACAGGATATAGTCAGTAAAGCGGGATCGGCAAGCGATTTGCTGCAGAATATTCCATCGGTCGAAGTGGACATTGACGGCAATGTCAGCCTGCGCGGATCCGGCAATGTATTGATCCTCATCAATGGAAAGACATCCGCATTGATGGCACGGAGCAGCGCCACCGTGCTCCAGCAAATGCCTGCCAATTCCATTGAACGAATCGAAGTGATTACGAATCCTTCTGCGAAATACAAGCCGGATGGGACGTCGGGCATTCTGAACATCGTGCTGAAGAAGAACACCGGCCTGGGCATCAATGGAAGCTCCGGGATCACCGCCGGGATCGGCGACCGCTACGGTGCCAATGCACGCCTCAATTACAATCCCGGCGACCTGAATCTGCACGCGAGTTATTCCATCCGGAAGGACGGTCGCAATCGCACCACCTCGGACGCCCGTCTGCAATTCGATTCAGCATCCGTCCCGACACACTACCGGAGCGATCTCCGCTCCACCGCACGGCCGCTGGCGCACATGGCACAGGCAGGCCTCGATTATCAGCTCGACGACGAAAACACAGTGAGCGCTTCGGGAAACTATTTCTACAATTCGCAGGATCGTCACGATATTTCCAACCTGATGCTGACCGATGCGCTATTCGAGCCTCAGACAGACAATACACGCCTGCGCCTGAACACCGAGACAGAAAAGGAACTCGGCTCGACACTTTCGTACGAGCATGCTTTTCCGGGAGAAGATCACACGCTCCAATCCGAGTACAAGTATGAAAAGACCGCTGAGATAGAAGACAACCGCTATTCCAATATCTATCGAAAACCCTTTGCCCCCATGCAGTACGACAATACGCTCGTGAAGCAGGATGAAACCAAGAACGAAGTCACAATCGCCTACGCCAATCCGCTTTCAGCAGACTCGAAGTTTGAGGCAGGATATGTCGGCGAGTTTTGCACCCGCAGACAGGAAAACGACGCCGATTCACTGAACACATCGTTGCAGCGGATTGTAGTGGACACGACAAAGACAAATCTGTTCGACTACAACGATGCTATTCATGCCATGTATGCCACTTACAAGCACTCATTCGGGCAATTCGGTTTTCTCGCCGGCTTGAGAATGGAATATTCCACGCTGCGCTCGCACCTCGTGACCCTCGATTCCACCATCGAAAACAGTTACTTCAATCTTTTTCCGACGCTGCATCTCTCTTATAAATTAAATGAAGAAGTAGAGATGCAACTGAACTACAGCCGCCGGACCCGGCGGCCCGAGGGCGACGATCTGAATCCGTTCCCCGAATATCGCGATGCGCGCAACATGTCTTCCGGCAATCCGAAGCTCCTACCGGAATATACCCATTCCATCGAGGCAGGATGCAAGTTCGAGAATGAGGGCTTTTCACTCCTCCCGAGCATTTACTATCGCTACACGTATAACCGCTGGACGTCGGTGACACGGGCCATCAGCGATACGCTGCTGCTGACGACGATGACGAATCTGTCCAAAGACCAGTCAACGGGCATTGAAGCGATTCTCTCCACCAGCATCAACGGTCTGCTGACCGCCCATGCGAGCGCCAATGTATTTTACAATCAAATTGACGCCTCGAATCTGGGATACGGCAGCAACAAATCCGTCGTCACATGGACAGGTGCACTGACGTGCAACTTGAACCTCTTCAGATCCTCGATGCTGCAGATTAATTCGAACTACTCTTCGGAGCGGCTGACGCCGCAGGGAAAGGTGATGCCGAGCTATGTGGTGAATCTCGGGTACCGGCAGGAATTCTTTGACCGCCGGCTTGCAGCGATCATGACTATTGCAGATATCTTCAGAACACAACGCCGCGAAAATCACCTTGACACTCCCGAGCTCAATCAGGTGACCGTCAATTTGAGAGACAGCCGGATCATCATGTTCAGTCTCAGCTATTATTTCGGGACACAGACGAAACACAAAGACGACGATCAGTTGAAGTATGACGATGCGATGCAGTGAAAAGTGGAAGGTGAGTTGGTTGGCCGCCGGCAGAGAAAGTGAACAGAGACGTTACTCCACCACCCATGGCTCCAGCAGGTTTTCTGAGATCCCCTGAATAAACCGGGAGGGTTTCGATAGAACCATTCCCGATTCCCGGTCGAAGATGTTGATCGGGTACGTGATAGAGAGATTTTCCTTCGCCCGGGTACAGGCCACGTACATCAATCTCCGTTCTTCTTCCATTTCATCATCATTCGACACCGCACGCATGGTGGGAAATCTTCCTTCGAGCGCGTAGATCACAAATACCGAATGCCATTCCAGGCCCTTTGCGCTGTGAATGGTTGACAGCACCAGCCTCTCTTCCTCTTTACCCGGAGACTCAATATCCACGACCGATTCGGTCGGCGGTTCCAGAGCAAGATCAGTCAACAGTGATGAGACGTCGTTGTACCGTTCTGTGATATTCTGGAACATCTCCAGATCTTTCACCCGCTTCACGTGATCGTCATAGCGCGCACGGAGGATCGGCTCATAATATTGAAGAATCCGAAAAGCCTTTTCAGACGGCGGATAGACCTGCAACGAAGCATCCTTCAACACATCGAACAGCTTCTGCACTCCCTGTGGGAATCCATGGAATCCTGTCCAGAATTTTGTGGAAACCAGGGCTTCCCTTCCCGGTTGATGAGAGCCGATTCTGTTGTGAAGGATGTCGTCGATGATCTTTTCGCATGTACGGGGACCGACACCGTCGATCAGAAGCAGAATGCGGTTCCACGATACGACATCGCGCGGATTCTCCAGCACGCGCAAATATGCAATCATATCTTTTACATGTGCGGTTTCGATGAATTTGAATCCGCCGAATTTGACAAAGGGGATGTTTGCTTTCGCGAGCTCGATTTCCAGATCAAAAGACAAATAGGAGGAGCGGAACAGTACCGCCATTTCCTCCAGCGGGACGCCTTCTTCCCGCAGCTGCAGGATGCGCTGCACGACGTAGCGGGATTGCATGTTCTCATCCGCCGCCACCACGAGCTGCGGGAGACTGCCGGATTCTTTTTTAGAATAGAGCTCTTTGAAATACATTCGGAAGTTTTCTGTTGTTGTGCTTTTTCTCGATAAGGCACGGTCAGGAGACCGTGCCTACATCCGCTCCTGCAGGTCTTTCGGAGTTTTTCCGCCCCCACTTTGAAATACATTCGGAAAATTTCTGTTGTTGTACTTTTTCTCAACAAGGCACGGTCAGGAGACCGTGCCTACATCTGCTCCTGCAGGTTCTTTCGGAGTTTTTCCGCTCCCACTTTGAAATACATTCGGAAAATTTCTGTTGTTGTACTTTTTCTCAACAAGGCACGGTCAGGAGACCGTGCCTACATCTATTTCTATTGTGTTCTCTGCTCTCGGGGGTCATTTTTTATCTTCCCGATCTACCGGATCATGCTCCCGCGCAGGATCTCGTTTGCGAGCCGGAGGATCGGCATGGAACTCCTGAAGTTCTCCTCCAGCGTAATCGACACGCAACCGGGAAACTCCTCCGGAAACGAAAGGATGTTCTTTATGCTCGATCCCCGGAAGGAATAGATCGACTGCGCATCATCCCCCACGACCATCACATTCTGATGTTTGTACGCCAGCAGGCGCACAATCTCCGCCTGAATTTTGTTCGTATCCTGATACTCATCCACCATGATGTACGTGTACCTGGCGGAGAGTGACGCGCGGACGCTTTCCTGCTGACGCAGCAGCTCCGCAAGATTGACCAGCAGGTCGTCGTAGTCCATCAAGTTATTCTGCTTCTTATACACCATGTAGGCAGCATGAATTTTCCGGATATCCTCGAGCAATTCAACATAGTGCGGGTAGTCGGCGGCAAGGAGCTCATCCACCGGAGTCATCGTGTTTAGCGCACGACTATGGAGATCGTAGATCGTTTCTTTGCGGGGAAATCGTTTCTGCCTCGTATCGAGCTTCATACGTGTCCGGATCAGGTTGATGACGTCCTGCGCATCTCCCTGATCCAGAATGGTGAAGTTGTTGTCATAGCCGAGCAGCGAAGCATACTTGCGCAACACACCATTCGCAAAGGAATGAAACGTACCTCCGGAAACATTGTCGCACCGGGAATCCAGCAGCATGGACGCACGGCGCAGCATTTCCCGTGACGCCTTGCGTGTGAACGTCAGGAGCAGAATCCGATCCGGTTTCACACCAAGCTCGACCAGATACGCAACCCGAAAGACGATCGCACGCGTTTTGCCCGTTCCAGCTCCCGCAATAACAAGGTACGGACCGTCCAGCGATGTTACGGCTTTGTATTGGGCATCATTCAATTCCTTCCGATAGTCGATTGTGAATCGTGTCGGATGGACGAGCGTTAGAGTGCTGCCGGTATGCGACGTGAGAGTAAATTTTTTCATCGGAATGATAGTGAAAACTTATCCGGTGTTGTGTTCGAGGATACTTGTTTGCGACCACTCAACCTGAACAGCAGAAGTCACCCGAAAGGTAATTCTATTCTTTCGAAGCCGGGTCTGATCTTTTCTGATGTCCATTATAATATACTCGAATTGTCCGATATTTCCTTGTAACTGCAATTCATTTTCTTTATGTTCCGACATGAAGAAATTAAAAATTCCGCACACGATCGGGGAGTTCTGGACATCCAAGCAGAGGCAGGCCTCTTCGCTGCACGAGGTTTCGTATCGTGCGTGCTTCAAGCCCCAGCTTCCGAAATTCTTTATCGACCGGTACAGCAATCCGGGCGATATTGTGTACGACCCGTTTACCGGAAGAGGAACGACGATCATCGAGGCGGCGCTATGCGGCCGGAATGTGATTTCGAATGACGTCAGCCCTCTCAGCAGGATTTTGACTGAACCACGGCTGCGCCTGCCGGCCGTGGATGCTGTGGCGGAGCGGCTGGAATCAATCCCCTTACGCGAAAACCTTCATGCGAATATCGATCTTTCGATGTTCTATCATCCCGAAACGGAATCCGAATTAGTTTCCCTGCAGCACTATCTTCGGTCGCGACGCGCAAACCGGTCGGAGGATAACGTCGATCGATGGATACGCATGGTGGCAACCAACCGCCTGACCGGGCATTCCGTCGGATTCTTTTCCGTTTACACATTGCCGCCGAATCAAGCCGCGACCCAGGAACAACAGAAGCGCATAAACACGCGGCGCCGACAGCGGCCGTCCTATCGATCGGTACGCGCCGTTATTTTGAAGAAATCGCGCCAGTTGATGAAAGACGTCACAGATCCTTTGCGCGGACATTTGGAAGCGGCTGCACAACACGCTCTTTTTCTGAATTGCGATGCCCGTACGACCCGCAGCATAGAGAAAAACAGCGTCCAGCTTACCGTCACCTCTCCTCCATTCCTCAACATCGTCAATTATTCAGCAGACAACTGGCTACGTTGCTGGTTCAACGGGATTGACGATCGTTCCATTGCAAAAAAAATAACAGTGACTTCCTCGCTCGACATCTGGTGTGATGTGATGGGGTCTGTATTTCAAGAGCTGTTCCGGATTACCCGGCCGGGCGGCTGGGTCGCTTTTGAAGTCGGTGAGGTGCGCAAGGGCACTGTGAAGCTGGAAGAGCAGGTGATCCCGCTGGCACAGCAAGCCGGATTCCGGACTGCGGATGTTTTTATCAATACTCAGAAATTTACCAAGACGGCCAATATCTGGGGCATCCAA
Organism: Ignavibacteriales bacterium; assembly: GCA_026390635.1. Lineage (GTDB taxonomy): Bacteria > Bacteroidota > Ignavibacteria > UBA10030 > UBA8401 > JAPLFO01. The sequence goes on from JAPLFO010000192.1 coordinate 6,052, forward strand.
AACAACGCCGCAGGGACGAATACGAACCGGATTGTTCTTCTCTCAAAGACATAGTTCTGCCCGTCGGCGGTTGATAGAAGCCATTTTTTTTAGTACACTTTGACATACTGATGAATAAGGAGCATGCTATGAAAGCTTTGATCGCAATTCTTATTTCCTCCCTTCTCCCGACTGCGGCCTTCACGCAATCGCAGTTGGACGCGCCCGAATTGGTGCAAACCGTTATGTCAGAACAGTTTTCCGATGTGGTGAAGTCGGTGTGGGACGAAATTAAAAAGGGAGTGGAGGCGTACTCTGCCGATCAGAAATCAAAGAGCGAATTTGAAACAACGTCAGCCTTCGAGGCGCGCATGCGCCGGCGGCAGGAACAGATCTCCCACGACATCCAGCAGTTCCTCACATCAAAGAAGATCGCACAGCGAAAGTTTGCGGTGCTGATGAAGGCAGACCTCCTGCATTACAATGCCGACACACAGATTTATGTGGTCAATTCCGCGGTGGAGATTCTGATTCCGCCAAAATCGGAAGATCTTATTACCACCTGCCCGCAAAATCCGTACATTTTCATACGCGAGATGTCGAAAAATGCCTACAAGTTCGCCTATCTGACACTGAACCCAAAGAATCCCCTTCAATGGTCGACGAGTGCGCAAACGGCTCAGAAGGCAAAGTCCCTGGAGGCAGACATGTTTTTCAAAGTGTGGTTCCGCTTTGACGTCTCCACGGCTCCGGGTCAGAGCTATACGTTGAAAATCATCCCGGAAAAAATTGAACTCGTCGCCGACCGCGAGAATACAATATTCTGGAAGGAAGATATCGCCCACTGAGAAGGAAACGACGCAGTCATTCGGCGTAAAAATTTGAGGAGATTCACGATGAAAGATTTTAGAGAGAGTATGTTGACGCTGATTACAGATGCGTCCACAAATCTTCCGCCGGACGTCCGGCGTGCCGTCGCAACAGCGCAACAGCGCGAGACACCCGATACCCGTGCATCGCTCGCGCTGGACACCATTGGAATCAACATCGACATGGCGTGCGACAATACCGGTGCCATTTGCCAAGACACCGGTATGCTAAGCTTCTATATCCACACACCGCGGGGTACAGATCAACTTGCGATGAGGGAACAGATCCTTGATGCTATCGCGGAAGCAACAAAACGCGGCATTCTCCGTCCCAATTCCGTGGACTCCCTCACGGGAAAAAACAGCGGCAACAATCTCGGTCCCGGCACACCGGTGATCCATTGGGAACAATGGGATCGTCCGGATGAGATTGAAGTGAAGCTTCTTCTCAAAGGCGGCGGATGTGAAAATAAAAATATTCAGTATTCCCTGCCCGCACAGCTCGACCATGTGGGCAAAGCGGGACGGAATCTTGACGGCGTGCGCAAGTGTCTTCTGCACGCGGTGTGGCAGGCACAGGGCCATGGCTGCTCGATCGGCGCACTCGGCGTGTGCATCGGCGGAGACCGGACGAGCAGCAATGATTTTGCAAAGCAACAACTCTTCCGGAAGCTCGATGACACGAATCCGGTTCCCGCATTGGACGAACTGGAACGCTATATCATGGACCGCGCCAATCGTCTGAAGATCGGAACAATGGGCTTCGGCGGCGAAAGCACACTCATCGGATGCAAGATCGGCGTCCTGAACAGGCTGCCCGCAAGCTTTTTCGTTTCTGTGGCGTACGATTGCTGGGCATTCCGGCGTCAGGGAGTCGTTGTGGATGCTTCGACCGGCAGTATCACGCAATGGCTCTATAAAGATGCCGTGGCAGCGTCACACATGGCGGACCATGATCAAATCGCGCTGACCGGAAAAGAACGACGGCTGCAAACACCGATCTCCGATGAAGCGGCACGATCTCTTTCCGTCGGCGATGTTGTGCTCCTGAGCGGAACGATGTACACCGGACGCGATGCACTTCATGCCCATCTTATCGATCACGATTCACCGGTAGATCTGAAAGGACAGGTGATCTATCACTGCGGTCCGGTGATCCTGAAAGACGGCGACGGCTGGATAATGAAAGCTGCCGGCCCGACGACAAGCTCACGCGAAGAGCCATACCAAGCGGACATTATCAAAAAATTCGGAATCCGTGCAGTCGTTGGCAAAGGCGGGATGGGCGCCAGAACGCTGGCCGCCTTGAAGGAACATGGCGCGGTGTATCTCAATGCCATCGGCGGCGCAGCTCAATTCTACGCACGCTGTGTTGAAAAAATTGAAGGAGTTCACTTCCCCGAATTCGGCGTCCCCGAAGCGATGTGGGAATTGAAGATAAAGGATTTCCCGGCTATTGTGACCATGGACGCCCATGGTAATAGTCTTCACGCCGATGTCGAAAAAGCGTCGGCAGATATTCTAGCGACATTTGCAGATGGTTCTCGGTAGCGCCTTAGTGAAATGATGGCGCTTGTGAAGAGGGCTGCCCGGCAGGCGGCCCTGGAACAGACACTAATTCACTTAATGTCTCAGTGCGGATGAAAGGAACCAAGCCATGGCCAAAGATTCACTCACCATCACCGACAACAGGACCGGTACTGCATACGAAGTCCCCATCGCTGACGGCACGATCAATGCGATCGATCTCCGGAAGATCAAGACCGATGCCGAAGATTTTGGTCTGATGACATACGATCCGGCATTCATGAACACAGCATCCGTACGAAGCAAGATCACGTTTATCGATGGCGACAAAGGCATTCTGCGCTACCGTGGATATCCTATCGAACAATTGGCCGAGCATGTCGGCTGTTTCGACGAGATCGGATACTTGCTCCTGAATGGAGAACTGCCGAACCCCAAACAATTGACGGAATTCCAGAAGACCGTCAATTCTCATGCGATACTGCACGAAAACGTGAAGAAAATCATCGAAGGGTTCCGCCACGATGCTCATCCGATGGGTGTGTTCATCAGTACGGTTGCAGCACTCTCAACATTCTATCCCGAAGCCAAGAACATTTTCGATCAGGAAATCCGCCGCAGGCAGATTTATCGTCTGATCGCGAAAGTCCCCATTATTGCAGCCTATGCGTATCGTCACGCAATGGGATTGCCGTATGTTGCTGCCGATCAGGAAATGTCGTACGCGGCAAATTTCATCAACATGATGTTCCGCAACGGCGACAAGAACTATGCAGTGCATCCGGTTCTGGAACACGCCCTGATGGTGCTCTTCATTCTGCATGCAGATCACGAGCAGAATTGCGGAACAAATGCGATGCGCGCGATCGGCAGTTCGCACGTCGATCCCTACGCCGCTACCGCAGGCGCAGCTGCCGCACTCTGGGGTCCTCTCCATGGCGGAGCCAATGAGGCGGTCCTTCACATGCTGAACCAAATCGGGACAATTGAGAACGTGCCTGCATTCATCGCATCTGTCAAAGACGGCAAAGGAAAGCTGATGGGTTTTGGCCATCGCGTCTATAAGAATTTCGATCCACGCGCGACGGTCATCAAACGATTGGCAGACGAAGTATTCGCAGTCACCGGACAGAATCCCAGGCTGAAAATTGCGCTGGAATTGGAACGCATCGCCCTGGAAGACGAATATTTCATCAAGCGCAAACTGTATCCGAATGTCGATTTCTACTCCGGACTCATTTATCAGGCAATGGGATTCCCGCTCGACTTTTATCCCGTGCTCTTTGCAATTCCGCGCACCGCCGGCTGGCTGTCACAGTGGGAAGAACACATCCTGGATCAGGAACAGAAAATCGCCCGACCCCGGCAGATCTATCTGGGCTACGATGAACGGCCATGGGTGCCGATGGACAAGAGATAATGAATAGTTAAGAATCGCGAATTACGGCGGCGTGAAATCTGCCATGATTGCCGTAATTCATAATTCTTATGTGACAAATGAAAATGAACGACGTGATTTTTCAGTATTCTAATTCAGAACGAATCGTTGTTCTTTTGTAATAGTTGCTATTGTTTCATTTTGATGACGGACTTTCAAACGATCGGACCAAAGGTTCCGCTCAACGAGAACGAACCTCCCGAGATAGGATTTGTGGTATGACGAGAGGTATATCCGGGACTGATGATATTTCACCCCTTTGGGGTTAACCGGAACACGGGACCAATCCTGGTTGGGGCGGTGCCCCAACCTCCACTATCCGACCCCTTCGGGGTCGATTGCCCTATCGGGTCCAATTCATCCCCGAAGGGGATGAATACTGCAACCGAGGGCAACGCCCTCGATACATCAGAATCAATGTTCCATATACCCTGAAAGGGTTACATACTCGAGGGGAGAAGACACGACACAATCACTTGCGAGAGTTATTTTTTTCATTCATAATTGTTTTTCGCATCAAAGGTCTCAATGAAAACAGTTGTCAACAACTACCTCACTCACTATATCGACATCGGTATTTCCACAGCGATTCCGGTTGTGTTCATACATGGTTTCCCCTTCAGCCATAAAATGTGGACATTCCCGGGCGGACAAACCGAGTCCATTGCAACACAGAACCGCATCATTGCCTACGATGTTCGCGGGCATGGAGACAGCGAAATAGGCGACGCACAATACACCATTGAGTTCTTTGTCGATGATTTCTTCGGCTTGCTCGATCATCTCAACGTCACCAAGGCAATCGTCGTCGGCCTTTCCATGGGCGGCTATATCGCCCTGCGGGCATACGAACGGAATCCCGAGCGTTTTCGTGCGCTGGTACTCTGCGACACAAAAGCGGAGGCGGACGCAAACGACGCCAAGGTGCGCCGCAGTGCCACGATCAAAAGCATCAAGCAAAACGGACCCAAGGTATTTGCACAGGAATTTGTCGCCAATGTTTTCTCGGCACACTCATTCAACACAAAGCCGGACAGCATCAAATTCATTCAAAGCATCATTGAGCGCACCTCCCCGGCTTCGCTGTGCGGAAGTCTGCTGGCGCTCGCGGCGCGGACCGACACGTCGCACATTCTGCCGACAATTTCGGTGCCCACCCTGCTGCTCTTCGGAGAACACGACGGTTTGACACCGCCTGCGTCCGGGAAAGCAATGTTTGACAAAATACCGAGCTCGCGATTCGAGATTATTCCGAAAGCGGGACATGTTTCCAATATGGAAAATCCCGAGGCGTTCAATAGCCACTTCGTGGAGTTCATTTCCTCCATTAAATAGCGGCGTGATCGAACATGCCTTCGATTGGAGCCGCATTTGTAGCGCAACCTGTAGCGCGACTCCGTGGAGTCGCGACCACGGATTCTACGGATCGAGACCACGGTCTCGATCTACAACTCGATCTATAACACGATCTACAGAGTGGAACGGACGCGATGATTGTCGCTGTGACCGGAGCTAACGGATTTATCGGCTCACAACTTTGCCGCGCGTTGATTCATTCGGGCCATCGCGTACGGGCTCTGGTGCGTACATCGTCCGACCTACACAGCATTCAGCAATTGCCGGTCGAACCGGTGATCGGGGATGTTCGCGACGAGCAATCGCTTCACGCTGCCTTTGACGGATGTAACGTTGTCTTTCAGACGGCGGCAATTGTTTCTTTCTGGAAACCCCTCCACGCCCTCCAACACGAAGTGAATGTCCACGGAACGCACAATGTCGTTACCGCTGCACTTCGGTGCGGCGTGGGCCGGCTTGTTCACACGAGCTCGATTGCAGCTCTTGGCCATGCGGAAGATGGCCTTCTTGCCGACGAGACGACACCATTCAATTGGGATGCTTCCCAGCCCGGCTACAAGAAATCAAAACACGATGCAGAACTCGAAATTCTGCACGGAATCGGCAACGGTCTCGATGCGGTGATTGTTAACCCGGCGGTCGTCATTGGCCCCGGAGACGTTCATTTCAATGGCGGAGACTTCATCCGTTCGGTTTCCCGCGGATTTGTTCCCTTCTATATCCGGGGCGGTGCGAATATTGTCTTTGTGGAAGATGTGGTGCGCGGCCAGATTGCGGCCGCGGAAAAGGGAGAAAAAGGCGAACGGTATATACTCGGCGGAGAAAATCTTACACACAGGCAAATCTTTCAAACAATTGCACAGATTGTCGGCAAACCGGAACCGCGCATTCCATTGCCGGTCGCGGCGGTAAAAGTCGCAGCCCGCGTTTTTGACCTGATCGGAGTTGCAACCGGAAAGAAGCCAATGCTCACCTCAGAGCTAACGGCGGGCGCCGGTCTGCACAATTGGTACAGCAGCGCAAAAGCAGAACGCGAACTTGGCTATACCATCACTCCATTTCAAAAAGCCGTTGAGCTGACCTACCGGTGGTACAAAGAAATGAAATTGCTGTAGAAATGTGGTCGAACTATCCCGCCACTCCGAAGGATGCCCCGCAAAAGACGCGAAGGCACCACTGTCATGTCTTTCCAACTCTTATCTTCGTTTCAGACTTGTCCAAAATAACTACCAAATGACATTCGTCGGTCTTGAACTTTCAAATAGTGGCAATTATTTACTGCGCTTCTCCTATGTTAAACGTTATCCCCATTTCGCAACGAGATTTGATGATTCTATTGAGGACGCTCTGCTACAAATATGCCGCGCCTCCGGCGCTCCAGCCTGCATTCCCTAATAATTTGTTATTGACCTTGTATCTCGGTGTTTTTTGCGAAGCATCCTTCGGCGGCAAATGGCCGGTTTTCGACCACATCTCCAGCGTGACTCAATGGAGTCGCGACTATCAAAACGGCGAAGACTGCGACGTCAATGATTCTGCTGGGGCTGTCCCAAAAGAACGTATAGCGAGCTTCAGCTCGCTATACTTGGTCTTCATCAGATCTTTAGGGCCGCGGGCTGAAGCCCACGTTACGTCAAAGTTTCCTTTTGGGACAGCCCCTACGTCTCGATCTGCAACACCGCATTCAGGCTCCCGCGCTATATAAAAAGAACCCCGCTGCAAATTTCTCAGCGGGGTTCTTCTTTTTCAACTTTAGAGCACTACTGCACGGTACCCGTTGCAAGGATGAGCGTGCGCGATCCGTAGACCGGATGTGCAACGCGTAACGTCAACTGCGATTTTTTGGGAGGTACCGTGGTGGTGGTGGCATCGGCGTCTTCCACCATGATAGTGAAGCTCGTGAAGCCCGGCCCGCCGTCCATCACATCGGGCATCAAAACACTCACTCCATCGCCCGACGCTGACAAGCCGTCTCCGGACACAGTGATAGTCGTTCCGGCAGACATCGGATGTCCAAGATAGTCCATGACCG
>JAPLFO010000197.1 GCA_026390635.1 Ignavibacteriales bacterium
GCAACCGTCCACCAGGCGTGTACTAAAAAGAAAAAAATAATGATTCGTACTCAGGTGACGCGAGTGGCAGGGTTCCGGGTGCCGGATGCGTCGCAGGTGAGTCGCATTGTACGATCGGTGCTTGTCGGAGAACGAAAAGCGAAGGCGTTCATATCCGTCATCTTCACCGACGACGAACGAAGCACGGCGCTCAACAGGACATTCCTGCGCCATACGTATGTGACCGATGTCATTACGTTTGCGCTGGAAACCGAGCCGATAGTGGAAGCTGAGATTTATATCAATGCCGAACAGGCGCGCCGGCAGGCGAAACAGGCAAAAGTCCCCCTCCGGCAGGAATATACTCGGTTGCTGGTTCATGGCGTGTTGCATTGTTGCGGATATACTGACCGGAGAACAAAAGACCGGAAAGATATGTTTGAAAAACAAGAGCAGTATGTTTTAGTCGCAGAGCGACAACAAGGTCGCAAAGGCCGCAAAGGATGAAAGAAAAGATTGTTGAAATTATTGTCTATCTCATGAGTGAATTGCGGAACAATACGCCTCTCAATGAGATTGATCTTTCGGTGCTGACGAATAGCGGCTATACGCCCACGGAAATCAGTACGGCGTTCAGCTGGCTCTATGAAAAAATCGAAGTTGCAGATAACCTTCCGGCAGAAGTTGCGCGCCGATCGGCACATTCGCGCCGGGTGTTGCACGATGCAGAGCGGATGGTAATTGCACCGGCGGCCTTCGGGTACCTCGTCCAGCTGCGTGAAATCGGTCTTGTGACGGAAATGGATATCGAGTCCGTTATTGACCGGATCATGATGGCAGGCTACGCAACCGTCGGCATTCCAGAAATAAAGACACTCGTTGCCGCGCTGATGCTCGAATCGGATGATTCGTACAATACCGGCAGCCGGGTGATGTTGAACAGCAAAGACACTATCCACTAGCGGAGTAGATGTAGGACAGAATGGGCAAGTCTCTCATTATCGTTGAATCACCGTCCAAAGCAAAAACGATCAACAAATATCTGGGCAAAGATTATGTTGTCGAAGCATCGGTCGGGCACATCAAAAATCTTCCAAAAAGCAAGCTGGGCGTAGACGTTGAACACGGATACGAATCCGACTATCAACTGATCGCCGGCAAAGAACCGGTCGTCGAGCGATTGGCTGAGCTTGCGGCAAAATCCGACAAGGTCTTCATCGCGACCGATCCTGACCGCGAAGGCGAAGCGATTGCATTTGATATTGCGCAGGAGGTTGTTGCAAAGAACGACAACATCTATCGTGTGCTCTTTCACGAAATCACCCCCGCCGGCATCACCGAGGCGATGGCGAATCCGAAAAAGATCGACCAACATCTTGTCGATTCACAACGAGCACGGCGCGCCATGGACCGTATCGTCGGATACAAGATCACACCGTTCATCTGGAAAACGGTCTATTACGGATTGTCCGCCGGACGTGTGCAGTCTGTTGCGCTGCGATTGATTTGTGAGCGTGAAGCGCAAATCGCAAAATTTGTTCCGGTGGAATACTGGACGGTGACGGCGCAGTTTCAGGCCGAGGGAAGTGAACCCTTCTACGCAAAGCTGGCGAAAGTGGCAGGCGAGGATCCCCGCATACCCGAATCCGTCACCGCCGAAGGGTACCTTGCGGACATTCGCAAGCAAACATTCGCCATCGCGGATGTGCAGAAGAAAGTAGTCAAGCGGAATCCACTTCCGCCGTTCATCACGAGCACCTTGCAGCAGGAAGCGGCCAGCCGTCTCCGGTTTTCTGCAAAACGAACCATGATGCTCGCGCAGAAGCTCTACGAAGGTATCGATCTCGGGAATGATGAGATTACCGGTTTGATCACCTACATGAGAACGGATTCAACGCGCCTGAGCGACGATGCTGTGACCGCTGTCCGTTCCTACATCTATGATTCGTACGGACCGGAATTCTTGCCGAAAGAGCCCCGCCTCTTTAAAAAGGGCAAAGCATCTCAGGACGCTCACGAGGCGATCCGGCCGACCTCCATTGCACACGCCCCGAAATCCGTCAAGAGGCATCTGGACAAAGATCTCTACGCTCTCTACGAACTCATTTGGAACCGCTTCGTCGCGTGCCAGATGAGCGTGGCAACCTTTGAACAGGTCTCTGTTGATATCGCCGGCGGGGATTATTCTTTCCGCGCAACCGGGTCTCTGCCGATTTTCCGGGGGTTCCTGCAGGTATACGATGATATTGCCGATGATAGTACTGTGCTGGATGACGCAGATCCGACGTCGCGCATTCCCGCCGGTCTTCACAAAGATCAGCAGGCAAGCATGTTGGCAATATTGCCGAAACAACATTTTACGAAGCCGGTTGCACGGTACACGGAAAGCAGCCTCGTCAAAGAGCTGGAATCTCTCGGCATCGGGCGTCCGAGTACCTATGCGATGATTGTCAGTACAATTCTCAACCGCAATTACGTGGAGCAGAAAGACCGCAAGCTTTTCGCTACGGAATTGGGGATGGTGGTGACGCGGATTCTGGTGGAAAGTTTCCCGAATGTCTTGAACGTCCGTTTCACTGCGCTCATGGAGGAAGAACTGGAAACTGTGGCGTCCGGAAATCGAACGTACGTCCAGGTGCTCGACGACTTCTATCATCCGTTCATGAAGTCGTTGGAAAAGGTCGATAAGGAAGCGCCCCGCATCAAACAGTCTCTCGTCGAACAGACGGACGAAAACTGCGAACTTTGCGGCAAACCGGTGGTTATCAAGTGGGGGCGCAACGGGCGATTCATGGCGTGCAGCGGATATCCCGGATGCAAGAACACCAAACCGCTGGCAGCCGATGCGGAGAAACATCAGCATGTAGTCGGTATCAAGTGCAAGGTGTGCGAGGGCGACATGATTGTCAAGGGGGGACGATTCGGAACGTTCCTCGGTTGTTCGAACTATCCGAAGTGCACGCATACCCAACCAATTTCGATGGGCATCAAGTGTCCGAAGTGCAAGGATGGCGACGTCATCGAACGGAAGACAAAACGGAAACGGAATTTCTACGGATGCTCACGATATCCCGAGTGCGATTTCGTCTCATGGTACAAACCCGTACTCCAGGAATGCGAGCACTGCAAACATCCGTATCTCGTTGCGAAGATCTCCAAGAAAAAGGGCGACTATCTGATGTGCCCGGAGTGTAAAGAGGAATCTGTGCAGGTCGAAACTGCAATAGCCGTCTAAGTGTCCCTATGCTCAACCGGCTGGTGGATGACTATCTCCGATTTGCAGCTGAGGAGAAAAATTTTTCTATCGTCTCGTACACGAACGATCTGAGACAGTTTATTCTTTTTATTGAAGAGTCTTTTCCGGAGATTGCCATCCGTCCTGAACTGTTGGTCCAGAAGACGGTGCGTGCATTCCTGGCTCTTCTCATGGAAAACGGTTCCTCCCGCAAGAGCATCGCGAGAAAACTCTCCACGTTACGATCCTTTTTCAAATTTGCAGTCCGGCGCGGTCATCTGCCTGCGAACCCGGCGGGAAATGTCATCACCCCCAAGCTCGAAAATAAATTGCCGCAGTATCTTGATGAGCGCACAGCGGCGGCATTAATGGCTGCGCCCGACCGGCAATCGTTGACCGGTATGCGCGACGCTGCGATACTGGAACTGTTTTATAGTACAGGGATTCGCAGGGCGGAGTTGGTCGGATTGAATGTCGGAGACATCAATCACTTTCAAAAACAATTGAAGGTAACCGGAAAAGGGAACAAACAACGCATTGTCCCGATCGGGAAAAAAGCGTACGACGCCATCGCGAGATACCGCCATGCCATGGGAGCCGGACAGGCCGTGCGTCTCTCGACGTCGCCGCTGTTCATTTCCAAACACGGGAAACGATTACATCCCGCAGTTGTATCGCTTCTTGTCAGGAAATATATGGAGGGTCTCTCGGAACTTCACCAGAAAAGTCCTCACGTCTTGCGTCATTCCTGTGCCACCCATATGCTCGATCACGGCGCAGATATTTCTGCTGTCAAAGAATTGCTTGGTCATGCAAGTCTTTCGACGACGCAGGTGTATACCCATGTATCTTCGGAGCGCCTGAAAAAAGTGTATCATCAGGCGCATCCGAAAGCATCATCGTAATCATTCTGAGGAGGAATCATGGATATTAAGATCACTGCACGCCATTTCAAAGCGCATGAGACGCTGCGAGAATATGCGTACAATGGTGTGAAGAGGCTGGAACGATATTATAACGGCATCGTTCAATCCGATGTCATTCTCAGTTTTGAACGGTCGCGCAACAGTCTAAAGATTGCAGAAATTCATATCCTGGTGCATGGAACGCTGTTGAAGTCGATAGAGAAGTCCGATGACTTTTTCAAATCCATTGAAATGGCGATGGAAAAGATGGAACGACAGCTAAAACGCTATAAAAGCAAACTCCATCATCGTGACAAAGAAATCGTCCGCTTGATTCACGAGAAGGTCTGACAACGTGGAAAAACTCAAAGAGATCCGTAAAAGCAGCATCACCGTCGGTTTCCTGTATGAGACCATCAAGAACCGATTGAAGCTTGAACCGCTGACCACCGCCGGCTTCGAAAATCTTGTCCGCGACAAGAACATTCATCGTCCCGGACTGGCACTTGCCGGCTATGTGGAGCTTTTTACGTACGACCGGCTCCAGGTGGTTGGGAACACCGAAATCCGGTATCTCAATTCCATGCCGCTGGCGGACAGAATCAGCGCATTCAGTACGCTATTCAAGTTTGATATTCCCTGTATCCTTGTGACAGCGGGAAATAGGTTGGCCCCGGAATTGCTCGAACTGGCAGCCAATCACAGTGTGCCTGTGTTCTCGACGCCGTTGCAAACGACGAAGGCCGTTTATTTTCTATCGGATTTTCTGGATGATCAATTCTCCCCCCAGACTGCAATTCATGGTTCGTTCGTCGATGTGTACGGTATCGGACTGCTCTTCATCGGACGCTCCGGTATCGGAAAGAGCGAAGTGGCGCTGGACCTTGTTGAACGCGGTCATCGTCTCGTCTCTGATGACGTCGTGTATGTAACACGAAAGGGTGAAGGGATCCTGATGGGAGCAGGAACCGATCTCTTGAAGCATTTCATGGAAATCCGCGGTGTGGGTATTATTAACGTCCAGAATATCTTCGGAATCCGCGCCATCCGTTTTCAGAAACGCGTCGAAGTCGTTGTTGAGCTGATGGATTGGAAGGCCGGCGAAGAGTATACGCGCACCGGCCTTGATCAGTCTACGCTTTCTGTTATGGATGTCGAAATTCCGCATATCAAACTTCCCATCTATCCGGGAAAAAATGTTACTGTCATTGCGGAGGTCATTGCTCTCGACTACCTGCTCAAGCACTATGGGTACGACTCTGCGAAGGAATTTTCCCAGAAACTGGAGCAGGAAATCGCCCGCAAGAGCCAGGACAATGCCAAAAGGGCGATTGATTATTTCGAACATGATTTCGAATAGGTTGTACCTTGACTATGCCGCAACGACGCCGGTCGATCCGGATGTTGTTGCGGCAATGCTGCCGTATTTCACTTCTGCCTGGGGAAACAGCTCTTCCATTCACGCTGCAGGGCGGACCGCCAAAGCCGCGCTTGAACAGAGCCGGAATACCATTGCGGAGTCCATTGGAGCGGAACCATCCGAGATCACGTTCACGGGTGGTGGCACCGAAGCCAACAATCACGCGGTGAAAGGACTCGCCTTTGCCGCGCGGAGGAAAACCGGCCGTGCGCACGTGCTCGTTTCCTCAATTGAACATCCGGCGGTTCTCGCATCGGCGGAATCGTTGAAGGAACACGGATTCTCCGTCGGATTCATTCCGGTGGATTCTGTCGGCCGAATCCGACTCGATGAACTCGAGCACATGCTCACGCCTGAGACATGCATCGTTGCAGTCATGCATGCCAACAACGAAATCGGATCGATTCAACCGATCAGCGAAGCCGCTCGCATCACTCATCTCAATAATTCCTTGTTCCACATGGATGCGGTCCAGACGCTCGGGAAAATGCCGCTCTGTCTTCATGATCTGGAAATCGACACAGCGGCGTTCTCTGCACATAAGATCTATGGTCCGAAAGGCGTCGGAGCTCTTTACATAAAAAAGGGTGTGGAGGTTGATCCGCTTTTTCACGGCGGAGCACAAGAACGGAACCGGCGTGGAGGAACCGAGAACGTACCATTGATTGTTGGCTTTGCCGCGGCGGTGCGGAAGGCGGTCGAACTGCGTCAACGTGTGCAGGATCGTCTCTCGGGACTTCGCGAATACCTTTGCACAGAGCTTGCAAAACGATGGAATTTTGTTTTCTTTAACGGAGATGCGGCAAACGTATTACCCAACATTGTGAGCATTTCGTTCGACAGCAATACAATTTCTTTGGATGGGGAGACGTTGTTGATGAATCTCGACCTGCGCGGTGTTTCCGCGTCCAGCGGTTCGGCGTGTTCCTCCGGCAGCGTAAAACCGTCTCACGTTCTGCAGGCGATTGGCAGGGATGATGCCACCGCACGTTCGATTATCCGTTTGTTCTTCGGGCGCGAAAGGACGCAGGCCGAGATCGATTCGTTGTTAGCCGTACTGGATGCGATTTTTGCTGACCATCATCGTGAATGAGGAAGTATGAAAAAAATGCTTTTGCTTCTTGTATGCTGCCTGTTCTGGGGTTGTGAATCGTACAGCGAACGGGCCACAGTGAATTATCAGAAGGGGGACAAATTCTTCGAAATGAAGGAATATGATGTTGCAGTGTACTACTTTGAGATGATTCCCGAGGATAACCCATTGTATCCGCAGGCAAAGAAAAAGCTTGCCGAAATCCAGAAAATCCACGATATCGAAAGAGAAGCTATAAATGCTGCAACCGACGTGTCCAACGTTTCAGTGCTCAACCAGAGTTTTTTGGCTGATAAATCGGGACGCTTTCCTGCGCACAAGGTAAGGTTGCGCAACGAAAGCAGTCATGTTTTGAAGTCGGTTGTTCTTGAGTTCACCTATCTGGATGGAATGGATCACGTCGTGGATGTTCTTAAGTGCGGTGCTGAGACGGCTATCTACTCTCACAATGAAGATTCATTCTCCGATATCCGGCCCGGAATGGTCAAACGTCCTTTTGCAGATTGCCGGGTAAAAGTGCTGTCGGCTGACTTCAAATAGCGCGGGTTGATTGCTGCAGTGCGAGTCCGTACCGCAGCCCCCGGTCGCTCACAGCGATGGAATCAAACCCGCCAGCGTGCAGAAATTCAGAGAGAATCAAACCTCCGCCGAGAATCACGTCGGCACGTCCCGCATGAACCTGCGGCAGGGACGCAATCTCCCCAACTGTCATTGATTTGAAACGATCGACAATTGTGTCCACCGCCTGGCGCGAAAGTACCACCCCCGCAATACGGGCGGCATCGAATGTTTGCAGATTCAAATCGACGGCGGCGAGCGTTGTTGCGGTGCCGGCAACACCGATGGCGAACGCGTGTGCCAGGTCGGCGATCCGGGCAGCAGAGAGCTGTGTGCGAAGCCAGGACGAGGCCTCTTCAATGCGGCGCTGCGGAGGGGAAGCATCGAGTGCAAAGAGCTCCGTCATCCGCACCGCTCCAACGTCGATGCTTTCCTTCTGGATGATATGACGTGCATCTCCCCCGATGATTTCCGTGCTTCCTCCCCCGATGTCAATGACGGCATACTGCTGCCGCGGTTCGGGGAAACCAGACAACGCTCCGAGGTACGTCCAGCGGGCTTCATCGTCGCCGGAGATAATATCAATAGAGAGAGCGAGTCTCTCCTGTATGAAAGCGCAAAACTCCCGGCTGTTCGCCGCGTCGCGTAGAGCGCTGGTTCCGGCGGTGATCGTTACATCGACGTTGTGAGTGTCTATCGCTTCTTTGTATGCGGAGAGGATTCTCAGCGCCCGGTTGAACGCCGCAGGTGAAATGATTCGCGACGCGTGAACACCTTCGCCAAGTCTGGCGATCTCATGCCCTTCGTGAACTACTCTGACAATCCGATTGTCTTCGACGTCTGCAATAAGCAGTAGAATCGTATTGGTGCCGATGTCAAGCGACGCGATGCGCATGCGCGGCAATTCCAATCCATTCATTTTCCCGTATCACGTCAATCGCTGCAAATCCATTCTGTGCGAGTGCCTCTTCGATCGTGGGGCGATCTTCGAGCATCAGGCCGGAGAGCAGAAGTATTCCGTCCGGAGCGATCTTCAGGAGGAGTTCTGTGAGCATTTCGAGGATCACATTTCGCTGGATATTCGCCAGGACCATTCCGAAGCCTGTTTCCGGAACAACGTCGAGAGAGCCGTGCCGGATGGCAACAAATCCGGTCAGCGCATTTCGTTCGACATTCTCTTTGCCGTTAACTGCCGTCCATTCGTCGATATCAATCGCTATCGCCGATGACGCCCCAAGCTTGACGGCGACGATCGCGAGCACTCCGGTCCCAGTTCCGACATCCAGCACCCGTGCTGCCGGCCGCAGATGATTCTCGATGAGGCGGATCATCAAACGCGTCGATTCGTGGTAGCCGGTGCCGAAGGACATCTTGGGATCAATCGTGACAACAAGCTGACCCGGACGGGCATCAAACGGATGCCACGAAGGGGCAATGATGATGTTCTCGGACACCTGCAGCGGTGTGATGGTCTGTTCCCACTCTTCGTTCCAGTTGCGTGCTGCGATTTCTGTTTCGGAGCGAATCGTTGCGCCTGTCTCGCCAGGCGATGCGATTAATTGCCGAAGCTCGGTGCGAATGGAATCGACGTAGCGATCGCGCGGGATATAGCAATGGAATCCCGTTTCATCCTCCGCAAATCCTGTAAATCCCAATTCAGAAAGCAGAGCAGAAAGTATCTCCTCTGCAGAACTCTCTCCAAGAACCCCGAGGCAGATGTCAACGTATGGTTCGTTGATCATGAAGCGTCTCCGCGGCCGGATCGTTCGCGGATCAATCCGTCGATGAGATCGTGATTCATTTCCAGCCAGAAGATCTGGTCTTGGTAGTTTTCCTGCATCTTGCGATCGGCCTTATTGTAACGGACATTGAGGATGTAAATGATCCCTACGAATGCCACCGGGATCAGGCTCTCAATAAAAAACCGTCCGGTCATGGAGAACTTCACCAGCAGCCCGATGATTCCAATACATGTGAACCAGAATGAGGTACGCCGGATGTTGATCATAATACTGTAGATCATCCCAAAGAAGAAGATCTTCTCATGAAAAGGCGGCGGCATGTGATTATTGAGGACATAGAAATAAAGTCGCCGTGCGTCATCCTCACTCAAGGGGCTCCGGACAGAAAGGGTCTTCGAACGATCGAGAAGAAAGGAGCTTGGTTGATTGGCACGGAAGGCCTGTCTGCGCTTGGGCGCCTCTTTCGCATAAAACGTCAATCCGGCGACGAGCGCAAGGATGAAGAAACCGATCGACCCCGCATCCACCACCGCCAGAGGGAGGAGCGTGAAAGAAAATCCTGCTAGGAAGAAATAGGCCAGGAATGTGGCGTAGAGTCCTGGTACCGCAATCCTGAGAATTTCGTACATGCCGAAACGTGTGTGGCCTGAGCGCGAATTCACGATGTCCATCTCCAGTTTGTCGAAAAAGTATACAAAAAAGGGGAAAGAGAAGCAATTTTGCAACATTTGGGGCATGTTTGCGTTCACACTAAGATGGTTTCAACACTACTTTGACATACCTGACGGAGGTGTTATGAAAATTACAATGACAACATGGGTCAAAATCGGAGCGTTCGTTCTCATCGGTGTTCTTTTTGGATGTGTGATGACTCTCTATTCGAATTCGCGTGTGGTGGGTTCGGGAGGTAAACTCTCGGGCGTTTTTGAGGAGATGTTCAATTCATCTGAAAAGGCAGATCGCGTTATCGAAAAATCCTTCTCTGTCAAAAAAGGCGGAACGCTGACGCTGACTACCGAATGCGGTGATGTTGATATCGTCAGCGGGAGCGCAGATGCCGTCCAGGTAAAAGTCGACATCTCCGGCTCGGACCGGCGGATGGAAAAGTTCACCGTCGACATGAAGCAGGATGGTGATGATGTTACCATCGATGGCCGTTCCGGCGAAGAAGGATTCCTGCGCTGGCAAACCGGTTCTTTCAGTGTACACTATCGCATCATTGTTCCTGAGAAATATTCGGTGAATGGCTCGACGGCCGGCGGGGATCTCCGATTCCGGCTGTTGGATGGCACGATCAAATTCCAAACGAGCGGCGGCAATGTGGCTGTCGATTCATCCCGCGGAATGTTTGATCTCTCAACTTCCGGTGGAGATGTGAAGGTGAATGGATTGAAGGGTGAAACAAAAGTCCAAACATCCGGTGGGAACATTCACTGCGATAACATCGATGGCGATCTGGATGCAGAGACGTCTGGCGGAGATATCAAGCTGAAGAATATCATCGGCAAGCTGCACGGCGAAACGTCCGGCGGCAATGTCTATGCACGCCTGCCCGGTGAAAACAAGGGCGTCGACTTGCATACATCCGGCGGCAATATCACGATCGAGATACCGGCGCAGGCAAAGGCGACCATAGAGGCATCGACAAGCGGGGGACGCGTGAAATGCGACCTTCCGATTACCCTGCAAGGAGAAATTGACGGATCTTCACTGGAGGGTGCGGTCAACGGCGGCGGACCTATGATCAAGGCCGAGACATCCGGCGGCGATATCAAAATCATCAAAATCAAATAGCCGCGACTACTCAGACAAGAAGACCATGCAGCTGCTGATACGAATGTCAGCAGCTGTTTTTTATTTTCGCCCTTTCAAGGATGCCATCGCTGTGCCGATGGCATCCTGGGCGTCGCGAAACGATGCCGGTGATCCGATGAAGTTTTGTATCATGATGGAGAAGGCGAGCATTTCGCTGTCCTGGGTGCGGACATACCCGGAGAGCGTGGTTACGCCGCTGATGGTTCCGGTTTTTGCGTGGAGATTATTTTCAGCGAGCGTTCCCTTCATGCGTCCGCCGAGCGTACCATCGACACCGGCGATGGGGAGAGAAAAAAAGAAGATGTCGAAAATATCGCGCCGGCGATACATGCCCGTCAGAAGTTTGACAAATGCTTCCGGTGCGATCAGGTTATAGTGCGAGACGCCTGATCCGTCAACCTGAAGGAATGAAGCAGAATCGATGCCCCAACCAGCCATTACTTTTTTTACGGCTGTAATTCCATTTTCCGTTGAGCCGGGGGCGCCGAATGCCGCCGCTCCGATAGTCTTCAGCGTATTTTCTGCGGAGAGATTGTCCGATTCCTTGTTGAGAAAGACCATCATCGAATCAATCGGCTGACGATGACGTTCGAGAAGGACGGCCCCCTGAGGAACACTTCCCAAAGCAATTGCCCCATGGACGTTGATGCTGTCACGCTCGAGAGCCTCTTTCGCGAGCGTCAGGAAATAGCGTTCCGGAGACAATACCGTGATCAGCTCTTTGCGGCCGGATGACGAGAGACGCAGGCCGCCGTTTACGGTAATGGTATTCGAACGATCGAAATATTTTCTGGATATTTCGAGACTGGACTCAGATGTATCTGCAATGGTGGTTGCAGTGTTTTCCATGGTGACGTAAGCGGTGGGCGGTTCCGCGGTCACAATCGGCGGTTCACCAATCGTCGTTCCCGGCGAAACAACAACACGCACACAGTTGCGGTTGATGGTGAGTGCGGAATTGTATGCTGCAAAGCCGGAAGGCTCATCGTCCCACATCCAGCCGTTCCCCCACCGTTTGTCATCAAAGAAAGAGGCATCGCCGACAATATTGCCTGAGATTGTCCGAATACCCCGGCTTTTCAATTGAAGGATCACAGAATCCAATTCGGCAGAGGAGAAATCCGGGTTTCCGTGACCCCGGAAATAGAGGTTCCTGACGGTGGTCCCATCGTTCGAAATAGAATCCGTGAACATCTCCGTGGCAAAGGAATAGCTGGTGCCGAGGACATGCAGCGCGGTGGATGTTGTGAAGAGCTTCGTGGTCGATGCCGGGCGAAGCAACAGAGAAGCATTTCGTTCATACAGAACTTCATCATTATCCAGTGAAACGATCTTGATACCGGTAATAGTGGCGCGAAAGGTCGGGCTGTTGAGGATAGTGTCCAATTCATTCCGGAAACCCTGTGTGACTTTCTGAGCTGCTGATTGTGCAAAGCCCAATTGCTGACAAAGAGCAATGGCGAAAAACAACAGGGTTGTGCGAACGGCGGATTTCATGCGTGACTCCTTTGTGAATGTCCGAATCCAATGTAGAGAAAAAAGGGCGGGAGAACAAGAATTCTTGCAATTCCGTGTGTATTTGCTATATTTTAGAACTAGAAAAATTTTTACCGTGGCCATTCCGAATTCACCTCCTGGCCGTGTGCATGTATCGCAATGAAAAAAATGACACCCGTAACAATTCTCGCTATCGAAACTTCATGTGACGAAACCTCCGTTGCGGTATTGCGGGACGGTACATTGCTCTCAAACATTGTATCCTCCCAGCTTGTGCACGATACATACGGCGGCGTGGTTCCTGAACTCGCGTCCCGGGCCCATCAAAAATTGATGATTCCGATCGTCAACGAGGCCCTTGGCAAAGCGGGTATTTCTCCGGCAGATATCACGGCAATCGGCGGGGTGTATGGACCTGGTTTGATGGGATCGCTTCTCGTGGGATTAAATTTCGGGAAGGCATATGCGTATGCGTTGAATGTGCCGTTCGTCGGCGTCAACCACATGGAAGCACACATCTATTCCAATTTTATTACTACGCCTTCGCCGGAATTTCCGTTTCTTTGCCTTACAGTCTCCGGCGGACATACGCAGCTCGTACTGGTCCGAAGAGATTTCGATTTTGAGATTATTGGCGAAACGCGTGATGATGCTGCCGGTGAAGCGTTCGACAAAGTGGCGAAAATGCTCGGACTTGGTTATCCTGGCGGCCCGCGGGTGGATAAACTTGCAAAGTCCGGCAATCCTGCTGCGATTCGATTTCCCCGTTCGTTCCTGCCGGGCGATCGCTTCGGTTTCAGCTTCAGCGGAATCAAGACGTCCGTATTGTATTATCTTCGCGATCATAGACTCTTGAATACACAAATTGCCGATTCGTTGTTGGCAGATATCTGCGCAAGTTTTCAGGCCGCAGTGGTCGATGTGCTCACGGAAAAAACGCTGGATGCGGCCGCCTTTCTGGGCGTACAAGATATTGCCGTCGCCGGAGGCGTCTCGGCCAACTCGGGCCTGAGAACGACGCTGACATCGCGTGCTGCAAAAAGAAATTGCCGTGTCTTCGTTCCGCCATTCGAATATTGTACGGACAATGGTGCCATGATTGCATTGACTGCATACAGGAAGTACCTCGCCGGGTATCGCTCAGCACTTTCCCAAACCGCTATCCCATATCTCTCACTCGGCGAAGTTATCGAAGGAGCTGCTCATGGATGATTCCATGGATGCCTGGCGCAATTTGATTGATGAACTCGACCGAAAGCTCGTTGACCTTTTAAATGAGCGGGCGCGGTATGCTGACGAGATCGGGAAGATCAAGGAACGTCTCGGCATGGAAGCATACTCGCCTCGGCGCGAAGAATCGGTTCTTCGCAATGTGATGGAACACAACAAAGGGCCGCTGAGTTCAGCTGCGCTTCGCAGGCTCTTCGAGCGCATCATCGACGAATCAAGAAAACTTGAACGAGAGGCAATGATTGAGCGCAAAAAGACGCCGCGGTCTTAGCGGCTTGCTCATCACCGTACTTGTCGGCTGTGCACTTCTTTGGCTGGCGTACAGCGCCTTCTGGCAGAGGAACCTATTTGCTCCTTCGCAGAAGACCGTGATTGTCGGCAGAGGCGAAGGCCTGGCTCAGGTATCGCAACAACTTGCCGATGCCGGAATCATACGTTCCTCTTTCTTATTTCGTTTTGCCGGCAGAGTGCTGGGCTACTCCGGAAGAATTCGCTCCGGCAGGTTTTCTTTTTCCAGCGGAATGTCCAATCTTGAATTGCTGGACAATCTTAGCGAAGGGAAGTCGCTGATACAGCCATCCGTGACTTTGTACGAGGGAATTCGTGCGGTTCAGATTGCGCACATCCTCCGTGAGCAGGCAGGAGTTGACTCCGCCAAATTTATGAAGGCCGTCGGCGACACGTCGCTGCTGGAAATTCCGAATCATGAAGCCCTTTCTCTCGAAGGATTCCTGCTTCCCGACACGTACGAATTCACATGGCAATCGGATGAGCGAATGATTGCAAAGCGGTTGCTGGTCCAATTCCGGTCTTTTTTTGTGGATAGTCTTCAGCGCCGGGCACGCGCCATCGGGTACTCACTGAGAGAGATCCTCACGATCGCCTCTATTGTAGAAGGAGAGACGCGCCTCGACGCCGAGCGTCCCATCGTTGCAGGTCTCTACTACAACCGATTGAGGAAGAGGATGCGGCTCGAAGCGGACCCAACGATTCGGTACCTTCTTCCGAACGGGACTCATCGCATTCACTTCAGCGATCTCGATATCGACTCTCCCTACAACACATACCGCAATTATGGATTGCCGCCGACGCCTATCAACAATCCGGGACGGAGTTCTATCCTTGCGGCACTTTATCCTGCCCGGCATTCCTATCTCTATTTCGTTGCCGACGGTAAGGGCGGACACCGGTTTTCGAACACCTTTGATGAGCATAAACAGAATGTGCGGCTCTATCGGAGGTCGAGGGCGGCCTCCCAACGGACAGGCGGCTGACATCAAATCTGCTTGCAAATCAGCCGAAATCTCATTATCTTATTCCCACCATAAAATGTTCGAAAACCGGAGGAATTTGATGAAAAAAGGTATTCACCCCGACTATAAGAAGGCTGTCGTCAGCTGCATTTGCGGCAGTACATTTGAAACCCGTTCAACCGTCGGCAATATCCACATCGAAATTTGCGCAGCCTGCCATCCGTACTACACTGGAAAGCAGAAGCTTGTTGACTCTGCCGGACGTGTGGAACGCTTCAACAGAAAATATGGAAAAAAGGCACCCGCGGCCGAACCGGCACCACTGGTCGAACCGGCAGCGTAATGCGGCGGTGACACGCATCGTACCATTGCGTTGAGTTCGCAGCATTTGTAAAACGGAATGTATGATGGATGCATTCCGTTTTTTTATCCACCACATTGACCGGTGATCGCATGCCGACTCAGATTTGCATCTTCGAAGACGATTGCGCAATGCAATTCCTTCCGCTGGTCTATTTCCGGCCGGTGTATAATCTGATCTGCGGCATGTCCAGTCTTGGGGAAAAAATTGCTGCTGCCTACCCGGGCGCATCGATCAGCCTTCATATGCGTCCCTCTCTCGAACCGCTTTTCAAAACGCGGTATTCCAATTTTCGCATCAATGAACTGATCGCGGACTCGGTGCTCTTCATCAACGGCAGAGCGCTTGCCGGCTTGGATTTTGCATCGAAGATTCCCCTGGAGGGTCCGGCGGAAACCGTCTACTATTCCGGCAAGGCGATCGTCGGAGCGCGATTGAGCGGAACGCTTCTCGAACAACTGAAACAGAAGCCCGCCGGAATCGCTTCTATCGGTGAATTCGATGGAGTGCGCCGGGTGCAGGTAGACGTTCCGCTGGTGGCGTATCCATGGGACTTGATCAACCGACTGGACGAGCAGATGAAATCGGATTTCGAGCGCAAGCGCTCCTTTATTAAAGGGAAGCAGATCAAGGGGAATGTGTCCCCGGGTGTACATCTTTTAAATAAGAAAAACATTTTCATCGATGAAGGCTCTCTACTTCAACCCGGTGTTGTGATCGATGCGGAAAATGGTCCGGTCTATATCGGCAAGCAGGTCACTGTTATGCCGCATGCGACGATTGTCGGTCCCGCGTATATCGGAGACGGATCCATCATAAAAATCGGTGCGCAGGTGTACGGAAGCACATACCTCGGACGTGTCTGCAAGGTGGGGGGAGAGATTGCCGAGTCGGTGATGCATGCCTATGCCAACAAACAGCATGAAGGATTTCTTGGCCATTCGTACCTCGCCCCCTGGGTCAATCTCGGCGCCGGAACAACGAACAGTGATTTGAAAAATAACTACAGCACCGTACGAGTACAGCTCGCACACGAGACTGTTGACAGCGAATCGGTCTTTGTCGGTATGATGATCGGGGATCACTCAAAAAGTGCCATCAACACGGTGTTCAATGCGGGGACCGTTGTCGGAGTCTCGAGCAACGTCTTCGGTTCCGGCTTTCCTCCGAAATTCATACCGTCGTTCTCCTGGGGCGGTGCCGGAGAGGCCTTTGCAACCTATAACTATGATCGTGCTCTGGACGTGGCTGTCCGCGTCATGCAGCGGCGTGGCGTGACAATGCTGGAAGAAGAACGCGTATTATTTCACACCATATTCGAAATGACAACGGACGATCGCAAGCGGATGAGAATGCCGCAATAATGCGGAAGAACGGAATTGCATGGCAGATACTGATATCGATGATAGACCTCTTTTGTTCCACGGTGTCCGCGGGAACGCGGTAAAAATTCTGAACCGCGTAGAGCGGACCGATGCCTACCTTGACAAATTATTGGAGGCCGAACTTCGCTCCAGCGAGATCAATGATCTTGACAAGTCTTTGTTGACGGAGCTGGTGCATGGCGTTCTACGATGGCAAATGAAATTGGATTGGGTGCTGAACGGTTTCTTCCACGGGAACTTCACAAAGTCCGAAGCAACAGTCAAGAACGCGCTCCGTGTGGCATTGTACCAGATCATGTTTCTCGACAAAATTCCGCATCACGCAGCCGTCAACGAGGCCGTGGAATTTGTGAAGCGCATCCGGGGTGAAAAAGCGGGGAATCTGGTGAATGCCGTACTCCGCAATATTCTGCGTAACATCGACGCGATTCACTATCCCGATGTAACGATCGATGCGGTGCAGTATCTGGCGATCATGTATTCGCACCCGGTCTGGCTCGTACGGCGCTGGGTGAACCGCTTCGGCTATACGGAAACGGACAAACTGCTTCAGGCGAACAACAGAAAGCCGGCACTTTCGCTTCGCATCAATACAATGAAAATCGATGTCGAAACATTTCTCGGGCATCTCTCCTCCCAGAATATCACCTTCGAGCGTTCGCGCTATCTCGACAACTTTGTCACAACGACAGGACTTTCAAATCTGTCGCAATCGGAACTGTTTAAACAGGGATATTTTTCGGTACAGGATGAAAGTGCCGGCATCGCATGCAAACTGCTCGACCCGAAAAGCGGAGAGCGGATTCTTGACCTGTGTGCCGCTCCCGGTGGAAAGACATCCTATGTCGGCGAAGTTCTGAAAAACTCCGGCCGCATCGTCGCTGTGGACAAATACCAATCGCGCCTGGATCTGGTAGCATCGGGATGCGAACGGCTCGGGATCGAGAATGTGGTCTGTCATGCAGCGGATGCCTGCACGTTTGAATCGGAACCGGCGGACAAAGTTCTGCTGGATGCTCCTTGTTCCGGCTTCGGCGTGCTGGCAAAAAAACCGGACATCAAGTTGAAACGGGAAACGAAAGATATCAAGCAACTCACGGAGTTGCAGGGTGAATTGCTCGATCATGCCGCTTCACTCGTGCGGCCCGGAGGCGTTCTGGTCTATTCCACCTGCACCATTGAACCGGAGGAGAATTTTTCGGTGGTGAAGACTTTTCTCTCCGGTCATTCTGAATTCTCGATTGATTCCGCCAAGAATTACGTGCATTCATCTCTTGTGCATAATGACGGCTATGTAGAAACGTTTCCGCACCGCCAGGGAATGGATGGATCGTTTTCAATTCGCCTGGTAAAAGATTAGTTGGCGGAGGAGGGCCTGAAGCAGGCCGGCTCTTTTGCTATACTACCCCACGTATTTCGTTCAGCACGCTTCTGATGCTATCGGATCCAATCTTCATTTGAGAGGGAACCATGAACTATGTCGATCTCCTAACGGCAGAACTGTCACGGATACAAGACGCCAACACGTTCAAACGCGAGACTCCGTTGGAGTCCGCACAGGGAGGCGTGGTTACTGTCAACGGGAAGCAGGTGGTGATGCTTGCCGCCAACAATTATCTCGGTATGTCCAATCATCCTGTCGTGCGCAAAGCTGCGATCGAAGGGATCAAGAAATACGGCTACGGAGTTGCGTCTGTGCGGTTCATTTGCGGCACGCAGACGATTCATCTGGAATTGGAGAAGAAGATATCCAGGTTTCTCGGGATGGAAGATACCATTCTCTTCTCATCCTGTTTCGCGGCGAACGAAGGATTCTTTGCCTCGATCACGAATGAAAAACTCGGACTGGCGGAATACCAGGACGCAATCTACACGGACAAATTGAATCATGCCAGCATCATCGACGGCATCCGCCTGTGTAAATCCGAGACAACGGACAAGAAAATCTACAATCATGCGGATGTGGCCCATCTGGAGCAGCTCCTGGAAGCCGACAAGGACAAAAACTTCCGGATGCGGATCATCGCCACCGATGGTGTGTTCAGCATGGAAGGGGACATCGCGCCGCTTGCAAAACTGGTGGAGATTGCGCACCGGTACCAGGCGATTCTCTTCGTGGACGATTCCCATGCTGTAGGCGTCTGCGGCAAACGCGGACGCGGAACGCCGGAGGCCTGCGGAGTTCACGGGAAAATCGATGTCATGACCGGTACGCTTGGAAAAGCAATTGGCGGTGCAGCGGGCGGATACATCAGCGGGAAAAAAGAATTGGTGGCGTATCTGCGCCAGAAGTCGCGGCCGTACACCTTTTCCAATTCACTTCCACCGGCCATCGTATGCGCCTGCATGGCGGCATTTGATCTGCTGACAAAAGATCTGTCTATCGTCAGAAAGCTGCAGGATAACACAGCCTATTTCCGGAAAGAAATCAAGGCTTTGGGATTCACCATTCTGGATGGGACGCATCCCATTGTCCCGATCATGCTGGGCGAAGCGTCGCTTGCACAGGACATGAGCGCGGCGTTGTTGAAGGCCGGTGTCTATATTAAAGGCCTCTGGTTTCCTGTCGTTCCCAAGGGCGAGGCGCGGTTGCGCACGCAAATATCCGCTGCACTGTCGAAAAAAGATATCGACCGAGCGCTCAATGCATTCGAACATGTCGGAAAAAAATTTAACGTGATCTGATCGCGACCGGACCGCATGGCGACCCACGCAAAACAACGATTTGTTTTTATCGATCTCCTCCGGTTCTTCGCGGTGGTTGCCATGCTGCAGGGACATACGTTCGATGCGCTACTGCAGCCGTCCATGAAGCACACGTGGCTCTTCGTTGTCTATGATTTTTTCCACGGATTCGTCGCGCCTGCATTCCTTTTTGCCTCCGGCGTTGCATTCGGTGTCTCGACCTTCCGCAAGTGGGAATCGCATTTATCGTTGAACGCGGTCGTTGCCCGCCGTGTCGGCCGGTTTGTCGGGTTGGCAATTATCGGGTATGCTCTTCATCTTCCGTTCTTCTCGCTTTCAAAAATTCTCACTGCAAGTTCAGCAAAAGAAATCGCGGCCCTTTCCCAAGTAGATGCTTTGCAATGTATCGCCCTGACGCTGCTCTTTCTACAGGCAGCGGTCTTCGTTGTCCGAAGAAAAGAATGGCTCGCGCTGCTGGCCGCATTCTGCTCTGTGGGCATCATGCTTGCCAGCCCGTTGCTGTGGACTCCGCATGCCACGGATGGCCTTCCAATTCCCCTGGCATCGTTCTTGAACGGGAGCTCTGGTTCCTGGTTTCCTATTTTTCCATGGGCTTTTTATATTATGTGCGGCGTTGTTTGCGCGTTCCTTTTTTTGAGGGCAAATGAACACCGGTACGCAGCCGCATTCATGGCCACTATCATCTGGACGGGAGCGGGGTTGGTGCTGGCAGGAATCGTCACGGGAGAATTGTTTTATAATGCGTTTCCCGCGCACGATTTTTGGAAGGTGAATCCTTCCGTGCTTTGGGGCCGGTTGGGTTTCATTCTGATCGCGACAGCGGCGCTGCATTTCTTCGAGCAATCGGTGGTGATCAGCTCCAAAATCCCGACGATCATGGGAACAGAATCGCTGGTGATTTACATCCTCCATTTAATTATTCTGTACGGCTCGGTGATGAACAGCGGGCTCGGTCAGACAATCGGCGGGTCACTCGGTGTCGGCAAGGCAGGAGCGATTTTCCTGCTGATGCTGTTCGCGATGTCCACGTTTGCGTACGTCTGGAATGTGATCAAGAAAAAATTCTATCGTGAATCAGTATTGTTGAAGTTTGCGCTTGCTGCGACATTCCTTTTCTATTTTATTACACGACCCTACTAAAATCCTATGAGCGCCCCCAAACAACGATTCGTCTACATCGACCTTCTGCGCGGTTGGGCCGGTTTGGTTATGATCGAAGTGCATGTTGTGAACGCATTCCTCAGTACGGTGTACCGGGATGCTGCATGGTTTAGGGTCCTGAATTTCATCAACGGTCTTGTCGCTCCGGCGTTTCTGTTCGTGGCAGGCTACTCGTTCGTCATTGTGGCCCAAAGAAAATGGGACGATTATCTTGCGATGAACGATGTTTTCCGGAAGCAACTGCAGAGAATCGCCCAAATCTGGCTGGTCGGATATGCACTGCACGTTCCATTTTTCTCCCTCCGGCGACTCGTGGCTGCAGACGGGAATGAATGGCTGCCCTTCTGGAAGGTGGATGTGCTGCATTGTATTGCAGTGTCCCTGTTGATTCTTCTCCTGTGTGTAATGATTGTCCGAACCAGAAAAAGGTTTTTCGTTGCCACGAGTGTCCTGGCGGCAGCGGCAATCGGTCTTTCACCGTTTTTCTGGGGGATGGATCTGGATGGCGTTCTGCCGCTTCAGGTATTGCACTATTTTTCCGCGGCGCGTGGAGCGCAGTTTCCGTTATTCCCCTGGGCGGGATTTGTCTTCTGCGGTGCTGTGGCGGGATTCGGTGCCATTGTGTGGAGGAGCAAAGAACAGGAATCCGCTTTCTTTCGCAACGTGCTTATCGGCGGTGTTGCGATGATTGTGCTGTGTCTGGTGGGGACCTCGCTGCCATTTGATATTTATCCACCGCACAATTTTTGGCGGGCAAGCCCACTGTTTTTCGGGATCCGCCTCGGAATTGTTATGGCGCTGCTGGCGACCCTCTGGTATTGGGAACAGACGGCAAAATCCAGGAAGTCGATTGTGAGCGTTGCCGGATCGGAGTCATTGGTAGTGTATGCTTTTCATCTTCTCGCGATCTACGGGCTCTTCTTTGACCACAAGAGCCTCTCGTACATGATCGGGCGCACGTGCGACATCCCGGCTGTTATCGGAATGACGGCAGCGCTGATCGCGCTCATGGTCGTCCTGGCGTACCTCTGGAACACACTCAAAAACCGCAACATCCGATGGGCGCGTTACATCCAGTATTCACTACTTGTTGCGGCGCTGTCGTCGTTCATCTTCAATCCCCTATAGGCATCTCATGGAACTCGCGATCGTGCTTCTCTTAACAGCAGTGCTCGGACTTCTTGCCTTCCAATATTTCAGGCGTCCTACGCCGCCTGCCGGAAACGATGGTGCCCTCGTCATGCAGCAACAAATCGACGCGCTGCGGTCGGAGACAGCACAGCACCTGACCTCGTTGTCCGATGCTGTCGGACGGGGGATGAAGGACACTTCCGAGCTTCTCTTTCAGAGTCTGCGGTCGACAACGGATCAGATCAATCAGCAAATGTCCGGCATGACACAGACTGTTCAAAAAACCACGGAGCAGCTGAATCAGCAGATGTCCGCCCAAACGGATACGATCGGCAGCCGGCTGGACAATGCGGCAAAAGTGATCGGAGATTTGCAGAAAAGTCAGGGGCAGATTCTGAAGGCAGGCGATGAAATCCGATCACTCGGTCAGAATATGACCAAATTGGAAGAGCTTCTTCGTGCGCCGAAAATGCGCGGCGGCCTCGGTGAGTTGTTGCTGGAAGATGTCTTGAAACAGGTGCTGCCGTCCAACACCTATGCCATGCAATACCGTTTCCGGAGTGGCAATGCCGTGGATGCGGTGATCAAGACTGCAAACGGTATGATTCCTGTGGATTCAAAATTTCCGCTCGAAAATTTCCGGAAGCTCATTGAAACTCAATCCGACACCGACAAAAAAACACATTACAAGCTTTTCGTCAACGATGTGAAAAAGCATATCGATGCCATTGCCCAGAAATATATTCTGCCGGATGAAGGCACGTTTGAATTCGCCCTTATGTACATTCCGGCGGAGAACATTTATTATGAAACGATCATCAAGAACGAACTCTACGGCGAGGAGAACAACCTCTACAACTATGCGGTGAGCAAACGCGTGTTCTCGGTATCGCCGAACACATTCTATGCACAGCTGCAGGTCATTGCTCTGGGATTCAAGGGAATGGAAGTCGAAAAGAGCGCGAAAGAGATCATCCAGAATCTTTCACGCCTGAAGGGAGAACTCGAAAAATTCAGGGAGGAGTTCGATCTTGTCGGGCGGCACGTCAACAATGCCGCCAACAAGTACGGCGAGGCGGTTCGGCGTCTTGAGAAATTCGAAGAGAAGCTGATTCAGTCATCGTCAGGGGCGGAAGAGAGCGGAGTCCAGGGAACGCTCCTTCCGTAGCTACACCCGGAACTCCTGGCGGAACGTCTTGCCGACACCGTTTTGCTGCGACACCATTTGGCGGGAGGCTTCCATTTCCGCCGATGTACCGACCGAACTGTCGTAGTCGGACACATTGTTGGCATTCTGAGATCCGCTTGACTCGGCATTCGATTCGTTATACCGTTTGACTGCTTCGTCGCTGATGTCCACGGAATCGGTCTTATTCGGTCCCGCAGATTTTATCTTCGTCAACTGGGCGGTACGCGTGTGCACGGTTTGATAGGGGTGCTGTGTGATGGGAACCGTGACGCTCGTCGCCGAGAGGATGACATCCAGCTGTGACATAGGGTGGAGCTCCTTTCCGGGTGCTGCATGAGTATTCACCTATATATGGTATCGGCAGCCAACCGTGCAATCTTTAGTCTTCAGCCCATTTTTTCTGCCCGCAAGGTGTCGATTGTCTCGACCGCATGCCGGAGATGCGGAATAACGATGCTACCGCCTACAATGAGGGCAACATTCAAGGCATCATGCAGTTCGGCATCGCTCCAGCCGGCGTCAACGCATTGAATAAGGTGGTAATCGATGCAATCGTTGCACCGGAGTACCGCCGAAGCGGTCAATCCGAGCAATTCCTTCGTTTTTGCATCCAAGGCGCCATCTTTGTAGGCGGCGGTATCCAGATTGAAAAAGCGTTTGATTCCGAGATGATCGATCCCGGCAATTCGCTCGTTCATGGTTGTCCGGTGTCTCCGGAAATCGTCGAGTTTTGAAGTCACGGGTCTTCTTCCTTGTGGTGGATAGTGTATCGTAATGTAGGGACTTCCGGGGGTTCACGCAACCTCTGTGGCCCGAAATTGCACCGGGGCGTTTCCGCAAGAGGAGAAGTATCCAGCAGATCTCCAGCATTCATTTGAATCATCGCTTGACATGAGATGCGTATTCTGTTAAATTGAACGGTGATATTGTCCGGGAACTTCGATATTTTTCCAGTGCCAAATTATCTATGAATAGGGAGGCTCAGTGCCATGCCAAACTTCAATCTGAAAGGCGATGCAGGAAAACCGGCCGCAAAACAAGCCGGTGAGTCGCCAAGTACGAAATCTCCGGGTGGAGCAGTAAAGATTATCGTCATCGTTCTTTTTGCAGTCGTCATCCTGGGAGGTGCCGCATTTTTCCTGAACAAAGCAGGGATCATCAAGCTTTGGGGAAAGAAGCCGGTGCCGCAGCAGGTTGCCGTTCCGCAAATAGAAGTTGCAGACTCTGCTCAAATGGTGATGCAGGCCGATACTTCCGGTCTCGTGGACTTCAAGGGGAATGAAGAGCAAAAAACAAAAGTAGAGCCCGCAAAGAAAAAGCAGGAAAAACAACAGCCGCCTGCGAAGAAGGAAGCGCCCGTTCTTGCTCCGAAACAGGCAGCCAAACCGACCGTGCAACCGACGAGACAATCGCTTGCCGTTTCGAAGAATGTCCCGGTCGGATCCGGACCGTACAGCATTCAGATGTCATCCTGGGCCAGCCGTGAGAAGGCGGAGATGGAAGTAGTAGTTTTGAAACAACAGGGGCATCCTGCTTTCGTACAGGAAGCATTTGTCTCCGGGCTCGGCCATCGATACCGCGTGAATGTAGGTCGATTTACCTCGGAAAGTGCTGCACAGGAGGAAGCAAAGAAAATTGCCGGAGATTCAGGGTTTCTTATTATCCGGATCGGGAATTGATCATGATCGTTGTGGAATTGTTTCTCCGCGGCGGAATCGCGATGTGGGTTGTCCTTTTCTGCCTCATTGTCGTGCTGATGGTCGGCGTGGAAAGGATATCCTCCCTGCGCCGATCGCAATTTGACGGAAAACAATTACTGTTGAAATTGCGAAATCTTCTCAATCGCAACGATGTCGTTGCCGCTGCAGATGCCTGTACCTACAGCGGTTTTCCTGTTGCACGAATTTTTAAGAAGACACTCTCTCGTTTTTCCGCCGGCCGTGCTGAAATGCGCGCGGCCGCCTCGCTCGCCCTCGAGGAAGAACGCGTGAAGATGCGGCAGGCTGTCGAGGTGCTTGCTACCATGGCTGTCGCCGCACCCTTGCTGGGCGTTCTCGGAACGCTGATCAATCTCTATGTTGCACTCCAGACAGTGGAGCGGTTGGGGGGTACAATGACCGTGGTCTTCCTGGCTGCCGAGGTGCGTGAAGCCATGATGGTCGGCATCTTCGGATGTTCCGTCGGATTTCTGGCGTTCAGCGCCTACCAGTATTGCAAGGGAAAAACGAACGAACGTCTTTTGCAGTGTGAACAACAGACGGAAGAATTGCTCGAAACGGATTTTGCACCGCAGACCGCTGTGCCTGCGGACGAACCTGCAAAGCCCGTGGCGGAGAAACTGGAACCCGTTCAGGAACAGAGACGTCCGGGAAAAACGGTTTTTTCAGATGCGGA
>JAPLFO010000185.1:0-7957 GCA_026390635.1 Ignavibacteriales bacterium
TTATATAGCAGTTATCGGAATGCAAGTCGATGCCGGAATAGAACATGGGAGCCTCCTGTGCTTGTTTGTTAGTGGCGGTGAGAACCAGTAACTTACGAAATCGGGAGGATCCTTTTTGGTAATATCCATTCGCTCAACCTGCAGCGCTGCTGTTCGCGCGGCAGTCGGTCGGCAGAAATCAATCATCGTCCGCGCGCTCACAAAAGCGCAGCGCGCAGGTTAGCTCAAGTCCGTTAGGCACCACCACAACAGCAGATCAGATAAATAAATCTGTCACCCATTGACCCTATGACCACAATGAGAACACAAGCTTACTCTCTGCTCACAGCTGCAGTAGTATTTGCTACTACCTGGAGCTTTGCTCAGCCAACTCGGGATACAATCGTATTTCGAGATATTGAACTGGATAAAGATTCTCCCGCAAGAATGGTAGAATTGAATATTCCATCCGGCAATAGTCTCATACAGGGTTTTGTCTACAAAGCCAATGGGGGACAAAAACATCCAACATTATTGCTGCTGCATGGTTATCCCGGTAATGAACGACATCTTGACTTGGCTCAGGCTGTTAGAACGCATGGATGGAATGTTATCTATTTTGACTATCGAGGTTCATGGGGCAGCCAAGGACAGTTTAGTTTTGCAAATAGCGTAGAGGATGTTGCGAATGTCGTTAGATATTGTGGGCGATATCAGGACTCTTTACAAATTGACACATCCCGTATTGCTTTATTTGGGCATAGCATGGGCGGATGGGTTTGTCTTAAAGCCTTGGCACAGCTTCCAAGTGTGAAAAAAGGATTTGCTCTTTCAGTCTGGAACATCTATGACGACTTCAAGAACATGAAAAACACTTCTCAGATAGATACTTTGGCTGATGAGTACTTTGTACTGAATACACATGCAAAAGACATTTATCGACCAGTGATACAACATCTTGCCTATTACAATTTGGTGAATGATGTGAAAGCAATGTCTGACAAGCAGATTGCGATGCTTGATGAACATCCTTATAATAAAGAAATAGCCGATTCATTAAGAGCTTCGAATAGATCGTATTTTGAATACCAAGTTTGGAAGACAGACCACGCGTTTACGAATAGAAGGGCGTCTCTTATGAACTTTTTAATCGCATTTTTAGATAGATGACAGCAAACAAATATGAGTTATGACCTCGAAATAGTTGCTATTATGTGGTGCCTAACACGTCGTTCAACCTGACGCCGCCCGCACTTCGTGGCGGAAATTGTGGCGGCTCGGTGAAGCGGGCGCCGCAGGTTAACTCCAGTCCTACTTGTTCAATGTCAAGAGAAAAAGAATTATAAATAGTTTCTGTCATCACTGGTGCCAGTAGCAGAATCGTTGTTCTTTGACAGCATTGAGGAGTACGGTAGTATTTATGATCTGCGCCGTAGGGCATAGTACTGCCGTTGGTACAACAGAGCCTCTCATGGGGTAATGCGGTGCGTCTCGGTATCCGCTGCCTTCCGATCAAGCCTTACTTGCGTGACTTGTGGGCCGGTCATGTCAACCAGCTATCACAAATTATCTTATTCGATCCAAGAAGGCTGAGACGCCCGACAGTAATCTGTTAGTCGAAGCGTTGTGCGGAGAAAACGTGCACAACCTTCAATGATGCTAATCGGTCGAGCATTCCAGCCACATCATGAGAAGAACTCGTCGTTACCACGACAGAGTGTTGGAAGTGCGAAAGAACGTTATGCAGCTCGTCCAGGTGAAAGGACTTGCCGTTTGGCTTTCTTCTGTTTCTCCTTGAGTTCAGTGTATTGCTGTTCCAGTGATTTCATCTCAGCAAGCGAGTCGGGACGAGATTCGTATAATCGGTTTTCTTTGACAAGCGCCATGATGAGTTTTAAAAGCTGCGGAACAGATGCGATGATGCTTTTTCGGTGTTTCCTGCTCTTGAGCTGTCGATGCAGATATTTGATGCGCACTTCAGGGATCCATTTGGCAGTCTCTTCGGTCATGGAATAGAGCAGCCAGCGGAGACGATTATCTCCGAGATGAGAGATGTGCCGTGTGCCGACAAATTGACCCGACTGAGACAAGCGAAGATTCAACCCAGCTTTCTTTTCGATTTGTTTGAAATGGCTGAAACGGTGAATATCCTGCAGTTCGGCAAGGAAGAGCGCGGCAGTGGTACAGGAGATACCCTTGAGACTCAGCAGGATGTGGTATTCCGGGAATTGCTCGGCACAACGACACAGTTCAGCCAAGACCTGATCCATTTGAGAGGAAAATGTTTCGATCAACGCAATCCAGCATGTAAGAGAGATGCGTTCAGCAATGCACTCTTCGTTTGTTTTAGGAACACCGATACTGTGATGCGCCGCGCGCTGCAATTGGAGATGGGTATTGAGCCCGTATTGATTGCGGGAGATTGTCGCAATGGCTTCGGCTTCTTTCGCGAGATTAAGTGAGAGAAAATCCTGAGGAAAGAGATAACGCTTGAGCAGATACATTGCAGTGTGAGTATCAGGTTCAACGATCGTCAGAAATTCGGGGAAGACTTGTTCTACAAGGGCGCGCAATCGTGCTCGATTTTGTGAGCATCCTTTGCGAAGCTTGTCGTAGGTGATGCTCAAGCGGTGCATCGCGGCATGCAACGGTGGATGTGTTATGTAGAGATCGAAATAGCCATGTTACGCATTGGAGGCAACAATCAGAGCATCTTTCGGGTCAGTGCGAGAGAAGTCATGATTGAGCATCGGTCGTGCGTGATGGGTTGTCAATGGGCTGACAAGTAAGACACGGTATCCTTCTCGATCGAGATACGCACAGAGTGTGAGCCAGAGATTGCAGGAAGTCTCCACGGCGAAGACAACGGACTGTGGATTGCAGTTGGGCACGATCTGACGTAATTTGTGCCAAAGAGTGCTTGTATATCCTTCATGCGAGACGTCGAAGGAAAATGTTTTGCCAAGCTGTGAGCCAATCGGATCAATGACCATAGCCTGGTGTTTTGCCTTGGCAGGATCGATGCCGACGATAATCATTCCATCGATCATGCCGCGCTTCTGCTGCAGGGAAGAGAGTTCCATAGTCACTTCTCCTTTCATGAGAAGATGGTGGATGCGGAAATATCTTCAATTTTGAGGTAAGAGAGAATGGTGGCGGGGTACGATCACCACTGGTCCAAGTACTGAGTAACGGAGATGATTGTCTCAGGGCGTCAGGACAAAGCCTTCGGGCTTTTGAATCCCGTTAGCGGGAGCGCCGATCTCCATTGTGGGGCTACCCCGCCTCTTTATTTTTCGCAATATAGAAATCGTTAGGCAACATGAAAAGGGTAGTGGGGTTACTGTAAAAAAGTGTGGTACAACGCGACTGGATCAGCGTCCAGATCGAAGCAGTTCCATCGATTTCGAGATAGATTCTTGGTCTATGAAGCGATTCATCAAATACTTGTGCAGAATGCTTGATATGAGTGTTTGATGTGGGAGCCCTTCTTGTACTGAACGCCTCTTCAATACAGCCAAGGTGGTTTCGGAAATGCGAATGTTGATGTTTCGACTTTTTCTGGAGCGCTCCAAGATGGATTCAATATGTTTTCGTGATTTACCCGAAACAGATCGATAAGAGCCAACCGCCTTTTCGATTGCTCGTTCAGCACTATCAAGCTTTGTTTTCATTGGATTCTCCGTACAACTGGTGAAATTTGCGACTTGGAAACACTGTTTTTAGTATAATGTTGTCATTGTCGTCGATGACAATGGGACTACGTGGACATATTTGTGATAATGGACGATAAATATTTGTTGTCCCGGACGGCTTGGGTTCTCAAGGATATCAACATAGTCGTCGGACATCAGAATTATGGAAAAGTCCGACGGCGTTACCAAAACATTGTCATAGCCCGTCCGCAGGATGCGTCACGCCGGCGCGGTACGCACGTGCTCGCTTGTCGGCGCAGTCAGCACGGTGAAGGTATGGCATTCGAATCAATAGTTGAGTATAATTATGGGAGAAGTGCACGCGCATTGACACGGCGACGCCCCAACGGGATCTTCGACCCCGAGGGTCCATTGGACAGGTTAGATAAAGTCCGCTAGGCACCAAGTTATGACACCAGCAGAAATTGTAAAAAAATGGGTTGACAGGTTCAACGCTGCCGATGTTGAAGGCCTCGCGGCGCTCTATGCAGTCGAGGCTGTCAATTATCAAGTGGTTGCGGAACCGCTCAAGGGCAGAGAAGAGATTAAGAAGCTTTTTGAAGTCGAGTTTGGTCGGGCCAAAATGGTATGCATGCCTGAAATGATCCATGAAGCGGGTGATTGGGCAATATTGGAATGGCGTGACCCGCTTGGTCTGCGCGGTTGTGGATTCTTTCAAGTGAAAAATGATCTGATTGTTTTTCAAAGAGGCTATTTCGATCAGCTGACGTTTTTTCGGCTCCAAGGCATCGAAGTACCACCAACCTATCTTGATGCCTAGCAAGCCGCTCACACTGTCTGCAGGACATGCACGCGCTCAGTTGTCGAGGCAGCTGAGATTCTAATGGTCTGGTTTTCAAATGAGCAGTTGTGCAGTCTCAAGGGCGAATCGTGCTGCATGAGCACCGCGCCGTCCCGACGGGATCTTCGACCGCGAGGGTCTTCGACCGGTGAGTCATTTAGATTGGTTGGCTCAAGTCCGTCAGGCCCCATGTCGAGGTGCCGGATCAAATAGTCAAACTGGGAACAATATATGGAGTTGGCAGACCTTGGTTTTGATAGCTGGTTTCAGAAGAAGCAAGAGGAGTCGCAGACACCGGATTGCGACGTCGCACGCATTACGAGAGTTGATCGGGACCGATATCTTGTAAGGAATGAGGAGAAGGAAATCCCAGCGGAACTGACGGGTAAACTACTCTTCTCTACCGACACAAGGCAAGGCCTCCCCTGCGCAGGGGATTGGGTTTTCGTGCAATACTGCAATGATGGATCTCTTGCAATCATTCATGACCTGTTTCCAAGAAAATCCTTCTTGCGTCGAAGATCTGCCGGTGACAACATTGATTTCCAGATGATTGCATCGAATGTCGATGTTGCCTTCATCATTCAGTCGTGCGATTTCAACTATAATCTACGCCGGATG
Organism: Ignavibacteriales bacterium; assembly: GCA_026390635.1. Taxonomy (GTDB): domain Bacteria; phylum Bacteroidota; class Ignavibacteria; order UBA10030; family UBA8401; genus JAPLFO01. The sequence goes on from JAPLFO010000185.1 coordinate 5,098, forward strand.
GAACGGTATCTCGTGATGGCAATCGAAGGCCATGTCGAGCCGATAATTCTGCTCAGCAAAAGTGATCTGGTTGATAACGGGGACATCGAGAAGAAGATTTCGGAAATTAATGACGCTTACATCGGCGTGAGAGCAGCCGCGTTCAGCAATAAAACCACGAGCGGTTTGGAAGCGGTGCAGCAAATGTTGGAAAAGGGACAGACGTATTGCCTTCTTGGCTCTTCCGGAGTGGGTAAGACTACACTTCTCAATCATCTGCTTGGCCGCGATGTTTTTGAGACAAATCCTGTGCGCGAGAAGGACGGGAGAGGCAGGCATACAACATCTTGCCGGCAATTGACTGTTCTTGACAACGGATCACTTCTGATTGATACTCCAGGTATGAGGGAAGTGGGTATGATTGCCGTTGACGATAGCATCGATGATAGCTTCTCTGATATCTACGAACTCTCCAGGAATTGCCGATTCAATGATTGTACTCACACCGTGGAAGTCGGGTGCGCGATCCTGATAGCAGTTCAAAATAAAGGGCTGGATGAAGAGCGCTATCAGAGTTACATGAAATTGATGAAGGAGTCCGAGTTTCATCAAATGTCCTATACCGAAAAACGTAAGAAAGATAAGCGGTTCGGGCGAATGGCCAAGACTGCGATGAAACAGACCAGGAAGAAGTAGGTTCCACCAACGGTAGCAAAAACCACGGACTTCCATGTCGCATGACCATCCGCTTGCCCTTTCTGCAGGAGGCTTCATGGCCGACGCGACATGTACGCACTGAGTCGTCGGTTGACTCAAATCCGTCAGGGCAGCACCAAAGAAGGCTCATCTATATGCCACTCCAAATTCGATTTACCATTCACGAGAGAGATCTGCTTCTAAGCCTCACGATCATTGAACCAGAAATCGTAAAGAGATTGAAGCATGCAATGCTTCAAAATAGTTCAATGACCATCAATGTAGATGAAGATGAACTGGAGGTTCTGTTGGGTGCAATTGCAGTCGATGCAAAGCACCCCAAGAATCGCAAACTTGAAGGAGAGCTAAACATGCTTTCTCATCGTTTAGACGAGGTCCTTCGAATTCATTTGTCAGCATAGCAAAAAGGGCAGTCTTACGGTTCGGTCAATCTGTGCGCAGGGCACTTCGCGCCGCCCAAGGGTCTTGTGGACAGGTTCAGCTCAAATCCATTGGTCATGTGGAGCAAATTCTCTGACAGGATCAATTTATGCCAGCATTCGACTATTCCCTTGTTGCCGACATATATGATCAGTACGTTAGGGCTGATTTTGACGTACAATTCTTTCGCGATGAAGCTTCACGAGCGCATGTACGTGTCCTTGAACTTATGTGCGGGACGGGAAGTTTGGTGTCTGAAGACTGGGTCGCGCGGCAAAGGGAAAGGCATGATAGACAAATCTGATTCCAGTACGACCGTTCCATCTTACTCTGTGGAGGACTAGTTCGATGCCGCGATACTTTGCGTTTCTACGTGCCATAAATGTGGGCAGCCGTACAGTGAAGATGGATCAGCTTCGCCTGCTCTTTGGATCCTTCGGTTTTTCGGGAGTGGAGACATTCATCGCGAGCGGTAATGTCATATTTCATTCTGCCGCACAGGACACAAGAAAACTTGAGGTATCGATTGCACGTCAATTGGAAACGGCTTTCGGTTTTGAGGTGGCTGTTTTTGTCAGATCAGAATCCGAACTGAGAAAAATCGTTGCCTATAAGCCCTTTCCGTCGGAGCTGCTCCGGGAAGCAAAGGCGCTCAATGTCGCCTTTCTGGCGGATTACCCGACGGCGAAGCAGAATGTGACATTACATCAACTGAAATCAGATATCGATGATTTTGTTGTACATGATCGCGAGATGTACTGGCTCTGCCGGGAGAAGCAAAGTGATTCCAAATTCTCCAACGCGGTTTTTGAAAAAGCGGTCGGCATCAAGGCTACTTTTCGCGGAATGGCTACGGTCCAGAAGTTGGCAGCAAAGTATTGCGTATGATCGCGACATATGCCCAACTCGAGCCGATCTGGAAAATCGATACTTCTCCGGTATCCGAAAAGCCGTCGCCATTTGAAGAAGACCTTTCGATGGCCCGGAGCAGTGAACATTTTTGAAGGATTCGGATGCACGAAAAGATCGAAGTGCTCCATGCCGATATCACAAGATTGCGTATTGATGCAATTGTCAGCGGCGAATATTACGTTGCGTGGCGGCGGTGGGGTAGATGGAGCAATTCACCGGGCGGCAGGCCCCGCGCTTTTGGAGGAATGCAAGCAGCTGGGCGGGTGCAAAACTGGGGAAGCAAAAATTACCAAAGGATACCGGCTGCCGGCGAAGTTCGTTATCCACACGGTAGGGCCGGTCTGGCGGGGAGGGACCGCAGGGGAATCGGAGCTGCTGTGCTCCTGCTATCGCAACAGCCTGGCCCTTGTCGAGGAGAACCGGTTGACCTCCATCGCATTTCCGGCGATTAGTTGTGGAGCATATTGCTATCCGGTAGAAGCGGCAGTGTCTATCGCGCTTGACACCGTGATCGGGTTTCTGAATCATGCATCCGGAATTCGTCGGGTGGTCTTCGCGTGTATTGATGAGGATCTATTCTCTTTGTACACAATGGGTATGCAGACGCGATCAGATTCCAATGCCGCGGGGAAGGGGCGGGACGTGATCTAGGCTGCACGCAGCATCCTTCGCAGCAGGAATGGCCTCCGCGTCTTTCCGACGGCGGTCCGTGAAGACCCAAATCCCGCTTGTAGAGTTCCTTCCGATTTACTACCTTTCTTTCACTTCACACCGTTCGCGCGGAATCGTTTTATCGCACGGGAATGCCGGCAGTTCACACGCCGGGTTCGCG
>JAPLFO010000185.1:8017-11000 GCA_026390635.1 Ignavibacteriales bacterium
AATCCTGCCCTGTGAGGAACAGCGGAGCACTCTTCTTGTTTTCATCAATCCGGATATCGAAGAGAGAAACAAACTCAGGAATGAATTCCATGTGGACGATCATACGATTGCATCCGCACTTGATCCCGATGAAGTTCCCCGCATTGAATTCGGCGATGAGCGATTATTTCTCATTTGGAAACGGCCGATGAACTATTCCGGTGAGGACAATTTCTTTTTCAATGTTGCTTCGGCAGGGGTCTTTCTCCATAAGAACCGTCTGGCGCTTGTCGTGACGGAAGAGGTGGCGTCGGTCGCGATGGGTGCGCGGCAATCAATACAGCTCTGCTCGATTACGGACGTACTGCTCAATTTTCTCTATAATACAGTCCATCACTATCTTGAGCATCTGAAAGTTATCAAAATGATCGCCAAAGAAGTGCAGCAGCGCATCACGATGTCGATGGAAAATGTGCATCTGATTCAAATGTTCAATCTGACAGAAAGTCTGGTGTACTACGTAAATGCCATCAACGGTAATGATTTTGTTCTCGGCCGGCTGCGGGGACATGCGGACAAGATGAATCTTCCAGCACGCACAGTCGACCTTCTGGAGGATCTGATAATTGAAAATAATCAATGCGCAAAACAGGCGGAGATTTACTCATCGGTGTTTTCCGGATTGATGGATGCACGGGGGAATCTGGTCAACAACAACATGAACATCCTGCTGAAAAAACTGACGGTGATCAACATTGTGTTCCTCCCTCTAAATCTTATTGCGGGTATCGGCGGCATGTCCGAGTATTCGATGATGACCCAGGGAGTGCACTGGACAATCTCGTACACCATTTTTTCGATCTTCCTGGTCATCGTGGGCGTGCTCACCGCCTACCTGCTCAACAAAGTCAGTTTTGTCGAATCCAGATCCATGCGGCGATCCAGATCGCACAAACTCCGAAATGCAATTCGGAAGATCGTTCCGGGCAGGAAGCGATGATGCGGGAGGATGTGTGGTTGGCGGCGGCGCGAAAGGAACGTCGTGACGATTGTTGATGGTATTCCGATCTGGGGCGAACCCATCGATGCGGCCGCATTGGCGCAAATTCAAAATTGCGCGATGAGTGCCGGGTATGCGGCAATGATGGCAGATCATCACAAAGGCTATGCGGTACCCACGAAGACAGCATTAGTCCTTCAGGAGTCGGGTACGATATTGCTTGCGGGAACAAAGCTGTGCGGATAGATATTCCCTCTTCCGAAGTGAAGGCCAATATCCGGACGATCATGGACGACATCTGGCATACACTCGCGTTCGGGATCGGCCAAAAAAACAATCGACGCGTGGATCATGAATTATTTGACGATCCCGCCTGGTCATTGCCGGCGCTCGCTCCGCAGAAAAAAATGGCGCGGGAGCAGTTGGGCACCATCGGCTCGGGCAACCATTTTGTCGATCTCTTCGTGGACGAATGTGACAGAGTCTGGCTCGGCGTCCATTTCGGATCGCGCGGACTCGGACACAAGACTGCCACTTATTTTCTCAAAGCCGGCGGAGCAAAGGATGGAATGAACGTTGATCCGCTCATTCTTTCTGTACGATCAAATATAGGAAGCGACTACCTTGCCTGCATGACCCTCTGCGGCCGTTATGGCTATGCGGGACGTGATTGGGTGTGTGCCGAGGTGGCATCTCTGCTGGGAGCGGACATTCTTGAAGAGGTTCACAATCACCACAATTTTGCATGGCAGGAAAAGCATTTTGGCCGTAACCTTTGGGTAGTACGCAAAGGTGCAACGCCGGCATTTCCCGGTCAAAAGGGATTTGTCGGGGGATCGATGGGTGATGTTTCGGTCATCGTTGAAGGCAAGGATTCGAATGAATCAAAGCGGGCACTCTACTCTACGGTGCATGGGGCCGGGCGAGTGATGAGTCGTACTGCGGCGCGCGGAAAGATCAATTATCGCACAGGCCGTATTCTGTCCCCGGGTGTCATCTCCCGGTCGATGATGATGGAATGGGTGCACGCCGACGGAGTGGAATTGCGCGGTGCCGGAACGGATGAGTCCCCTCACTGTTACAAAAGACTTCCCGAGGTATTGCGTCAGCAGGGACCGACCGTGTCGATTATTCATACACTTCAACCCATCGGCGTTGCGATGGCAGGCGAGAATGAGCTTGATCCTTATAAGGATTGAATAGAATTCCGCCGGAGAACAACGGGCTGTGGGAACCATCAGAGTGTCATTTAAACAACCACAGATAATCCCCGTATCCCTGTTTCTCCATTTCCATCTTCGGAACAAAACGGAGCGAAGCGGAATTAATACAATAACGCAAGTGTGTTGGTTCCGGTCCATCGCTAAAAACATGTCCGAGATGTGAATCCCCGAATTTACTCCGCACTTCCACCCTCTGCATACCAATCGATGAATCGGTCTTCTTTTCCACATACCGCGTGTCGATCGGCTTCGTGAAACTCGGCCAGCCGCTTCCGCACTCGAATTGGTCGCGTGAACAGAAGAGCGGTTCGCCCGAAACAACATCCACGTAGATCCCTTCCTTGGTGCTGTTCCAGAATTCGTTTTGGTACGGTCGTTCGGTTGCGCGATTCTGTGTCACTTCGTATTGGATCGGATTCAACTTCTTTTTCAATTCTTCTTTGGAAGGCTTTTTATAGCTATCGACATTCTTGTCACCCCATACACCCAGAACGAATCGGTCCCTGCCTGAAGCCGCGCGATAGCTGTTGTAGCGTACCGGATTCTTCTTGTGATAATTCTGATGATAATCTTCCGCCGGGTAAAAAGAAGCGAAAGGAACTATTTTGGTAGCCAACGGTGCGGGAAAAATACCCGATTTTGCGAGCAACGCCGCGGACTTCTCGGCGGAAATTTTCTGCGCCTCATTACGATAGAAGATAGCAGAAAGATATTGCGGCCCCCGGTCGTGAAATGATCCTCCGGAGTCTGTGGGATCGAATTGCTTCCAATACACTTCCAG
>JAPLFO010000185.1:11055-15846 GCA_026390635.1 Ignavibacteriales bacterium
AAAGCTAAGGATGCCTGGATCAAAAACGATCTGGATCGCCTCGTAGTGTCCGGTCGTTCCGGAGCAGACTTCTTCATAAGTCGGATTGGCAACATGACCGCCGCTGTACCCTGAAATCACTTCCGTGACGCCGTCGAGCGACTCAAAAGGGGCGACCATGCACCAGAAACATCCAGCGGCAAATGTCGCCGTGTCGAGATTTCCACTATATGAAACGAGCCGGGATTCCAATGCTGCCTTTGATTCCATTTTACTGCATCCGAGTGTGATAAGTGATAGAAAAAGAAGAAAGATATTTTTCATTGGTCTTTCGTGTCAAAGTGTTTGCAGACGGGATGGACTGTTAATCGAGCGCTGCCTTGGCGTCTATAGAGAGAGAACAAAGTCGCACGATGTACGGTTCCGCGTCTATTCTATCTTGATTCCACACGGTTAAAATGCTACCTTCAAGAGTCCCACTACCCCAATTCATAAGGAAGAAATCTATGCCCACCACCGTTGAAAACCTCAAAGAAGCTTTTGCCGGCGAGAGCCAGGCCAACCAGAAATACCGTGCATTCGCGAAAAAAGCAGAACAGGACGGATTTCCGAATATTGCGCGCCTCTTCCTTGCAACCGCAGAGGCGGAGCGCATTCATGCTGAGGGACACCTGAAATCGTTGGACGGCGTCGGCACGACGGAGGAGAATCTGAAAGCCGCTATCGGCGGGGAGACGTATGAGTTTACCGAAATGTATCCCCCGATGGTGGAGCAAGCTGAAAAAGAAGGCCACAAGGCAAAACGCATGTTCAGCTACGCCGTCAAGGCGGAAGCAGTTCATGCAAAACTCTATGCGCTCGCACTTCAAACCGCGGCAGAGGGGAAAGACTTGACGGAAGTGGAGTTCTATTTGTGCCCCGTCTGCGGCTACATCGAATTTGGAAAAGCGCCGGAAACCTGTCCGGTGTGCGGAGCGAAGGCCGATAAATTCATTTCCTACAAACGCTGACGCGCACTCTGTCTGAGAATAGATGAAATATCCATGGATGTTATGGCTGGCCTCTCTGCTCATCGCGTCGGGCATGTCGCTCAATGCGCAACAGGAATCCGGATTCAGTGCCATCATGGATCAGACGGATTGTCTTTTTTCCAACGAATTGATGTACAAGGAGCAGATGAAATGGATCGGGCGTACGATCGGTTTCAACGGCGCGATTGAACTGCACCCGGATTTCTGTGATATCGGAAAACCATATGAAATCATCACGGGACGGAACAACGCCGGAGATCCGATCATTGTCATCGCACTGCTGGATCATCCGATTCCGACGACGGAAGGATACGGAGACAAAGGCGCGCGCGTTGCGAAGACAGAATCGCTGCGCTTCTTTGGCACCGTGCGCAAATCCCGTGAAACTGTTACCCGTACCGGAAACCCTCGGGTGTTGCCGGTGTTGGACGTTCAATTGATCTATCGGATCGATGACCAAACGTACCGCAATCCGGTGTGGCTGAGCCGATCGCTTCGCAGCGGAGGATAGTGATGTCGAAGTTCGCTATGATTCTCGCTTTGATTGGCTACACCGTTCTGGCCTATATCTGCATTCTCCTGCCGATTCATCTGTATGAACCGACGACGCAGTTCCACTTGCCGGGTCTATTGTGGTTCATTCATTTGATCACATTGTATATCCATGAAGCCGGTCACCCGCTCTTTGGAATTTTCGGGCGGACAATCGGTTTTATGGGAGGGTCGCTGATGCAGGTGCTTGTCCCCGTCGTCTGGTTCTTTATCGCGAAGAAAGAAGGATCCCGGTTGATGCCGGTGGCAGCTTTTTTCACGGGCGAAAGTCTGGTCGATGTCAGCATCTATGTGAAAGATGCATCGACACGTGTGCTTCCACTGCTGGGAGGAAGCAAAGTCCATCATGACTGGTGGACGCTGCTTGGAGAAGCCGACATGCTCGAATGGGGAGAACCGCTGGGCACTTTGCTGTTTTTTGCCGGCATGATTCTCTGCATCGGCGCGATTATCTGGGGAGTGAAGTCGATAATTGAAGAATACCGTGAGAAGCGGCCGGCGACAGGCGAAAATTACTAGAAAAAAGATGAGAACACAGAGACAGCATCCATGCACTTCCCGTGTTTCAATCGCGCAGGTTCTTGAGTAATCACAATCTGAATAAATGAGAATTCCCGAAGACACAATACAATCTGTTCGCAATGCGACCGACATTGTTGAGTACGTCGGCAACTTTGTCCCTCTGAAAAAGCGGGGCAAGAGTTACCTTGGTATTTGTCCCTTTCATCTCGAGAAGACGCCTTCCTTCAATGTCAGTGCCGAAAAGCAAATGTATTATTGTTTTGGCTGCGGCAAGGGAGGCGATGTCATCAAATTTGTGATGGAACGAGAGCGGCTGTCGTACGTCGAAGCGATTGAGATACTGGCGGAACGTGCAGGCATCGTTATCCAGCGAGTGGAAGATAGGGACACTTCCTCCAATGAGCTGGAATCTCTCTATGCAGCGTGCACGTTTGCGGCGCGCTTTTTTCACCAGCAGCTTACCAAAACAGAAGAGGGGAAATTCGCCCTGGATTATTTCCGATCGAGGGCATTTTCGGAGCAGATAATCACAACATTCGGTCTTGGATATTCGCCGCGAAGCTGGGATGCTCTCGTGAAACGCGCCGCGGAGGAAGGGATCGATCCGGTGACGCTCGATCGGGTCGGCCTCTGTCGCAAGCGTGAGGATGGCAGCCTCTACGACGCATTTCGAGGACGCGCCATGTTCCCGGTGTTTACACCAACGGGCCGGGTGATCGCATTTGGCGCACGGAAACTCTACGACGATGACAACCTGGGAAAATATATCAATTCTCCTGAAACGACGATTTATCACAAGAGCAAAGTGCTTTACGGCCTTTTTCAGGCGCGTGAGTCCATTCGAGAGAAAAACGGTGTTGTGCTCGTGGAAGGATATGCCGATCTCATTTCGGTCTATCAAGCAGGAACAAAAAATATCGTAGCCTCCAGCGGCACGGCGCTGACCACGGAGCAGATTCAGCTCATTTCCCGCTATACAAAAAATGTCTTGCTGGTGTACGATGCAGATTCCGCCGGTATTGCCGCCATGATGCGCGGTGTGGACCTGATTCTTGAAAACGGCCTGGATGTGCGTGTGCTTCAATTGCCGGAAGGGGAAGACCCGGATTCTTTTGTGCGCAAAGAGGGCGGCGAAGCTTTTAGTGAGGCAATGGGGCATGCGGTGACGTTTATTGATTTCAAAGCCGCAATGTTTCAGCGGGAAGGGAAATTGGATTCACCGGAAGGACGATCAGAGGCTGTCCGTTCACTGGTGCAGACCATCGCGAAAATCAAGGATGAGATCAAGCGCTCGTTCTTCATAAAGGATGTGGCGGAGAAATACGGCCTGTATGAATCTATGCTCTATTCCGAGCTGGAGAAGTACGGCAGACCGGTTCCGGAGAAATTTCTCGCCGCGGTGGAACCCGCGAGACAGCCGGAATCTGCCCCATTGCCGGATCCACCGAAAGAGGTTCCACTTGCCGAGCGGGAATTGCTGACCGTTCTACTGGAAGAACCCGCAGAATTGATACCGTTTGTTTTCCGCTATGTTCAACCGGAGGAGTTCTCCCATCCGGCGGCCCGAAGCATTGCAGAGTTGTTACTGGCCTCATTTGAAGAATCGGGCAGCATCGATATCCACGTGCTCTCCGCCGCTGTTGCAAAAGAGGACGAACGTCGTTTGCTCCACGACTTGACATTCAACAAGCACCAACTGAGTGCGCGATGGTTGGCGGTGGGTGCCCGGCTGAGTGATACGCGCCTTTTAGAAATTGCCGAAGGGTGCATCAAACAGATGAAGAGGCGGGCACTGGAAGTGGCAATCGAACAAAATCAGCGGGAGCTAAAAGATGCTGCAATGAAAGGGCGCGATGCATCCGATTATTTGCGGCGGCATCAGGATCTCCTGGTGAAGCTCAAGAGCATCGACAAAATTATCCTCGCCAAATCGTAACGAGCATCTTCGTGCCCACAGTGGAACAAAATCTCTCTGCCACAAATGCAGTGTACAAATAAAAAGGGCCGGCCACTGACCGTCCCTTTTTTTACTTAACACAAGATACCCTACATCTTCGCGATCATCGCCTCGCCGAATTCGGAGCATTTCAGTTCTTTTGCATTCTCCATCAGCCGGGCAACATCATCCGTGACCGTTTTTGCCTGGCTAGCACCATTCAGTCCCTTCACGATAAGATCCGCCGCTTCTCCCCATCCGAGATAGCGCAGCATCATTTCGCCACTCAAAATAAGGGAGCCGGGATTTACCTTGTCCAATCCCGCATATTTTGGGGCAGTTCCGTGCGTCGCTTCGAACACCGCATAACCACTTTCGTAGTTGATGTTTGCACCGGGAGCAATGCCGATCCCGCCGACTTGAGCGGCAAGAGCGTCCGAAATATAATCCCCGTTGAGGTTCAGTGTCGCAATAACGTCGTATTGCGTGGGACGCGTTAGAATCTGCTGCAGGAATGCATCTGCGATGACATCTTTGATGACGATCTTCCCGGCCGGGATAACACCGCCGCATTCATCCCAGGAAATAACTTTGTCGGAAAACTCGCGTTTGGCAAGCTCATAGCCCCAATCGCGGAATCCGCCTTCCGTGAACTTCATAATATTTCCCTTGTGCACAAGCGTGACGGATTTTTTGTTGTTCACAATCGCGTACCGAATCGCTGCTCGAACCAACCGTTCTGTCCCTTCAATCGACACCGGTTTGATGCCA
>JAPLFO010000171.1 GCA_026390635.1 Ignavibacteriales bacterium
GTGGCGTGTGCGCCGGATCTGGACATACGGGAATATGAGAATGTTGCGCCGCCGGAAGTGAAATTGATCTACGTCCAAAACGCTACGCATGCGTTGCTGAAATATGCCGATGCAGCGATTGTGACATCGGGAACAGCAACACTGGAAGCAGCGTGTTTCTATGTTCCGATGGTGATTGTGTACAAAACGTCATGGGCGACGTACGCAATAGGACGCACCCTGGTTCAATTGAAGAACATCGGTCTGGCGAATATCGTTGCGGGACGCACGATCGTTCCGGAACTAATTCAGCAGGACGCGACCGTTGACCGCATCGTTGCGGAAGCCGGTCCGCTTCTGGATGATGAAGGATACCGCCGGGCGATGAAGGCGGATCTCTCGAATGTCAAAGAACGCCTGGGCGGTGCCGGTGCATCGGTGAGGGTCGCCGAGGCAATTCTGCAGCTCCTGAAAATGGCTGTGCGATGAAAAAGGGAACGCTCGCATTTGTGGTCGCGAAGAAAGTGCTCTGGATCTTTGTCAGGGCTTTGACTGCAACGCTTCGTGTCCATCGCGTCAATGATGCGGCGCTGCAGGACGCGATGCAGTCGGGTCGGAATGTCATCATCGCCTTCTGGCATGGTGAGATGCTTGCCGGATGGTACGCGCACCGGCCCAAAAAAGGCGCACGCGTAACGGCGTTGATCAGCCAGAGCGGCGACGGCGAACTGCTTGCTGCTACGCTCGAGCATATGGGATATACAGTTGTGCGTGGATCGAGTCATCGCGGAGGAAAAGAAGCCATGCAGCTGATGGAAGAAGCAATCGGCAGCGGCTCTTCACTCTGCATCACACCGGACGGACCGACGGGGCCGCCGCATGTCATGAAAATGGGCGCTGTGCGGTTGTCGCAGAAAACTGGAACACCGCTTTTTCTGGCAGGAATTGCAGTCGGGAAGAAAAAGAATCTGAAAAGCTGGGATTCATTTACAATCCCAATGCCATTCTCCCGGGTGAGCATCTGCTACAGCAATCCGGTGCGGCCGGTAGATGGCGAATCACTGGAAGATGTCCGCGCGAAGGCGGAAGAATCGTTTGCCGCACTGATACGCTCTGCAGAGCAAAGGGTTAGTGAGCAATGATGAAACCGATTCCGGCGCTGGCTCCGCTTGGTTGGCTGTACGAAAGCGGAATGCGGCTGCGAAATATTTTCTTTGACAGAGGCGTCTTTCGGTCCGTCGCGGTAAAAGTGCCCGTTATTTCAGTCGGGAATATGACAGCAGGAGGGACGGGAAAAACCCCGATTACGGATCTCATCGTCAGGCAACTGCTGGAAAAAGGAAAGCGCGTTGCGGTAGTGAGCCGGGGGTACGGGCGGAAGTCAAGCGGGACCATAGTCGTCTCCAATGGCAAACAGATTACCGCGACGGCTGAACAAAGCGGCGACGAACCGATGCTGCTGGCGCGAAGAAATCCGGCGGTGATCGTTATCGTGGATGAACGGCGTGTACGCGGCGGCGCATTTGCTGTGGAAGAATTCGGTGCCGAAGTGATTGTGTTGGACGATGGTTTTCAGCATCGGGCGCTCCGGAGAGATGTGGATATTGTTCTCGTCGATGCGGCGCACCCGCCGTTTGACATGGCGGTGTTGCCGGCGGGAGCACGGCGTGAACCGCTGAACGCGCTGCGGCGGGCTTCTGCAGTCATTGTCACAAAGGCGGATGCCCTTCCAGATACTGTGCCGTTGGTCCGGGCGATCCGCCGATACACAGCGGCGCCGGTCTTGATGAGTACCTACCGGCCGTTAGCCTTCCGGCGGGCGAAAACCGGATTCAGCATCAACATGCAGAGCGTTACCGGCAAGTCCGCGGTGGCGTTTTGCGGTATTGCCCGGCCGGAATCGTTCCGCGCGGCGCTCGAATCTCTCGGTGTGCGCATTGATGCATTTTTTGCATTTGATGATCATCACGTGTATGCTGCTGCCGAACTTCAGATCGTGGCGGAGGCTTTGACGAAGAACAATGCTTCCTATATTGTGACAACGGAAAAGGATGTCGCCCGGTGTCTGGAGGGAGCCGGACGGGAGTTGATAGAGAAAGAGCCGGTCTTCTTCCTCGAAATGCAGGTGAGCATCGATCAGCATGAAGCATGGGAATCAATGATACAGCAGGTGGCATGAAAAAGAAAGTAACAATCGGCATCACCCGGACGATTTCGTCGGATGAAAAATTTCAGAAGTATGTGGACTTCCTGTACCGTTTTGATCAAACCGCGGATGTGATCATACTCACCGCCACCGATGCCGGAAGGGCGACGATAGACCGGTGTGACGGTGTCATGCTAACGGGAGGAGATGATGTGCATCCCACTTTGTATGGCCGGCTGGATTTGTTGGCGCTGGCACAGGACCCTGACGAAAGGCGGGATGCGTTTGAGTGTGCCGTGATCGACCGTGTGCTTCAGCGCGGTCTGCCGCTTCTTGGTATTTGCCGCGGATTGCAGATCGTGAATGCGTTCCTTGGCGGAACGCTGCATGGCGATCTCCAGAGTGCGGGATTTGAAAATCATGCCTCCGGCAAAGGTACTGAATGTACACACCGTGTGCATGTCGTCGAGGGATCAAGGCTCCAGCAGCAGATAGGAGGCTTGAGAGGTACCGTGAATTCCTATCATCATCAGGCGGCAGAGAACGTTGCGCCGCCGCTCACAGTGAGCGCACTGTCTCCGGACGGAGTGATTGAGGCGCTGGAATGGAAAGAACCGTTGGGCAGGGGATATTTGATGCTGGTACAATGGCATCCGGAACGCATGATGGATGAGAAGAACCCCCTCATGCGAGAGGTGGGGAATTTGTTTCTTCAATCAATGAATAAAACACTACACACCTAAAAAAAACAAAATAAGGGAGTTATCGATGGCAAAATACGTCTACTTCTTCGGCAATGGCAAGGCCGAAGGCAAAGCGGAGATGAAAAATCTCCTCGGCGGCAAAGGTGCGAACCTTGCCGAAATGACCAATATCGGTCTGCCGGTACCTGCCGGTCTGACGATCTCCACCGAAGTATGCACCTACTACTACGCAAACAAGAAGACCTATCCGAAATCGCTTGAAGGCGAAGTGAAAGCCGCTATCAAGAAGATCGAGAAGGCGATGGGTGCAAAATTCAACGATCCGAAAAATCCTCTTCTGGTCTCTGTGCGCTCCGGTGCGCGCGCATCGATGCCGGGCATGATGGATACCATTCTGAATCTCGGTTTGAATGACGTTGTGGCCGAAGGAATGATCAAGAAAACGAATAACCCGCGCTTCGTGTACGATTCGTACCGCCGCTTTGTGCAGATGTACGGCGACGTCGTGCTTGGCCTGAAGCCGGTGCACAAAGATGAAATCGATCCGTTCGAAGTCATCATCGAAGAAAAAAAGAAGGCAAAGGGAGTCCATCAGGATACCGAACTGACCGCCGATGACCTGAAAGAATTGGTTGCCCTGTTCAAAAAGGCGATCAAGGAGAAGACCGGCAACGATTTCCCGGACGATCCCATGAAGCAGATGTGGGGAGCTGTTGGTGCCGTGTTCAGTTCGTGGAATAATGAACGCGCTATTGCCTACCGCAAAATGTACGACATTCCGGAAGCATGGGGCACCGCGGTCAGCGTGCAGTCCATGGTGTTCGGCAACATGGGCGAAGATTCCGGCACGGGCGTGGCCTTCACGCGCGACGCTGCGACGGGTGAAAATGTGTTCTATGGCGAATTTCTGATGAACGCACAGGGCGAAGACGTTGTGGCCGGCACGCGTACACCGCTTCCGATTTCCAAACTGCAGAATGAAAATCCGAAAATCTACGCGTTGCTCGAAAAATACCGCAAAGTGCTCGAGAAACACTATCGCGATATGAACGACATCGAGTTCACAATTCAGCAGGGCAAGCTCTATATGCTGCAGTGCCGCGTCGGCAAGCGCACCGCATTTGCGGCGATCAGAATTGCCGTGGAAATGGTCGGCGAAAAGCTCATCACCGATAAAGAAGCGCTCGGACGCATTGAGCCGGATCAACTGAATCAGTTGCTGCGTCCTATCTTCGACCTGAAGGAAAAAGAAGCAGCCGTTAAGGGTGGACGCCTTCTCGCAAAAGGTTTGAATGCCGGTCCGGGCGCAGCCAGCGGCCGAGTGGTGTTTAACGCCCCGGATGCTGAAGAGTGGAAGAAGCGCGGTGAAAAAGTGATCCTGACCCGCATCGAAACTTCGCCGGAAGATATCAAGGGAATGGACGCTGCCGAAGGTATCTTGACAGCGCGCGGCGGTATGACCTCACATGCAGCGCTGGTTGCACGCCAGATGGGACGCGTCTGTGTTGCAGGCTGCTCCGCACTCGAGATCGATTATGCCACGCACACCATGGTGGTGGGCAGCAAAGTGATTAAAGAAGGTGATTGGGTGTCTCTGGACGGAAGCACCGGTGAAGTGATCGAAGGCAAAGTGGCGACGAAACCGTCGGAAGTGCTTCAAGTGTTGATTGACAAAACGCTGGCGCCGAAAGAAGCTCCAGTGTATCAATTGTTTGCGAAGATCATGTCGTGGGCTGACAAATATCGCCGTCTGAAAGTTCGTACAAATGCGGACCAGCCGGACCAGGCCTCGAATGCGATTGCATTCGGAGCGGAAGGTATCGGCCTCTGCCGTACAGAGCACATGTTCTTCGGTGAAGGCAAGATCGGTCCAATGCGCGAAATGATTCTCGCAGATTCCGTGGAAGCCCGCAAGGCCGCGTTGGCAAGGCTGCTGCCGCTGCAGCGTGCAGATTTCGAAGGCATCTTCGAGGCGATGAACGGACGTCCGGTGACCATCCGGACAATCGATCCTCCGCTGCACGAATTCGTGCCGCACGAAGAAGCACAGCAGCGCGAACTCGCCGCTCAGATGGGTATCAGCTACGAAAAAGTCCATCAACGCGTCGAAGGCCTGCATGAATTCAATCCGATGCTTGGATTCCGCGGATGCCGTCTGGGCATTATTTTCCCGGAAATCACCGAGATGCAATCGCGTGCAATTTTCGAAGCCGCGGCCAATGTGCAGGCGAAGGGTATCAAAGTAGAACCGGAAGTCATGATCCCGCTCGTTGGCAACGTGAAGGAACTCGCTCACCAGGAAAAAATTGTCCGCCGCGTAGCGAAGGAAGTGATGCAGGAGAAAGGTGTCACATTCAAGTACCTTGTTGGAACGATGATCGAAATTCCGCGCGGCGCTATCACCGCTGATGAAATTGCGGTTGTTGCAGAGTTCTTCAGCTTTGGTACGAACGATTTGACGCAGACGACGCTCGGCATCAGCCGCGACGACGCGGCCCGCTTCATCGTTCCGTATGTTGACCAGGACATTTTCCCGAAAGATCCTTTCGAGGTGCTCGATCGCGATGGTGTCGGCGAATTGATGAAGATCGCCATTGCCAAAGGCCGCTCGGTCCGTCCAGATCTCAAGGTAGGTATCTGCGGCGAACATGGCGGTGAACCGTCGAGCGTTGAGTTCTGCCACCAGATCAATCAGAATTACGTAAGTTGCTCGCCGTTCCGTGTGCCGATTGCACGCCTGGCCGCAGCTCGCGCAGCGCTGAAAGATGCTCCTGTAAAGAAGGCAGCGAAAAAGCCGGTGAAGAAAGCCGCAAAGAAATCAACGAAAAAAGGAAAGAAGTAATTCGACGTACCTGTGCCGCGGGAATGCGGGAGATGCCTGCGTTCCCGGCGGCAGTTTAGTTGGTGACACTACGCAAAAAAGATGGTTCCCCACAGGCCGGCATGGCGTACTGTCAACTAGTAATTCACCCGCTCCTGTAAGAGCGCATGAAAGGAGAGATGACCACTATGAAGCTTTCTGATTTCAAGTATCCCCTGCCCCGCAACCTGATCGCGAAGCATCCGGTAGCTCCGCGCGATCGATCGCGATTAATGGTGTTGCACCGGGAGAATGAGACGATTGAGGAAAAGCATTTCAGTAATGTCGTCGACTACATAAAGAAGGGCGACTGCCTCGTCGTCAATGAAACGAAAGTCTTCCAGGCGCGTTTGATCGGCAAGAAGGAGAAAACGAACGCGAAGATCGAAGTATTCCTGCTCCGCCAGTTGAATGCAGAGGACAATATTTGGGACGTGATCGTCGATCCGGCACGGAAGGTCCGCATTGGGAACAAGATCTATTTCAATAACGGCAACGTGTGGTGCGAAGTGATCGACAATACGACGTCGCGCGGACGTACGGTGCGGTTCAACTACACCGGAGATTTCTTTAAGCTGATCGAAAAGATTGGACAAACGCCGCTGCCGTATTACATCAAACGTGAGGCGACGGACAAAGACAAGGTCTCGTACCAGACCGTCTATGCCAAGACGATCGGCGCCGTGGCGGCACCGACCGCCGGACTCCATTTTACCAAACCCCTGATCAAGAAGATCGAAAAGAAGGGAGTTAAGGTAGCCACGGTGCTTCTGCACATCGGACTGGGAACGTTCCGGGCCGTGGAAGTGGAAGACCTGACAAAACACAAAATGGATTCCGAATATTTTGAAGTGACCGAAAGTGCCGTTGCCATCGTCAACAAGGCGATCGATACGAAAAACAAGGTCTTCGTGGTCGGCACGAGCACCTGTCGTGCGCTCGAATCCAGTGTGACGACGGACGGACATCTGAAGCCGGGTCGGGGCTGGACCGACAAATTCATTTTCCCGCCGTACGATTTCAAGATTGCCGACCGCTTGGTCACCAATTTTCATATGCCGGAATCTACACTCCTCATGCTTGTCGCTGCGTTTGGCGGCCATGAATTTGTGATGAAGGCGTACAAAATGGCGATCAAACAGGGTTATCGCTTCTATAGCTATGGCGATGCTATGATGTTGATTTGAACTCTGGCAACAGAGTCCGCGGAGTCGCGGCGTGAGGGTCTTGCACTCTTCGCCGCGACTCCGAGGCGCCCCTTTGAGCGTGTCATGATTGTCCCACAACCTCCAGACATGTGTGTTTACCGAACGCTTCTTTGTCGTTGCCGCTATTAATATTGTCCTCCTGGGCGGCTTTGCGTACCTTCTGACGAAAAAAAATCTCCTCGCCTATTTTTCGGCCGGCCGCTGGTGGCTGACATGGCTCTCGATTGCCATCATTACCTTGATGGATGAGCTGACTTCCATTTTCTATGCTCCGGGAGAGGCGTTTCGTGTCATCGGGACCAACGCCATTGTGTACTTGATCATCACGTCCGCACTCATGAGAGTTCTGTCGACACGGATGGTGGAAATTGCCGAAATTCTCGAACTGCATGGAGTCCGTGGCGGCGGTGTTTACTCGTTCTCCTACATGGTGCTCGGTCCGACCATTTCGTTTGTCGCGATAGCTTCGATTCTGGTGGCTTACATTCTTACCGCAAGTATCTCCACCGTTAGTGCTGTGCAAAACAGCATGTCATTTTTTTCCATGTCTCCGTCAGTCATCCTGGCGCTCGAAATCAGCATTGTCTGGTTCGTGGCGGGGCTGAATATCCTCGGCATCAAGGAAAATGCAAAGGTGACCTTCGGGGTCTTTGTTGCTGCAACATTCATCCTGATGAGCCTTCTTGCCATGGGGCTTGTGGACATGTCGCCGGAGAATTGGCATGTCGCTGGGAAGAGTTTCTATACTGCCGCGACCGATCTGGAGAAGGGAAGTTGGATAGATGCCTACTATCTTATTATTCTGTCTATCTCCAGCAGTATTCTTGCCTACTCAGGCATCGAGTCGGTGATCCAGACCGCAGGTTTGGTGAAATCATGGCACGATGTCCGCAAGGCATATATCTTCCTGGGGGTGACGATCGGCATTTTCACTCCCTTGCTGGCGATGATCGTCCTGTCACAACAAATCGATTTTGGTGCCCATGAGACGGATCTCATCACATATTTTGCAAGCCTCATTGGAGGACTTCATTTCGGATACATTGTCGGTTTTCTTGCGAGCATCCTGTTGATGATGGCGGTAAACACGGCGTTTGTGGCTTCGAGTGAGTTAATAGAGCGGGTGGCGCATCGGTATGGCTTCCGCTGGATCATCAAAACGAACAAGAGACAATCGCTCTTCCGCATCCACATCTTTAATGCTCTTTTCTATTCTCTGGTTATTGTTATCACCGGCGGCAGTCAGAAGACGTTGGCGGAAATGTATGCCCTGGGTCTTATCGCAAGCTTCACCATCAACATGGGAAGCCTTCTGATATATCGCTATTCCAAGGGGACGAAAGACGTCAGGGCATATAATACATCGCGGTTGGGGACGTTGATCCTGTTCGTAATATTTCTCAGTTGCTTTCTCTATCTGGCCTACCACAAGCCGTACGGCACGGCGATGTGGGGAACCGCAACGTTGATCTTCCTTGCAATTGGATTGAAGGTGGCACAGAAACGGGCGCCGGAAATCAATCAAATCAAGCAGACGGATGCTCCGTTGAATATGATCTTCTACATTGCAGAGAACGATGCACCCGCGGTCAACATCTATTTCCGTCGTCCGCAAGAGACCAATATCGGTCCGGACGTGTCGTCAGTATTCATCAGCATCTATTCGCCGCGACAGGGAATTCCGGAAAAATTGGCTCCCAATCATTTTCGGTTCGCGAACCGAAATCTGACACTCTACGATTGCGTAGTCGAAATCTTGTATGCGCTCGATTATGAACTGCCGGAGAAGCAGATCACGGTTCATTTCGGTTGGCCGCTTTCATCATGGATCGACCGCCTGGCAATCGGAGTCATGGTATTCAGCATCATGCGCCTGCCGAAACTGTTTCCCCGCTTTGATTTTGCAATAGAATACTTTGGACGTGCGGCAAAAGTGAAAGGGCCTAAGTGATGTCTACAAGCGTTGTCATCCCGGCGGCCGGATCGGGTTCGCGAATGGGTGCGGCGGTCAGCAAGCAATTGCTATTGCTGCAGGGGAAACCGATTCTGGTGTTGACGGCGGAGTGTTTTCAGCACTGCCACAAAAGGCATCTGGAAACAGTCAACACGCTGGTGCGTGAGTATGCCCTGACCAAAGTTTCGGCAGTGGTTGTCGGCGGCGCGAATCGACAGAAGTCCGTCATGAATGCCCTGGCTGCGCTTCCTTCTTCCAGCGCCATTGTGCTCGTTCACGATGCAGTGCGTCCATTTGTGCGGGAACGGATGATTCTGGAATCGATTGACAAGGCGCGTGTGCATCGTGCAGCCGTTGTCGCCGTTCCAGTGAAGGACACAATCAAACGAGCCGCTGCGGAAGGTTTCATTGAGACAACGATCGATCGTACAACGCTCTGGGCGGCGCAAACACCGCAGGCATTCCAGACCCGGCTTCTTGTCGAAGCGTACGAGCGCGCAGAGCAGGACGGAATATTGGCAACGGACGATGCATCATTGGTCGAACGGATGGGAATTCAACCGGCCATCGTCATGGGATCATACGAAAATATCAAGATTACGACGCCGGAGGATCTCGATCTGGCGGCTGCAATGAGCGGTCGGTTCGGCGCATAGAATTATTTGGTTTATTTTTGTAGATTTGTATCGCGAGCCTTATGGCTCGTTGTTTTATTTTGCAGCAGATCCTCTTTCCGATCACATATTGCAGGAATTTGTGTTTACTGAGAGCTTCTTCGTACTTGCTGCTGTCAACGTCGCGTTGATCGGCGGATTTGCCTATCTGCTCACTCGCAAAAATCTTCTTGCCTATTTTTCCGGCGGGCGGTGGTGGCTTACCTGGCTTTCCATTGCCATCATCACGCTGATGGACGAATTGACATCCATCTTTTATGCGCCGAGCGAAGCATTCCGTGTCATCGGACATAATGCGATCGTCTATCTCGCCATCACATCGGTCCTGATGCGTGTGCTTTCCACGCGCATGACGGAAATTGCCGAGATCCTGGAATTGCACGGAGTCCGCGGCGGCGGTGTGTACTCGTTCTCCTATCTGGTCCTTGGTCCGACAATCTCATTTATCGCTATCGCATCAATTCTGGTGGATTACATTTTGACTGCGAGCATTTCCACCGTTAGCGCCGTCCAGAACGGACTCGCTTTCTATCCGATGTCTGCTGCCGGAATGCTAGGAATCGAACTCACCATTGTATGGGCAGTGGCGGGATTGAATATCCTGGGAATAAAGGAAAACGCAAAAATCACATTCGCTATTTTTATTGTAGCGGCGATTGTTTTAATGAACCTGCTCGCGGCGGGGATGTTGCACATGTCTCCGGCTCACTGGCATACCGTTGGGAAAAGTTTCCATGGCGCTGCATCTGCGCTGGACAACGGCACCTGGGCTGATGCCTACTATCTGATCGTCATTTCCATCGCAAGCTGCATTCTGGCCTATTCGGGAATAGAGTCTGTTGTGCAAACGGCGGGATTTGTCAAGTCATGGCACGATGTACGCAAAGCGTACGTGTTTCTCGGGGTGACCATAGGAATTTTCACACCTCTGCTGGGGATGCTTGTTCTTTCGCAGAATATTGACTTCAAGCTTCATGAAACGGATTTGATCACGCATTTTGCAGACTTGATCGGGGGAATCAACTTCGGATTCATCGTCGGCATTCTTGCCAGCGTTTTGCTCATGATGGCGGTCAATACTGCCTTCGTGGCCTCCAGTGAACTGTTGGAGCGTGTGGCCCATCGCTATGGATTCAATTGGGTCATTAAGACAAACCGGCGCCAATCCCTCTATCGCATTCATATTTTCAGCGCAATCTTCTATTCTTTTATCATCATCGTGACCGGCGGCAACCAGACGATGCTCGCCGAAATGTACGCGTTGGGACTTATCGCCAGCTTCACCATCAATATGGGCAGTCTTCTCATCTATCGGTACTCCAAAGGGACAAAAGATGTCCGGGCGTACAATACGTCCCGCATTGGAACGTTGATCTTGTTTGTGATCTTTCTTAGTTGTTTCCTCTATCTGGCGTATCACAAACCGTATGGGACCGCGTTGTGGGGAACGGTGACGTTGATCTTTCTTGGCATCGGCTTGAAAGTGGCGCAAAAACGCGCGCCGGAAATCGGTGTGATCAAGCAAACAGATGCACCGCTCAACATGATCATCTATATCGCGGAGAAGGAGGCTGAAAAGGTCGATATCTATTTCCGTCGTCCGCAGGAAACGAATATCGATCAGGACAGTGCGTCGGTTTTCATCAGCATCTATTCGCCGCGGCAGGGCATTCCAGACAAACTGGCCCCAAATCATTTCCGGTTTGCAAACAAGAGCCAGACGCTGTATGACAGTTTTGTCGAATTGCTCTATGCGCTCGACTATGAGCTGCCTGACAAAAAGATTACTGTTCACTTCGGATGGCCACTCTCATCCTGGATCGATCGTTTGGCGATTGGTGTGATGGTGTTCAGCATCATGAGGCTCCCAAAGCTATTCCCACGGTTTCGATTTGTGATCGAATATCTGGGTCGGCCGGAAGAGACAAAAGGAATCGAAAATCCCCCGATCCTGAGCCCTCCGCCGAAGTCGAGGACTTCTGGAAAATAGGACGATTGACAGGCAATTCTAATGCTCCAGATCGAGAGAAACCGGGAAGGGGATACATTCCGACCGCGCCGGTTTATTTTGCGGTTTTTCGCCTCATTTTACAGCTTGATTTTCCCCCGCCGAATTGGTAATTTTCAATACTAAACAGTAATCCACGATCTTATTAGAAGGGTGTTGCATGCACAATCTCCTTATCGTTGCCATGGTGAGCTATCTGATCGGATCGATCCCGACGAGCATCATTGCGTCAAAGCTCAAAGGCGGATTCGACATACGGAGCCATGGAAGCGGCAATGCAGGGGGGACGAATGTCTGGCGGGTGTTGGGATGGAAGATTGGGTTGGTAGTGATGCTCGTCGATATGCTGAAGGGCGCTATGGTGACATATTATGTCCCGCAAATTTTTTGGAGTAATGACTTGCCGTTTAACAATCTGACTCCGTTTCAGGATATCACGATTGTGCGCATCATTTGCGGTGTCATGGCCATTCTGGGACATATCTGGACGCTGTTCGCGGGCTTTAAAGGCGGCAAGGGTGTTGCAACGGGAGCAGGAATGCTGTTGGGTCTTGCGCCGGTGGAGTTTATTGTTGCGATGTCGGTTTTCGGAGCAGTGCTCGGCACCTCGCGCTACGTTTCTCTGGGCTCCATGTCGGGTGCGGTGGCATTTCCCCTGACAATGTTCTTCCGCGAAAACATTTTTAACGTAGATATTCAAGGTTACCACACGCTGATCTTCTTTGCAATCGGAACGTCGGCCTTGCTGCTTTTTACGCACAGGGAAAATATCAAGCGCCTGATTGCAGGCACCGAACGGAAAATCTAATATGCGCGTCGCTGTCCTGGGCGCCGGCAGCTGGGGAACCACCCTGGCGCTGGTCTTGGCGGAAAACTTTCATGAAGTCGCGCTTTGGACGTACAGCGGGGAGCAAGCCGAGCTCATGCGTGCGACGCGCGAAAATCCCGATTTCCTCCCCGGAATTCCCGTTCCGGAATTCATTACTATTCTCACCGATATAGAAAAGGCGGCGGCCGGCAAAGACATGATTGTTGCGGCCGTTCCGTCTCAATTTCTCCGTTCTGTGCTCCAGCAAATCGCCCATCTCGAGCTTTCACAAACCATTATCGTGAACGTTGCCAAAGGAATTGAGAATCACTCGCTGATGACAATGTCTGAGGTGATGCTGGACGTCCTGGCGCACGAGAAAAAATCCAAGCTCGCCATCCTTTCGGGCCCGAGTCATGCCGAAGAAGTGAGCAAGCGGATCCCGACGGCGGTGGTTGCTGCATCATTTAACGCGCGGACCGCAAAAGCCGTTGCGGCGGCTTTCAGCACTCCGTATTTTCGTGTGTATCTGAATGACGACATCTATGGCGTCGAATTGGGCGGAGCGCTGAAAAATGTTATTGCAATCGGCGCCGGCATCGGTGACGGTGCGGGCTATGGCGACAACACCAAAGCGGCGATCATGACGCGCGGCGTCGCGGAAATGTCGCGCCTCGGCATCAAGATGGGGGCGCTGCCCCGTACATTTGCAGGTCTCTCCGGTGTTGGCGATCTCTTTGTCACTTGCATGAGTAAGCACAGCCGCAATCGTTACGTTGGCGAGGAAATCGGCAGGGGTCGGACGCTGCAGGTCGTTCTGGACGAGATGGTCATGGTGGCGGAAGGCGTTGCCACATGCCAATCGTCAGTCGATCTGGCACTGAAGCATCATGTGGATCTCGCAGTCTTTACAGAAGTACACCGGGTGCTCTTCGAGAACAAGAATCCCCGACAGGCCATGGAAGAATTGATGACACGCGAAATAAAGAGGGAATCATGAAGATCCCATCGCTCCTGCCGCTGGTAGTGACGTCTGCGCTCATGGCGCAGCAGCCTGCCGATGTTATTTTTGTCAATGGAAAGATCTGGACAGTGGATAACGCCAGGCCGGAAGTGGAAGCGGTCGCAGTTGCCGGCGGACGGATCATCGCGGTCGGTTCGACGAAAGAAATCGAATCGTACCGTATCCAAGCCACAAAAGTTGTTGACCTGATGGGCAGGCGTATGCTGCCGGGCTTCATCGACAACCATACGCACTTCATGACCGGCGGATTTCAGCTACGCAATGTTGATCTGCGATCGGCAGCAACGCAGGAAGTATTTACAGCGATCATAAAAAAGCGCGCCGAAGAGAAACCCGGACGATGGATCACCGGCGGCGATTGGGACCACGAGAATTGGAAAGACGCTCCTCTTCCCACGAAGGAATTGATTGACCGTTATACTCCGGTTACGCCGGTTTTTGTCTGGCGATACGATGAACACATGGCTCTGGCAAATTCGTACACGCTCAAACTTGCCGGCATCACGAAAGAATCCGTCGATCCGCCCGGCGGCACGATCGTACGCGATCCCAAAACCGGTGAACCGACCGGCATCCTGAAAGACGAAGCGATGAGCGCAGTGTATCGTGTGATGCCGGATGATGCAGAAGAGGACCGAATCGCGGTTGCCCGGCTTGCTCTTGCAGAGGCCAGAAAATGCGGCGTGACCAGTGTGCAGGATGTTTCCTCCGGCGCAGATGTCAAGACGTACCGAACATTGCAGCGCAACGGAGAGTTGACGCTTCGATTCCATTGCCGGCTTCCGATTTCCCAATGGGAACAAGTGGCCGCGGCAGGAATTGAAGTGCCGTTCGGAGACGAATGGATCCGTATCGGATCGTTGAAGGCTTTTGCGGATGGATCGCTGGGATCGTCGACAGCGTTGTTCTTTGAGCCCTTTACTTCCGATCCGACCACACACGGCCTCGCCAGCGATATCGTCCTGGATGGTCGCCTGGAAAAATGGGCGCTTCCTGCAGACAGAGCGCGTCTCCAGCTTTCGATTCACGCTATCGGCGACTCCGCCAACAGCCTCATTCTCGACCTCTTTGAAAAGATCGTCGCACAGAACCCGAAATGGGATCGCCGGTTCCGTATCGAGCACGCGCAGCACATCGCAGCCAAAGATTTCGACCGGTTTGCACGACTGGGAGTCATTGCCTCAGCCCAACCGTATCATGCCGCCGACGACGGACGATGGGCTGCGAAACGCATCGGACAGGAACGCTGCAAGACAACGTATCCATTCCGCACATTTCTCGATCATGGTGTTGTGTTGACATTCGGCAGTGATTGGACAGTTGCACCGATCAATCCGCTGCTGGGCATCCATGCTGCGGTCACACGCAGAACCACCGACGGCAAA
Organism: Ignavibacteriales bacterium; assembly: GCA_026390635.1. Taxonomy (GTDB): domain Bacteria; phylum Bacteroidota; class Ignavibacteria; order UBA10030; family UBA8401; genus JAPLFO01. The sequence goes on from JAPLFO010000171.1 coordinate 14,751, forward strand.
AATCCGAATGGTTGGATCCCCGAACAAAAAATCTCTGTTCAGGAAGCAATCGCCTGCTACACGATTAACAATGCGTATGCTGTTTTCGAAGAGAGCGAAAAGGGAAGTATTCGCGTTGGCAAACTGGCGGACTTTGTGGTGCTGAACGAGGATATTCTGACTATCGACCCGGCTAGGATTGATGCGGTGACAGTTGCTCAGACCGTGATCGGCGGCAAAATTGTGTATGATACTTCAGTTTTGCAATAGCCTCGGCTTTCAATTCCCCATGGATTTTCGCACTTCTGCATCTTTTGCCGGTTTTCCGGCATCCAATGGAAAAGAAGTATGGCAGAAGGCCGCAACGATCGTTCATTTTTATATATCACTCTAAAGGGAGTTCCTATGAAGTATCTTTTGGTGGTACTATTGTTCGTTTTCACCGCCGTCTCGTTCGCGCAGAATAAGAAAGCACCGGACTTCGCGCTCAAGACCGCGGATGGCAAGACCGTGCAATTGTCAAAGCTCAAAGGGAAAGTGGTGGTCGTGAATTTCTGGGCTACCTGGTGCCCGCCGTGCCGCCGGGAGATTCCCGAGTTCATCGAAGTCTATACTAAACTGAAACCGAAGGGCGTCGAATTTGTCGGCATCGCGCTGGACCAAGAAGGGTGGGAAAAAGTGACTCCGTTTGTCGCGTCAAACAGAATTAACTATCCGATTGTGCTTGGCGATAAAAAGCTGACAGATGCATACGGCGGCATCGATGGAATTCCCACCACATTTGTGGTAGACAAACTGGGAAACATTGTTGCTCAGCAAGTCGGCGGTTTGTCGAAGGCGGCACTTGAAAAAATGATTTCATCGGCGTTATGACACGTTTCTTTTCCATCATACTCCTGATCGCAGCTCTTGCCGTCAACTCTCGTGCGGGATCGAGTGCCGATGTGGTGCGCCCGGAAATCAAGCTCTCCACGGCGAAAATCGCTTCCGGGGGATCGAAAAAAGTTGCTGTGTTGCTCCATATTGCGGATGGCTGGCATATCAATGCCCATACGCCGAGCGCTGACTATCTTATCGGAACGTCGCTCTCTCTGGCGTCGCAGACGGGAGTGATGCTGTCGGACGTCCGATACCCAGCGGGAAGCGATGTAAAGCTGGCGTTTGCCGATCAGCCGTTGAGCGTCTATCAAGGGACGGTAGTAGTGTTCCTGACGCTGAAATTCGCAGACAATATTGCCGGCGCAGATACTGTGCGGGCGTCGGTAGAAGTACAGGCCTGCAACAACCAGGTCTGCCTGCCGCCATCGACGATCGCGCTTGCAATCCCATACGCGGTGGCTGGCGCGGGTGAAATAACGCAGGAGACAAACGTTGATCTCTTCGTGAAGTATCAATCGGGCACGGTGCAGTCCGGCCGGACTTCGGGCGGCGACATCGGCGCACTCTTCACGGAAAAAGGATCTGCGATCGCCTTTCTGGCAATATTTCTGATTGGCTTGGCGCTGAATCTGACGCCATGCGTTTATCCGATGATGTCCATTACCGTGTCGCTCTTTGGCGGCCAGAAAGAAAAAAAGGCAATTCGGGTCTTTCTGAAGGCAGTCACTTATGTGCTGGGCATTGCGACAATGTACAGTGTGCTCGGAGTTACGGCAGCGCTTGGCGGCGGACTCTTCGGGAGCTGGCTGCAGAGTTCCTGGGTTCTCGCCGGCATCGGCGTTCTTCTCTTTGGAATGGCGCTCAGCAGCTTCGGATTGTATCAGATACAGATGCCATACTGGCTGACGAGCAAGTTGGGTGGTACGACGGGAACCGGAATCATAAGTCTCTATCTGTCCGGCCTGGTTGTTGGAGTGTTTGCTGCGCCCTGCATCGGACCGCCGGTAATTGCGTTGCTGGCTCTGGTGAGTGCAAAGGCAGATCCGGTATTTGGATTCTGGGTCTTCTTCGCATTGTCGATGGGTCTGGGTTTCCCATACCTGGTGCTCGGAACGTTTTCAGGAATGATCAAGAGTATTCCGCGGTCCGGTACATGGCTGGTATGGGTGGAAAGATTCTTCGGCGTAATTCTTGTCGGTGCTGCATTCTTCTACCTGTCGCTGGCGATCCTTCCACGATTCTCGGCATTCGTCATTCCGCTAACGCTTCTGGTTGGCGGCGTGTATCTTGGATTTGTCGAATCCTCCGGAAAAGAAAGCAAGGTGCTGACCCGCATAAAATGGATAGTGGGAACTGTGGCCATTCTTGCAGGACTTTACCTTGGAAATTCCCTCCGACAGGATGGATTGACGTGGGAGCGATACAGCCAGGTGGCTCTCGACGATGCAAGAAAAAGCGGAACGCCGGTCATGATGGACTTTTACGCCGATTGGTGCATTCCCTGTTTGGAGCTCGAACACCAAACATTCACAGACCGCCGCGTGATAGCGGAGGCCGGGCGGTTTAAGAGATTGAAAGTGGATCTCACACATTTTAACTCACCGGAAGCCGAACAATTGCGGAAAAACTTTTCCATCGCCGGCGTGCCGATGATCATTTTTCTCGATGGCAAAGGGGAGGAAGCATCCTCCGCGAGAATTGTTGGCTTCATTCCTCCGTCAGAATTTGTGGAACGATTGAAGCAAGTGCGCTGACGGCAAATGATTGCGCCCAACGGTCACCTCGACTTGGGCTGGCGAGCGCAGTCGAGCCGCTCTCGGTGACCGTTGGATTTGAGTCTGCTGCCACTGTATTCAAAAACTGTCGTGCCGCGAGTCTGATCATGAGTCTCTAAAGGCGCGGCCGGGGAAATTGCCTTCTCGCCACCAAAACATCTCTATGGATCTACGTCAACTCAAGGGAATCGGTCCCAAACGCGCTGACGCATTGCGCGAACTGGATATCCATTCAGTGGAGCAATTGCTTCACTATTATCCGCGTGCGTACCTTGACAGGTCCTGCATCACAAAAATCAAAGACTTGCCGAAACATTTTGCGGCCGGCAAAGAAGTAACAGTCATCGCCTCCGTCTTCCGCACAGAAGTCCGCCGGACCAAAAAGCGGACGAAGATCTTCTTCCTCACCATCAAGGATGAAACGGGATTTGTGACCTGTGTCTTCTATGCGGGCGTGGAATGGTATGCAAACGCGTTTGAACAGGGTGAAGTGCTTGCGGTATCTGCTGTGCCGGAGTTGGACAGGTTGAACAGGATCCAGTTTATTCATCCTGAATTCGATCGTTTGTCGCATGGCGAAGATGACGATGAAACTGACTGGAGCAAACTGCTACACACGGGATCCATCATCCCAAAGTATAGTTCTTCGGAAGAGCTGCGGCTTGTTGGTCTTGACAACCGCGGCTTTCGCCGGCTTCTCAAACAGGCGGTCACCGCCGTGTCCACGGCAGTGTGCGAACATCTTCCTGCGGCTGTGATCCAGAAGTATCATCTACCGGGAATCCACGCGGCGCTCCGGCAGATCCATTTCCCCAAATCGTATGCCGAGCGGGATGGCGCCCTTCGGCGTCTGAAATTTGACGAGTTATTCTTCTTCGAACTCCTGATGGCGTATCGGCGCAGGGAAGTGAAAAGCGGTTGGAAAGGAATTTCCTTCTCTCCCAAAAGTGAATTGGCGCGTTTACTCGTGCAGACATTGCCTTTTGAGTTGACCGCGGCCCAGAAGCGGGTGATAGGTGAGATCACCGCTGACATGCAGGCATCTTCGCCAATGAACCGCTTGCTGCAGGGGGATGTGGGCAGCGGCAAGACGATCGTCGCTTTGTTCGCGATGCTTGTGGCTGTGGCCAATGGATATCAGTCGGCGCTCATGGCGCCGACGGAAATTCTTGCTGAACAGCACTATCGGAGTCTCGAAAAGCTCCTCGCATCGTCTCCGCTGACCCTCCGGCTGCTCATAGGGGGACAAAAGAAGCGGTTGCGGGATGATGTGCTGGAGGACGTTCGCGGCGGGCAAGCGAATATTGTCATAGGAACACACGCATTGCTGGAAGAACGTGTGTTGTTCAACAAGTTGGGTCTTGTTGTTGTTGATGAACAGCACCGTTTTGGAGTCGCCCAGCGATCGCGCCTGAGGGAAAAGGGGAATGAAAAGCATCCGGACGTGCTCGTGATGACGGCGACGCCTATTCCACGCACGTTGTCGTTGACGCTGTATGGCGATCTTGATGTCTCGGTCATTGACGAGCTGCCGAAGGATAGAAAATCCATCCGTACGGCCGTGAGGGGAGACGAAGACAAAGGAAAAGTGTATGCCTTTCTCCGGGAGGAAATCGGTCGCGGCCGACAGGCGTATGTGGTGTACCCCCTCATTGAGGAATCCGAAAAGCTGGATCTGAAGGCGGCTGAAGGAGAGTATGTCCGGCTGCAAAATCAGATCTTTCCGGAATTAAAGGTGGGCCTGCTCCATGGAAGGCTGCCCTCCGATGAAAAAGACGCTGTAATGCGCCGTTTTTCACAGAAAGAGATCGATATTCTGGTGGCGACCACCGTCATCGAAGTCGGGATCGATGTACCAAATGCTACGGTCATGGTGATCGAAAATGCTGAACGATTCGGTCTCTCCCAGCTTCATCAGCTTCGCGGCCGAGTGGGACGCGGCGGCGACCAATCGTACTGCATCTTGTTGACAAATAAGCGGCTGCAGCAGAAGAAAACCATTCTGGCTGCCGATCGCGCACAGGCGCAGGAAGAGATCGTCACATCTCAGCAGCGCTTGCAGACGATGGTGCAGACCTCGGACGGCTTTGCGATTGCCGAAGCCGATCTCCGGCTGCGTGGTCCCGGCGAATATTTTGGTACGCGGCAGAGCGGGCTTCCCGAATTTCGAATCGCCGATCTTGTTCTTGACGCAGAAATTGTTTCCATCGCACGCGACTCTGCATTTGGAATTGTCGAGACCGATCCTCATCTTCGTCTTCCCGAACATGCCGAAGTCCATCGTCGGTTCGAAGTCATCTACAAACATCTCCTCTCTCTCGTCCGCACTGGTTAACCACTTTTGTCTTGACATCCGGTAGAAAAAGTATATATTTACTAACGAGAACAGGATAGAACATCATGTCAATACTCGAAGTACGTATCGCTCACAACGAAGAAAGGTATCAGTTACTCTTTGATACATTCCTGAATGCACGTCGCTCTCGTTTACAACTTGAAGAAGGACGCGCCGCTCTCTGAAGAGAAAAGCAGCGACCCTTCGAGTCAGAACATCTTTGATGTCAGCACGCAAGTAAGAGCACAAAGCATAAGCGCTGATACGTATGCTGAGTGGGACACGATCGAAACGATCACTGCTGTCCGAGACTCCCTCGCCCTGTATCACTCGATCGACATGATCGAGGCCGACATCGATGCTTTTAAAAAACTCCGCGCTGTACGTCCCGAAATCGTTTTCAATATTGCCGAAGGTTGGTTTGGTGCTTCGCGTGAAGCGCAGATTCCTGCAATGCTGGAGATGCTGCAGATTCCGTACTCCGGATCAGATCCACTGACGCTTGCCGTTTGTCTGGATAAGTCGCGCGCAAAAGAAATTCTTTCCCATTATTCCATTCCCACTCCGAAGTTTTTCGTTCTTCATTCGGCAGAAGAGATTCCGAAGGTGCCGCCGTTTCTTCCTGCGATGGTGAAGCCGCTGTTTGAAGGATCGAGCAAGGGAATTTTCAATGCGTCTCTTGTGAAAACAGCCGACGAACTTCGCGTTCAGGCAGCTCAAGTGCTTTCTATGTACGCACAGCCGGTGTTGGTGGAGGAATATCTACCGGGTCGGGAGTTTACCGTCGCGATGCTGGGAAATGGTCAAGACGCGCGCGTTCTTCCCATCGTCGAAATAAAATTCGATTCGCTTCCGGCCGGCGTCAATCCGATTTATTCCTATGAAGCAAAATGGATTTGGGACGAAGCGTCAAATCCTTTGGAAATCTTTGAATGTCCGGCAAAGTTAACATCACGGCTTCAATCCGAAATTGAACGAATTTGCAGGGCTACCTACAATACCTTGCGTTGCAGGGATTGGTCGCGAATCGATGTTCGATGTGATGCATCCGGAGCACCACATATAATAGAGGTGAATCCGCTCCCCGGAATATTGCCGAATCCGGAGGAAAATTCCTGCTATCCCAAAGCGGCAAGGGCGGCCGGTATTTCCTATCAGGAACTGCTCAATTCGGTGTTGGATGAAGCATGCAAGCGCCAAGGATTGACCGGGCGCACAATAAATTGATATTTTGCGAATATGGCCACAAAGCTTCATATAAGTATTGTTTTTAACGAGCCGACGATTCAGACCGCCGAGGGGCGGAAGTACCTGAGTGAGTGGGGATATCCCGACTCCTATGAGGCGGCGCGTGCAAAAGGTCACGTTGATCTTTCGGAAGTCGGTGTCGTGGAAGAGAAGGAAGATGTGCAGTCTGCTCTTAATGAATTAGGCTATGAGACGTCGGTCTTCAATATGTCCAATGACGTGGAGAGGTTGCTGGTATTTATTAGGACAACAAAGCCGGACCTCGTCTTCAACCTTGTCGAGTCGTTGGGTGATCAGGCAATCCATGAGATGCACGTTGCCGGAATTTTTGAGGTGATGGGAATTCCGTACACAGGTTCCGCGCCGTTGTCCCTGGGGACATGTCTCAATAAAGCGCGGACAAAAGAACTTCTGACCTTTCACCGGATACCGACGCCGCGGTTTGTTATCTGCGGTTCAATGCGCGACGTGAGTCACATCCGTTTGCCTTTTCCACTATTTGTGAAGCCGGCCAAAGAAGACGCGAGCGTCGGTATTGACAACAGCAGTGTTGTCAGGTCTCCGGCAGCTCTGCGAAAGCGGATCAAATATATTCTTGAGAAATTTGAACAACCGGCGCTGGTTGAACAGTATATCGAAGGACGTGAACTGAATGTGGCTATTATCGGCAATAGAAAGCCCGTGATATTGCCGATTTCTGAGATCGACTTTTCCGGCTTGCCTGAGAAATATCCTAAGATTGTGACCTACTCCGCCAAGTGGATGAATGGTACGATAGAATTTGAGGGGACGAAAGGTGTTTGTCCTGCAAAGCTGGCGCCGGCCGTTGAGAAGAAAGTCAGAGATATCGCGCTCCGGGCATACCAAGTGATGGGCTGCCGGGACTATGCGCGAGTGGATATCCGCCTGGCGCGCGGCGGGAATCCGTACGTCATCGAAGTGAATCCCAACCCGGACATTTCGACCGACTCCGGATTCATACGGTCTTCCCGCACGCATGGGTTCTCGTTTAACGAGATCATCGGGACGATTACCGGATATGCTTTGGAGCGCTGTGCATGATCATCAGACCGTTGCAAGCGCACGATCGGGAACCGATTCGGGGAATTCTTCGGGACACAGCGGTGTTCAATGAGGAGGAGATACAGATCGCATTGGAACTGATCGATACTGTGTTGAACATTCCGCACCAAAAAGATTATGAGATCGTAACAGGAGTTGACGAGAAGGAAGAGGTTGTCGGTTATGTGTGCGTTGGTCCGACACCGGCAACAGTTGCAACGTATGATTTGTATTGGATCGCGGTGGATCCGAAGGCGCAGGGAAAAGGAAACGGAGTGGCGCTCATGAGATGGACGGAGGAGCATATCGCGGAAAAAGGCGGACGGTTGATTGTCGCCGAGACGTCGTCCACCGGAAAATATGCCGCGACCCGGCGCTTCTATCTGAAGTGCGGGTACGAACAACTGGCACAGATTAGAGAATACTACAGGCCCGGAGACGACCTTGTCGTATACGGGAAATATCTTTCACAACACAGGTGACATCTGTATGGAACTATGGCAGGAAATGCTGCGGGCAAGCGTGGACAGCGGTAAGGATCTGGTCGAACGCTTTGGATTTGACAAAGAGCTTGCCGACAAACTGAACACCCTTTTTCACATCCGGATTAATCCGTACTACCTCAGTCTCATTCGCTATCAGGGTGATCCGATCTGGCTGCAGTGCATTCCGGATGCAAAAGAGCTGGAGGAAGATAATTTTCCACTGGATCCGCTGAACGAAGAGGGCGACAGCCCGGTTCCGAGCATCACCCATCGGTATCCGGATCGCGTCCTGTTTCTGACGACGAGCCAGTGTTCCATGTATTGCCGCTTCTGCACCAGAAAGCGTAAAGTGGGCGATTCCGGTAAGATCAGCATGCGCTTCATCCAATCCGGTCTTGACTACATAGCAGCACATCCTGAAATTCGTGATGTCATCATTTCCGGCGGCGATCCGTTGATGTTGACGGATGTCATGCTGGAAAAAATTATCTCCGGCCTTCGTGCAATTCCGCACGTCGAAATCATACGCCTGGGAACGAAGATGCCCTGTGTTCTTCCGCAGCGGATCACGCAGAAGCTTGTTCGTATGTTGAAGAAATATCATCCGATTTATGTCAACACGCATTTCAATCACCCGTGGGAATGTACCCCCGAAGCAAAACGCGCGTGCGAGATGCTGGCCGATGCCGGCATTCCGGTGGGAAATCAATCCGTGCTCATGAAAGGCGTCAACGACGATGCGGATGTCATGTTGGAACTCATGCGAAAGCTGTTGATGATGCGTGTGAAACCCTACTATCTCTATCAGGCCGATATCACAAAGGGAGCAAATCATTTCCGCACACCGGTGAGCGTCGGTTTGGATATTATGGACAAAATGCGCGGACATACATCGGGTTTGGCGATTCCGGCCTATGTGATTGATGCTCCCGGAGGAGGAGGAAAAATTCCGCTATTGCCGAAGTATGTGCTGGGGCGCAATGGAAACAACATTATTCTGCGGAATTACAAGTACGACATCTACCAATATCCGGACGTCGAGGAAGAAGACAAAGCTCCGGAAGTGCAGTTGGAGCGCAAATTCATGCGCAAGCGCACAAAGCCTGCCCGAAAGAAGGTCTACCCCAAAGAGACTGTTCGTGCAGATGGACAGACGAAGTAGCAAGCGAAAGCCCCGGATATCGGGGCTTTTTTTTGGCCATCAGCGTACTGTTGTTGATTTCCTATGCAATTATTTATAGATTCATGCAAAGGGGAGCAGCGGGGTGGGATTGAACAGTGCTGAGAGACCGCCTGCCAGAAATCAAACCACAGACAATCCGGGGGGATTATGGAGGATTTTCGAGAAGCTTGGAGGGAAAGCCGGCCGCCGAAATTGCTCGATCGTATGCGGCAGCATCTTCGCGTGCAGCGTTATAGTTCGAGAACGGAAGAAGCCTACTGTATGTGGGTCAAGCGGTACGTCCGGTTTCATCATTTGAAGCATCCTTCGCTGATGGGGACGGCGGAAGTGAATGCATTTCTTACTGACCTTGCGGTAAATCAAAAAGTGTCTGCATCCACACAGAATCAGGCACTTGCGGCACTTCTCTTTCTCTACCGAACCATATTGGAAAAGGAACTTGGCAATCTCGGTGATGTGGTCCGTGCGCATCGTCAGAAGCGACTGCCCGTTGTGTTGACACGTGAGGAAGTTAAAAAAGTATTATTGGGGATGCCTGATAATCGTCGGTTGATTGCTGAAGTGCTGTACGGATCTGGTCTTCGTCTGATGGAAGGAATTCGACTTCGCGTGCAGGACATTGATTTTGCTGCGAATCAAATCATTGTGCGAGAAGGCAAAGGGGGTAAGGACCGGATGACGATGTTGCCGATGACGCTGAAGACCCGGTTACAAATGCACTTGGCGACTGTCCGGCGCATTCATGAGAATGATTTGCGGGATGGCTTTGGTGCTGTTATGTTACCCGATGCGCTTGATCGGAAGCTTCCAAATGCGGCAAAAGAATGGAAGTGGCAGTGGGCATTTCCGCAGGAACGGCGTTGGGTGGATGCGCGTACCGGGCAGGAAGGAAGGCATCATATGGATGCGTCTCTGCTCCAGAAGGCCGTGAAGATGGCGGTTGACAAGTCCGGAGTGAACAAGCGAGCGAGTTGTCACACATTTCGCCACTCATTTGCAACGCACCTGCTAGAGGCCGGCTATGACATCCGGACTGTGCAGGAATTATTAGGACATTCGGATGTTCGTACTACTATGATCTATGTACATGTCCTGAACAGAGGGGGATTGGGAGTCAAGAGTCCGGTGGATGATCTTTGAGTATCGTCCATCGCAGAAACAGTCTAACTCTCTATAAGAAATGGCACATCCCAAGAGCCGGATTTAGGGCATATTGGCGATATACAATACTTTCTACAAGGCAAAGAAATCGACCTAACAATCATCATAAGAAGAGTCTAATTGTTAGTTAGCATGTTTTGGAATGGCAGTTGGAAAAGGCCGGTGCAGGTTCACGGTGCATCAGTCGTGTAGCACAGTCACAAGGCTAATGGTTTTCTCCGTCCAATGGGTCAACAATTTCTAATCTTCAAACAGTTACCGGAAGCCCTAATAGCAAGCACCGGGTTGTGCAGTGCAGCATAAAAAAGTCAAATTGGTTGGAATAAGTATCCACGCTCGGAACGTTGATGTATGGTTTTAAAAGCGAAGGCAACTAATTTGGTGGATTCGGCTATTTACGCTTGATGGAACATGCTAACAACTCACTCAAGCAGACCACGCAACAGCGCGCGCGAATCTATCTCAATTTATGTTGAAGTCGTCGTGGTGGTCGCGCGCGCAAAACGTTGCGTGGCTGCTTAGTTCCAGTCCGTTAGCATGTTTTGGAATGGCCGTTGGAAAAGGCCGGTGCAGGTTCACGGTGCATCAGTCGTGTAGCACAGTCACAAGGCTACTGGTTTTCTCCGTCCAATGGGTCAACAGTTTCTAATCTTCAAACAGTTACCGGAAGCCCTAAT
>JAPLFO010000161.1:0-39979 GCA_026390635.1 Ignavibacteriales bacterium
CGCACTTCGTCGATGCTCCGGGCAAGTTTCACTCCACCCCCTTTTCCGCGTCCGCCGGCATGGATTTGTGCTTTGACCACCCACACGCTGCCGCCGACCTTCTGCGCTGCGGCGACAGCTTCGTTCGCGCTGAACGCCACTGCACCCTGCGGTGTCGGAACACCGAACGAGCGAAGAATTTCTTTCCCTTGATATTCGTGTATTTTCATGCCGACTCCTGCTCTGGATGAGATACGAGACGCGCCACGATTGCCGGTGGACGCTCTTTAAAATAACGAACTTTCTTTCTGAGATTCAACTTGCACTTCGCTGCAACTGCGAACAATACAAGCTTTCTACTTGATCTTTTCTGTAATCGACTTCGCCTGCATAAAGAGCTGCAGATAGTCCGTTCCGCCTGCTTTGGAATCTGTCCCGGACATATTAAAACCGCCGAACGGGTGAACGCCGACCAATGCACCGGTTATCTTTCTGTTGATATAGAAATTGCCGACGTGAAATTCTTTCTTCGCGCGCTCTGCGTTCTTCCTGTCTTTGGTCCACACGCCGCCCGTCAAACCGAATTCCGTATTGTTGGCGATAGACAAGGCCTCATCGAAATTCTTCGCCTTGATGATGGCGAGAACGGGGCCGAAGATCTCTTCCTGCGCAATCGCCGCCTTCGGATCAACGTCTGCAAATACTGTCGGACGGATGAAGTAGCCGTCACCTTTCGCTTTGCCTCCGCCCGTGACGAGGCGACTTTCCTGTTTTCCTCTTTCAATATAGCCGAGGATTTTATCTTCTGCGGCCTTGTTAACCACCGGACCCATGGTATGCGCGGGATTGTCCGAAATTCCGACGGTCCAACGCTCGGTCTTTTCTTTGACGAGCTGCACGAATTTGTCATACACCTTCGCCGCAACAATGGCGCGGGACGCAGCCGAACATTTCTGTCCCTAGAATCCGAATGTCGATGCCACCGTTGCCTGCGCGGCTGCATCCAGATTTGCCTTTTCGTCGACGACAATCGAATCCTTGCCTCCCATTTCTGCAACCACCCGTTTCAGCCATTTCTGTCCCGGCTGTACTTTTGCGGCCAATTCGTAGACATGAATCCCGACTTCCTTTGATCCGGTGAAGGAAACGAAGCGCGTGAGGGGATGCGCCACCAGCGTGTCGCCGACGGCCGCACCGGAACCGGTGACAAAATTGATGACGCCTTTCGGAAGCCCGACGTCACGGAACAGATTGAATACCTTCCAGCCGGTCAGGGGAGCATCGCTGGAAGGTTTCAGTACTACCGTGTTGCCCGTCACAACCGCAGCAGATGTCATGCCGGCGAGAATGGCATTGGCAAAATTCCACGGCGGCACGACAACACCGACGCCGAGCGGGATGTAGCGCAATTCCCCTTTTTCTCCCGGATGTTTCACCACCGGGTGCGGTCCGTCGAGGCGAAGCATCTCCCTGCCGTAGAACTCCAGGAAGTCAATAGATTCTGCAGTATCAGCATCTGCTTCAGGCCACGTCTTCCCGACTTCATATATCATCGCGGCAGAGAACTCATGTTTTCGCTTCCGCATCTGCGCAGCCGCCTTAAAAAGATATCCGGCGCGCTTTTTGCCGTCAACGCGTTTCCACGTCTCAAACGCGGCGGCAGCGGCCCCGATTGCTTTTTCCGCGAGCACGGCGTCGGCTTTCTGGAACGTGCCGACGGATTGACTCGGCATGGAAGGATTATACGAAGTGATCTTCTGCTCTGTGTAGAGTTCATCTCCCGCAATGACCAACGGATATTCTTTCGCGAATTCTGCACGGACCAGAGCCAGCGCTTTCTCCATTGCTTTCCGCTGTACGGGTTTGGAAAAATCTGTTAAGGGCTCATTGACGAACTTCTTCAGTGCCATAACGTTCCTCATTGATAATAAGTTATTTCTGCAGCTCGACGGCAGCAGCGATATTCATTGGCTTCAGACATCATTGTCAGCTATCCACAATGGTCTAGGGATAGCGGGGAATACACCGCATCATATGTTCACTCCTCTAGCGCACCCACGACTGCGTCATGGACCCTCGGACGCACACCGCCAAGCTTTCCATTCTCGCGCGTTGGATACACACGATTGGTCAAGAGAATAATAATAAGTTTACGCTCTGGATCGACGGCCACCGACGTACCGGTGAATCCTGTATGCAGAAATGTCTTCTCCGATATCAGTTTTCCCGCCCAGGAGCCGCGAAGATTTTTTGTGTCCCAGCCGATACCACGTGTACTTCTTTCAGATTGACGGCGGGTAAACTCACGGATCGTTGCTTCTTGGACATAGCGCGTGCCATTGTACGTTCCGCCGTCCAATTCCATCTGCAAAAGAATCGCAAGATCGGATGCGGTTGAAAACAATCCGGCATGTCCCGAGACGCCGCCCAGCACAGCTGCGTTTTCATCATGGACCCTGCCATGAACTGCAAGGCCGGTTTTTTTCCACTGTGTGTCGATCTCCGTCGGTGCAATGCGCGACAGAAGCGATGTGGGAGGATTGTACATCGTGTTCGTCATGCCCAGGGGGTCGAAGAATTTCGTCTTCACATAGTGATCCAGCGGCATGCCGCTCACAGTCTCGATGACTTTCCCGATAGTAATCAAACCGAGATCACTGTAGATCATCGTGTCGCCAGTTCGGTATTCCAACGGCGTCGTACAAATCGAATCGAACAGCGCTTTGCCGTCGCTGACAAATTCGTAAAACTTTCTCCAACCCGGCAGCCCGCTGTTGTGCACCATCAGATTGTAGATGGTGATATTCTCTTTTCCCATCTGTCCGAAGGCCGGGATATACTTGACGATCGGATCACTGAGGGAGATTTTCTTTTCATCCACCAACCGCATTACTGCCGACGTCGTGGCAATCACTTTCGTGCAGGATGCCATGTCAAATATGGTTTGCGGAGTGACTACCGTGGAATCTGCATCATAGGTGAACTTCCCATAACCTGCATTCTTCACAATCATGCCGTCTTTTGCAACGAGCAGAACGGCACCGGGAAACGCTTTGTTCCGGACGGCCCCGTTGATGATCGTGTCCACGGACGCAAGTTTGGCCGCATCAAAACCCGCATCTTCGGGATCGGCTGTCCGGAGCACTTTGCCGGGGTACTCAACTCCTTCGCCATAGTTGTAGAATCCGGGAATGGTCACCGGCAGCTTTCCGTGCGGAGATTCTTCGCCGAAAACAATCGCTGCCGCGGCACTCTGCATGTTGTCGTCATCCGAGTAGGCGCAGAGATATGCTGCAAGCGGCGGCATATCCATCACAACGTACGGATTGCCGAAAGAGATCCCAAGCATCGGTTTTCCGAGTACACCGATTTCTGTCAGAAGGTCCAACTGTTTCTTGGGCAACGTCCCGGTGCCCTGACCCGAGCGCACTCGGTGGTACAATTGACAAACAACAAGATCCGCTTTCTTTGCTTGTTGCAGGACGGTTTCATAGTCAAGATCATTGCTGCGGGTATCGATACGAAGAAGCTCGGCTCCACGACGGTGTCTCTTCAGTTGAGAATGGAAAAACCGGCCGTCCGAAGGATCTTCAGTATCGGCAAATACGATATCGACAATTTTCTTCTTGAGATGCGGTCCCAGCGGAAGCAGATTGGACTTGTTACCCAAAACCGTGACGGCCTGCAACGCAATCCGCTTTGCGAGCTCCTGATGCTCCGGAGAACCGACAACAGAAGCGACTGCATCCAGATTCACACGCCGGTTCGTATCCAGTCCGGCGCGGTATTTTTCTGCCAACAACTTGCGAACGGATCGATCGACGCGTTCCATCGAAATCTCGTTCTTTCTCAGCGCCGACGCTATCGATTTCACCGCAGCGTCTGCATCCACCGGCATCAGAACGACATCGGCGCCGGCATCTATTGCCAGGACAGGGGCTTCTGCCGGGGTATAGTGATCGCGTATGCTGCCCATCTCGAGCGCATCGGTCACCACGAGGCCGTTGAAACCGAGTTTCTCCACCAAAAGCGTTGTTGAGATGGAATGCGACAGCGTCGCAGGAATTCCGTTCGCCGTATCCAACGCCGGCACCGACATATGTCCGACCATGATCGACTGCACGCCTTGGCGGATTGCTTCGCGAAACGGAAGCAGTTCCACCGAATCGAGCCGGGAGGCTGTCAGTGACAACGTCGGCAGATGAAGATGTGTATCAATTTCCGAATCGCCATGCCCCGGAAAATGCTTTGCCGTGGCCACAACGCCCGCCTCTTGCGTTCCCCGGATGAACGCGGACCCCAGCTCCGCCACCAACATGGGATTGTCGCTGAATGCCCGCGTGTTGATTACCGGATTCCTGGGATTGGTATTGACATCCATCACAGGCGCAAAATTTTGATAAACACCGAGCGAGCGCGACTCTTCCGCCGTTGCCTTTCCCGCCGCATAAGCCAGACCGGCATCGCGCGTGGCGCCGAGCGCCATGGCCCGGGGGAATCCTGTCGATCGCCTGACACGCATCGCAGTCCCGTATTCGAAATCGCCTGCAATCCACAGCGGCAGGGTTGACGCCTGCTGCAGCGCGTCAATTTGTACAGCATATTCGTACACATCGCCAGTGGAAAAAACAAAACCGCCAATCTTCAAATCGCGCACAAGGTGGAGAAGAGTCTTCCATTCCTTTGAGTCCTTTGCCAGATACGATCCCGGCGCCCAGACGCTGACAAGCTGTGCTGCTTTTTCCTCCAGGGTCATCCGGCGCAGCGTTGAATCTATCCATGCGGTCGATCGCATTGGCGGCGGGGCAAGGACAGTATCCTTCGGCGGCGGCGGGAGAGAAACGGTGGTCACAGCACCACCGCAGCCGGAAAGAAACGCCGCGGCGAGAATAGTGAGGAAAGCGGGTCGGGTCATGTGCATTTCAACGTTGGCGTGAGGCGGACAAAGCCATGAGTGCCGCACCGAACGCGGGGGTTGCCATCGCTTCGATGCGCTGCACACCGCGAATTTCATCGCGAATGTGCCGCTCTAGGAGATCGGAAAGGATCGTCGGGTTTGCGATCAATCCTCCGATGAACGCAATCGGAATTCTATTCTTTATGGATGTCCGCGGGGAAGTCTGCAGTTTCAAGGAGAGCGTGCCATACATGCTTCGTCGGATTTTGCGGCAACCTTGAAGACAAGCGGCGCAATAGAGGCAACATCAAAATTATTTCTATAGACGGCGGCAATCAAATCACTTTGCGTTTTCAATCCAAATTCCTTTGCCACCATCTTGGACAACAATGTCGCCGGGGACCTTCCATCCAGATGACGCGTAATTGCCGTCAACCCGGACCGTCCAATGAAGAAACCACTCCCTTCATCTCCCAGAATGCGTCCCCAACCGCCGACACGATGAACGCGCCCCTTTGCATCCTTGCCGAAAGCGATCGAACCCGTACCGGCAATCAGGATAATCCCAGCCCCACCCTTGAACGCACCTTCGAGGGCAATGCGTGCGTCGCTCTCGACACTCAGTCTGGCAATTTTGACTCTGGCCGTTTTGGCGGCGGCGAGTACTGTTTTCCCGATCCGTTCCTGATCCGCAGGACGTCCGGCACCGGTCAGCCCGATGGTGACAGCGTTGATATCTCCGGGTGAACACTGCGCAGAAGAGCAGCATTCGCGCACCAGTTCAACGATCACCTTTGCAGCTTTTTCGACTCCGATGATTTGAAAATTTGACGGCCCCGCCACATGTTCCGCCAGCGTACTGCCGTCCTTGTCAATAAGAACAGCGGCGGTTTTTGTCCCGCCGCCGTCCATTCCGATCACAAATCTATTTTTTGGTTTCATGGGATTGAAAGGTACTAAGAAGAGGATAGAGAATCAAACCTGCTTTTTAATAATTTCAGCCATTTTCGCAAAAATATTTTGCCACAGACACGTAGAACAACTATGCTGCTTTCTTCTTCCCGAATTCCGGATCGATCTTCAGCCGCGATACAATAAGGAGCGCAGGAACAATTGATATGAGAACGCTGATGAAGAATGTCTGATATCCAAGCGCTTCCTGCAGCTTGCCTGCGAACATTCCGGGGATCATCATTCCCATCGCCATGATGCCGGTGCAGATGGCATAGTGAGCTGTCTTGTGCACCCCTTCCGCCGCCCGGATCATATACATCATGTAGGCGGTGAATGCGAAGCCGTAAGTAAATTGTTCCATTCCGACAAATCCGCACACCAGCGGAAAATTGTCCGGACGGACATGCGAAAGAAAAATATAGACCAGATCAGGAAAATGGATAATGAACACCATCGGGAACAGCCAGAAGCGCAACCCCTTTTTTGCGATCGCAATACCGCCGACAATCCCGCCACACAGCAGCCCTATCACTCCGAACGTGCCATAGGCAACTCCAACCTGCGCCGTCGAAAGACCGAGGCCACCCTTCTCCGGAGCATCCAGCAGAAACGGAGTAATCAGTTTAACCAGTTGGGATTCGTTGAAGCGATAGAGAAGCATAAAGCCAATGGTAAGAAGAATTCCCTCTTTCCTGAAAAATGAGCCAAATGTTTTGAAAAATTCGGAGAAGAAATTTTTGATCTGACCGCTCTCGCCTTTCTTGTCAGCGACCGGATAGGGCAGGAAGAACCGGTGGTAGACAAAGAGCGTCAGGAAAAGCGCTGCAACGATGAAGAACGTGAGAGACCATGCGAACTGGATGCCGCCATGGTTTTCAAAATAGCCGGCGATAATGACAAGCACTCCCTGACCGGTCAGCATGGCGATGCGATAGAAGGTACTTCGTATTCCCACAAATTCCGCCTGTGTCCCGGCATCGAGTGCAAGCATATAGAAGCCATCGGCTGCAATATCATGCGTCGCTCCGCTGAATGCCATCAACCACAGAAAAGCCAGCGTGACCTGGAAAAAGCTCGGAAGATGAATTGTGAATGCAACACAGGCAAGAGCCGCACCGACTACCAATTGCGTCGAGACAATCCAGAGCCGCTTGGTTCTCAGAAGATCAACCACCGGGCTCCACAGGGGCTTGATCACCCAGGGCAGGTAGAGCCAGCTGGTGTAGAGGGCGATGTCGGCATTGGAGATTCCCATCTTCTTATACATGATGAGCGAAACGGACATCGCTATCGAATATGGAACGCCTTCTGCAAAGTAGAGCGTCGGGATCCACGCCCAGGGATTACGAAATATTTTTTTCTCCATCTTCATTCCTTCCTTGGTTTATTGCTGCAAGCTTACTACGTTCGATGTCGGGCATCGCCGGGGCGCGGTCTCTCGACTGCGCTCGAGAACCGCGCAGCCGAGGCGCGGTCATCTCGGCTTCGCTCGATGACCGCGTGTGCATCAATACAACTTCTTCACTTCGGCGCCGGGAAAATAATGTTTCACGATCTGTTCCGGTTTAAATCCCCTCACCGCCATCACCGCCGCACCGATTTGGCAGAGTCCCGCTCCATGTCCCCAGCCGGCTCCGCGCAGCGCAAACGTCAGTGGAACGTCGTTGCCGTCCCGTTCGGTATCGACAACAAATGCACCGCTGTAGAGATGGCTTTTGGACAGCCAGCGGCGGATTTCCAATTCCTTGCCGACGATGACCGATTTCTTTGTCCCGACAATTTTCAGGCGGAATATTCTTCCGGACGGACCCCGCTGGACCGGCACAAGATCCATGAGCGTGCCGAAATCGATGCCGGATTTCTTCGTCAGAATTTCCTCCAGTTCCTCCCGTTTGTACGTCACTGTCCAGCGGAAAAAGTCGGTTGTCTCCTGATCGAACGACGGCAGCACCATGCGTAAAACATTGCCATCCCTTGTGTTGCAGTAGGCATCCGGATTCGAGCGAATCCATTGCTGTGCTTCTTCTTCCGTCGCAATCGGCGGGTGTTGATGTGCAGCATCGGAAACGCATTCGATGTAGGGAACGTGAACGTTTTCCCAGGAATTTTCAAACAATTCGGTCAGGCCGCCACACGCTTTGTAAAACCGCGCATCGCAGATCGTATTATCGTACACCAGAAAAACACCGCGCGTCGCCTTGATAGCGGCTGCCGCATTGGCGGAAATGATTTTGGAGATGCCCTGATAACGTTGGCAGTGATCGTCCGCACAGACGTCGAAAATATCATGATCCTCGCGGTCATACCAGCGGACAATCTCTCCCTCTTTTTCGATGCACCGCTGCGATGGCACGCCCACATTTTTCTCCGCCTGCTCCCGTTCCAGCATAGCGGCAAGCCAGCTGCGTGATGTGATAGCATGCGCTTCCAGCAGTTCCATCGGCGCCGTTGCGCTCATCTCGGAAGAAATCACACTGGCGAGATATTGTTCCAGCGCCACTTCATTAATGACAGACAGTGTGCCGTCATCCCGCTGCACCAGGCGCAGCGCTCCCTGAAATGTCTGGTTCTCTTTTCGCTCCCAATGGAAATTCACACCGATGACAACATCAAAAACAGTAAAAGTTGCATCACCGACCGGCACACAGCGGATCATTTTCGCAGGCGCGGCAATTTCCTTCCCGCCGGATCGCAGCGAAATCCCCGCCGGCGTCGCGATTGCCTCGTATGCACCGGAACAATCACCGGCACCATCAATGCGGAACGTTCCATGAAATTCTCCCCGCAGCGAGGGAAGATGTTCGATAATACCAACCGTGATAATGGGTTCAGTCGTGATCATAGCGCTTCCACAATGGAGTGAATAAATTCCCGTGGAACGGACACTTCCCGGAAGATGCTCTGTATCAATGCCGCATCCACGCGATGAAAATCCTTTTCCAGCGGAGTGATAACGAGGCCGCCGATATCCACAGAGGCCGGACTGATCATCACTTTCTTGTCGCCTTCTTCAAAGAAAACATCCGGCCGGTGTTTCGCACGCGGAAATATTATCACCCGCCATGCTCCGTCGGCATACGAACAGATCACATTGATTTTCGGTTCTTCATCCACATTTTCCAGCCGCTGCATTGCGGTGATCGCTGCTGCAAGTTCTATCGACAACTCCTCGCGATGAGTGCTCTCTAAGACGAGCACTTCCCTGCCGAGCTTCGCAGCGCGGAGCATTGTGACACTTCCCATCGTTCGCAGCACTTCCCGCCGCTCCGGCTGACATACGTCGGTTTCGATCGGCATCATGTTCATCGGAGATGCTTGAAAGTGCATATGATCCGGCGCCGAGGCTCCGCATTTGGGGCCATTGTAGAAGACCGAAAAGTGCGGCGCGAGGTCCTTCGCGAGATCAAGGAAAAGCTCGATACGGTCACGCAACGATTGCGGTGTATGTTCGGTGTTGGACAGCGTATAGTGCTCGTTAAAAATCGGGGCGGGATTACACAGCACGAGCGTCTCCGTGCCGTACAACACACCCTGCTGCTCCAATGGAAGATTTTCCCTGCAGAGAAAGCATTTCCTCGCGGCAATGGATTTGGGATCGACTTTTGCGCTGCTGCTGACCAGACGTCCAGGATTGAACTGCATGCGGACGGAAAATCCATCGCAGGCAATCTCCCGCAGACGGATTCCTTCCAGCGACGCATAGCCGCTTGTCAATTGCGGCCAGGTTTTCTTTTGCTGCTCAAGAAGTTGAATGGAAAGAGTTGAGAGAGAAACAGCCGACGCTGCATCGTAGCGTGAGAAGAGTACCGGCTTATCCAATAGTAAATCCTTTGGTGTTCATTGTAAGAGTTGCTTCATGTGCCTACTGATACCGAGGGTCACCGAGCGAGTCCCAAAGGGACGAGCCGAGGGGCGTCACATGGCTTTCCTAATCTTCTCAAAGCCGATCAGATGCTGCACGGACGTTTTTCCCATCACAAACGGTTCTTCTCTCTCAAAAACGAAGCCGAGTTTTCTGTACCATGCCAGTGCATCCACATTTTGGATCATAACACCCAGCCAGATCTCGTCCAAACCCAGCGATTCAGCGCGGGATTCTGCCGCCTGCAGCAGGTGACGGCCTATTCCTTTGCCTTGATGATTCGGATGTATATAGAGTGACGAGAGATATATCCGCCGCTCATGCTCATTATATTGCGTCCGGCCGAATCCGACAATGACTCCATCCAATTCCGCCACCGCGCAACGGACCGACTGTGAATACAACAACTGCTCCATGTCCTGCAGTGTATAGTGCTCGTCAAAATACGCCTGCATATCTTCGATAGGAATGAATGAGCTGTATGTATCCAACCACGTGTCCCAGGTCAGTTGGCGCACTGCCGGAAGATCTTCGAGTTTCCAATCGCGTATTGTGATATCGGATGTCGGCACTTCAGGTATTCCGAATAATCTTCTGCAAATTGGAAGTGTTTTTTGCCACAGAGAACACAGAGAGCACAGAGAATGGTTCGACTCGTCCCTTCGGGACTCGCTCACCATGACAATATATTGTTGACGTCATCCCGAGTCCGAAGGATCCCGTTTCGGGACAAGTCCGGCGAAGGCCGGACGCGCCGAGGAACTCTGTGCTCTTTGTGGCAAATCTTTTTTACTTCTTCTTATTCATCGATTGCCGGGCACGGATTTCGATCGTGCGAATCTTGTCCTTGTACCAGTCATTCCGGTTGATCTTCTCAATCGGCAGTGCCGCGTCGGTATTCCCTTCCCAGCGGCGGCAAAGGTAGAGAGGTTCCATGATCCGGCCGATTTGGTACTCGCGGGAAAGACGAATGGCAACCGCATAGTCTTCGCCGTAGCTCGAATTGGGAAGTCCGATTTCGCGCAGCAGTTCCGTATTAAATGCACGAGGCGCGCCGAGACCATTGATGCGCAAGGCGTTGTTGCGGCCGTTGTCCCATGTCCATTCTTTATGATCGATAAGACCCGGGGGAATCTCTTCCAATTGCACATTCACCAATTTGTACGATCCGATCACCATCGCATAGTCGTCACTCCGGAAGAGATTGACAATTTTCTGAAGCGTCTCCGGCCCATTGTAGATATCATCGGAATCGAGCTGGATGGCGTACTTGCCGCAGTATTCGGAGCCTACGCCTTCATTCCAGCATCCGCCGATTGCCAGATCGTTCCGCTGCGGGATGAGATGGCGCACGCGGGAATCTTTCGCGGCGAGTTCCTGCAGAATCGACGTCGTCTCATCGGTCGAGTGATTGTCCACAATGATGACGTTGAATGGGAAATCGGTCTTTTGTGTCAACACGCTGTTAACGGCATCCGCGATTGTGCGCTCACGATTCCGTACGGGAATGATGACGCTTGCCTCTACCGGAAAGACGGCCTTCGATTTGGGAAGCTTCTTGAATTTTGGTTTCAGATAGGCGCCAATACGTTTCAGATGGGCAGTTGCTATCACTTCCATTTCTTTCTGCAGCCCTTGATTGCGCGGATCGACATAGTCGAATATCTTTTCCCCGCTTGCGCGCAGATCCGATTCAACTTTTGTGTACAGATATTCCTGAATATGAAAAATTTCGTGTGCGACAGAGACTTTCAGACGAAGATCGTACAAGCCGCCGAATTGGAGCTTTGGCGCTGTTCCAAATTTCTTCAGCGCATTTTTAACGGAGTGCATGGTATAGAACTGAACCCCGCCAAAATCAAAATTATCGCGGATACTGCCCACTTGGAACTCCGCCACCGGATGTTCGGAGCGAACGCCCTTCTTCAAATCATAGAAATCCGCATAGACCATTCCGGCACGAGTGTTCTCCGCCACCTGCAGCATGCGCTCCAGTGCGCGTTGCCCGAAATCAATTTCCTGCTGCTGAGTAATCAGCAGAAGGTAGTCCGACTTCACTATTTTGGGAATAGCAGCGACCGTCTTCCCGGAGATCAGGCTGTCCACTTGCCAGGAGCTGACCTTTGAGGAGGTGCTCGTAAATTCGCCCTTATTGGCGACAAAGATCTGCCGGACAAGCGGGGAGCCCGCGAGACGCTGCAGGACGGCATCAAAGGAATCAATGGGGCTATAGGGTAGGATAACGGAAATAGATTTCATGAATTTGCTCCAAAAGTAAGGGTTCGGAAGATGCGGCCTTAATTTAGAAATAACTTGCTCGGGAAGCAATCGGAGATTGCCCCTTTATCATCAGCCTTTCGATGGAACAATGTCCGGGAAGGCCAGTTTTAAGCAATCTCTGGATACGTCGTGGTCTTCCTTTCACGAACTCAAAAATATTAGAGAAAGACCGTCCTGCGATAATGGAGAGGGGCAATTTCGAATTGCCTATACCGGAATGAAAAAGGTCTATCAACGAATGAACTGCCCTAATTCCTAAAACTCACACGAAACCCCCACCATCACTCTTCGCAGATCGTAGTAAGCACTCGGGTCGTCCAGCTCTCCACCGATCCTCCCGTTGGAATCGATCCATCGTACGTTCTTGGTGTTGAGCAGATTCCGAATATCGGCATAGACCATAATTTTCGCCAACTCAGCCACCGTGACCGACTTCGATAGTTTCAAATTCACAAATACCACGTCCTTCATCCGGTAGTTATTCGGGATGAAGTCCTTTGTCGAATCGGCAGCCGTGAATCCATCCCGCGTCGGGAAGTATGTGTACGGTTTGGCGGAATTGTACCAGAGCACAAGGTTTGCCTGGACGTCATACCACATTTTTCCCGCAACGTCGAGTTTGACGGAGTGCCGCTGATCCCAGCTCAGGGGAAAGCTCACCGCCTTGATCGGAAATCCCCACTGCGCTTGATTGACCGCCTGGTTTGCGACCTCGCTCATTCCTTCGGTGATCATGTATGTGTATGAAATACTTCCGGAAAGTTTATCGTCGCGTTCCCGGCTGAGGACGAACTCAATTCCGCTGGCACTGGCTTCGGCATTGTTGACATACGTCGCAAATCCGTAGTCGCCGGCGAACTTGCTGTCGAATGCAACGAGTGTTTTCGAATCTATTTGGTTCTTGGCATTTTTTTGGAAATAGGTGACCGATCCGACAAAGAATTCATCAATAGCATGTTTGTATCCCAATTCCCAGGCAATTGTCCGCTCGGGCTCCAGATCGGGATTCCCGGCCATCACGCTTCGCGAACCGGATTGGATCTGCGCCGGTGTAATGCCGGAATAAAGATAGTCGAATAGTGGAAATTGAAAATAATAACCGAAGTTGACGTAGAACATTCCGCTCGGACCTGTTGGTGCGGCAAAGGCAATGCGCGGACTGAATTGTTGTTTGAATGCTGCCTTCTTCGAGCCCGTAATATGCTGGACGAACTCCGCCGGATTGGCGATGGAAGGGATGAACTCTACTGTCGGCCGTTCAGCCCGGGGATCCATAAAATCCCATCGCAGACCGAGACTGAGAATCGAGCCGTCGCGCGAGAATTGAATTTTGTCCTGAATGAAAGCACTTCCCATCCTGGGAAGATAGTCATATAGGTTGCTGTAGTTGAGAAGCTGAGCATTCTCCATGGTCTTGCCAAAGTATGTACGTTGCGGCTCGAACTTGACAAGATCTGAAAAGATGTCGTACTGCGAAACTTCAAATCCGAATTTGAGAAAATGATTCTTGTCCAGCTGCGACGTATAGTCTCCCTTGAGCGAATAGACTTCTTGCTGCACTTTTGCCCACCAGTTCTTCGACCCCGCAATAACATAGCGAAGAAAGATATCGTACCGGTACGGAGTGATGAGCATGTCGGATTTGTTTCCCTCTCCAACCTGGTTCTTCAGATAATATCTGCTCAGGCTAAGAGAAAATGATGTGCTGGAAGTAAGCGTTTTCGTGAAACTCAATGCGGTGCGAATCGACATCCTTGACCGCTTCGGAAGGCCGTCCAGATTATAGCGCCAGCTGAATTCATAATCGAGCCAATCCCGCAGCGTGTAGATCGCCTGCAAGCTGAGGCGTGTTGTGGAAGTGGAATAGAAATCCAGTTTCGTAATACCTGAAAATTCCTTGTTGTTGGGAGAGGGATAGAAATTCTGCATATCCTTCCACCAGCGGGTATTACTCAGCCGGATTGTTGCTGCGGTCATGTAGAAGAGGGAGTTTCTCAATAGCGGCCCGCTGGCGGTCAATTCCAATTCGTTCAGCTGATCGGTTTGCTCCACCCACTTTGACGGGATCCAGTTGTCTTTCTCGAATCGCACATTGATTTTGTGATCATTCTGCCCCGTGCGAGTAATGACATTGACGATGGCGGACATTGCGTTGCCGTACTCCGCGTCGAAGCCGCCGGTCATGATGGTCATGCCGCCGATGGCGCTCTTCGGCAATTCGCTCCCGAGCCCGCCGGAGATGTAATCCTGCACGGGCATCCCGTCAATAAGAAAGAGCACTTCATTCGTTTTACCGCCGCGTACGTTTCCTTCCAGGGTTACTCCAGGCTGCAGAGAAAGGACATCCAGAAAACTCGTGACCGGCAGTTTCTCCAGCTTTATTTCCCCGATAGAATATGCCGTGGACGGCTGATCTTTCTGGATGAGCGGCTTTCGTGCGGTTATCTCGACCCCCTGCATTTCGACCGTCGAGACTTCCAGCACAACATCGAGACGTGTACGCAGGTCGGCAAGTACCGCGACTCTTCTTACCGTAAGCGTTTTGTATCCGACATAACTGAACCTCAGGTCGTACGTGCCAGCCGGGATATTATTCAATTGATACAGGCCTTCAATGTCGCTGACACCACCCATCATGGTACCGATGATCTGCACATTGACAGCCGGCAATGGCTCTTTCGTATTCTTATCGATCACCTTGCCGTCTATGATGCCAACCGTTCCTGCAATGCCGGATTGCATGATGATAAGGCAGAGAGCGAATTGTCTCCAGATGCTGCTGTGTTTGATCATGAAGGAACCTTCTTGAGCATCCTTTGTAAGAAGATCACGGAACAATATATTCCTCATTCGTGAGCAACTTATCACCATTGGTAAAACTGATGAGGATGCGATAATAGTAATAATGAGGATGTGAAACGGTCGTATCCACGTATGAGGTGATTGATTGATCCGTAATGGTCGCAATCACCGGGCTCTGCTTCGTCAATTTGGGAATGGTATCCCTCAACACCTTATAGCTTTGGAAGCCTGCACTTGAGTTCTTCGTCCACTGGAGCACTGCTGCATTGGACGCCATGGCTATTGGATCGAGTTTTATAAGTTGATACGCGTTCAGAATAAAATCTACCGGGACCGCACTCTTGAAAGAAGATCGAACACGATACATTCCAGGTTTTTTTCCATATGTATAGGAATTGGCTTTTATCGCCGGCACATTGAGAGTATCAAGCCAGCCTCCTGTAATTGTTCCTCCATCGAGGGGGGTAAAATAAACCTGTGCCAGTCCTCGTTGATAGTTTCCGTATTTATCTTTTGAGTAGACAACGAGTGCATCGACCGCAGGAGTTTCCACGAAGCCGACCTGATTATTGCCTGAATAGATCAGCATTATTGCCGGAGAGGCCGGCACGACGCTCGCAGTGATAATGTTCGGAACCGGCGTTGTATCCGCCAGTGTAATTCTTATCTGGGTGTATGTACCCGCTATAGTGTCCATCGTCCAATAATTTATAGCAACGCCGCTGGTGTCGGTAAGGACGCTCGGCTTGTCGCAGAAGGACCTTCCTGCTATCACTGTGAAATTCACTGTCGCTTGCGGCGAAGGATTAAGAAATTGATCCCGTACAAGTACTTTTATCGGGTATCTTTCTCCGGCGGTAAGGTCCTTGTCAATCTTTCCCACATTAAACGACGCTCCGCTAGCGGCAAGAGCTTTCAATCGAAAGTCGATCGGAGATCCTTTGATGCCCTGATACACAGCCTGCACCACAAACGAGTCAGCCTTCATCCCATAGCTGTAATAGGCCTTGGCAATTCCATCGTTGCCGGTAGGCACAATCGACTGCACGAATTTTGCATTTCCGCCAATTGCCACAAATTCGATATAGACGCCCAAAGCCGGCCGGTTGTCCGATGTGAAGACCCTTACTGCCAGCGGTGAAGATGACGGCATGCCGCAGACTCCCGATTGAAGATTGCCGGAATACAGTTCCATCCGATCCGGCAAAGCAAGGCCTGTGCCATTTGCCGTGTTTTTGTCCATGCAATGAAACGAAGTGCAAACAACCACGGCAAGTGTCACAAGAACTAATCGGTATCGGGTGTTCATCTCTAGTTCCTCATGACAATAGAAGCAATCAACACACGGGGACAGCTCTAGATAAAGAGTGCGGTGAGAATCTACGGGAGGCTCTGGTAAAGTTCACACGTCCGCTGTGGATCATTGATTGTTGCGCATGTTGAGATTGTTGTAGATTTATCTCGATACGGATAGATATAGCACGATGAGAACAACATCTCCGGTGCATACATGATTCCAGTCTGCTCAAAAAGGCGTACGTGTCCGGTGACTCTATACGCCTGAGGCTTGAAAAAAAATCGATAGCCTATACCCATACTCTCTTGCCATAGGCAATCCCATTTTCTACCGTCATTAAAGGCAGGTTGATAAAACAGATATGTGCTGTCATCCATTTTCAAATTCCAGAAAAACAATAATGTTACAGAGTCTCCGGAGGTGATCGTCAGCGTTCCTTTTGACGGGTCATATTGTCGCGCTCCGTAAAAATTTGAATTGGTCAGTTTTACGGTACGCGTGGTTGCGATTTCCCCTATCAGGAAGCGCGGAATAAGCCATTCGATTTGAATTTCCCCATCGACAGCGGCCTTTGCCTGAATAGTCTCGGAATAATTGTTCTTCAATATGAGCTTGATGGCATATGTATTGTCTGTTTTGGTATAATTATATGCCCATGACAGATTCGCGGTGAAGAGATATGTCGGGTCATTGCGGTTTGGGAGTGGCTCTTTGCACGAAATGAACAAGAGAAGGAAGAAAGGAAGCGAACGTGTGAGGAATGAGATGCGAACGTACATAGACGAAGTCTCTTTCTCAAATTTGTTCCGCACTGTTGAGCGATCCGCCATAGACGAAAGCAGGCTTCTTTGCGTGCCGCATCCTGGAGGATGTTATGATTCAAATATCTCCGTCATCGCATCCGCATCTGCAAACAATTCTGCATGCAGCTTCTGCACCACTTCATCAACATGCTCTTCATCAATCACAAAGCTGAGATTAATTTCCGAGGCACCTTGCGAAATCATGTTGATGTTGATATGAGGAATGGCGCCCAGCATCCGTGCTGCCATACCCGCACTGTTGCGCAGATTGTCGCCGACAACACAGATGATTGCCTTGGGCTTGCTCACCGTAACGGTGGCAAATTCACCTAAATCCTTTACGATGTTATCCAGCGCGCTCACGTTGTCAATAGTGAGAGAAATGCTGACTTCCGATGTGGCAACGGTGTGCACAACGGTGCAGTACTTGTGGAATACATCAAACACGTTTTCCAGAAATCCATGCGCCAGGAACATGCGTGTGGAGACAATGCTGACCAGCGTCACACCTTCTTTATACGCAATGGATTTGACAACACAATGCGCTTTCGTCTCGGGCTTTGCCACAATGAGCGTTCCGCCGTATTCCGGGCGGCGTGAATTGAGCACGCGAACCGGGATGTTCCGTTCCACCGCAGGCCGAATCGTCTCCGGATGCAGCACTCGGGCGCCAAAGTACGCGAGCTCCGCCGCTTCATCAAAAGACATCACACGGATTTTTTTCGCATCTTTCACCACCGTCGGATCGGCGGAGAGAATGCCGTCCACATCCGTCCAGATCTGAATCTCCTCGGCTTTGACAAGAGCACCGACGATTGCAGCGGAATAGTCCGAACCGCCGCGTCCGATCGTGGTCGTGATTCCCTGTGGCGTGGATCCGATGAAACCCTGCGTCATTACCACGTCCGACGTTTTCAACGCACCGACGACTAGCTCCGCCAGTTTCTGTTCGACGATATCAAATTTTGGGACCGCCTTTGTAAACGCACTGTCCGTTATCATAAACGAGCGGGCATCGACAAACGTCGAATGCAATCCGCTTTTCAGGAACTGGTGATGAATAATGAGTGACGACATCCGCTCGCCGTATGAGGCAAATGTATCCAACGAACGGGGCGTCAACTCCCCGAGAACAGACACGCCATTCACGAGGGCTTTTAACTCGTCGGCGAAGATCGAAATAGTATTCGAAAGTAATTGTGCGGTATCGCCGTCGAACTCAGAAGCTGATTCGTCACTCCGGAACAGGCAGAGACGAGAACGATGAGTTTCTTCCTATGATCCCGGCTCACAATTCCCGTCAGCCTGCGGATGGCTTCGGCACTTTCAACAGAAGTGCCGCCGAATTTCATGACAATCACGGCGATATCCTGAATATGAGAGAAAATATTTGCCACAGTAGAAAAGAAGAGAGCACAGAGAACTTTTTTCAATCGCTTCGGCGGGTGCGCGCACCTTGAGCAACGTTCGTCAAGCAGTTCTTTTTGTGAAAAATTATGTCACCCCTACGGGGTTCATTTAGAGATTCGGTATCAACTACAACACTGTCATCCCTTCGGGATTTTGTCGCACTTGTATTGACGCAGATAAGAACGCCGAAGGCGTGACATCATTGTAGAACCATGACAATCCACTGGCAGATTGAACCCCGAAGGGGTGACATTGTTTTCCACGTAAGAACGCCGAAGGCGTGACATCATTGTAGAACCATGACAATCCACTGGCAGATTGAACCCTGAAGGGGTGACATTGTTTTCCACGCGCATCTGCGCTTCTATTATAAGGTAGCATTCAGCGGGAAAAAAGCAAGAATCCGGCCGTTACTCCTTCTTGAAACAGAGCACGCCTTCCCGTTCCAGCGTGACCGTGATCGAATCGCCGTCTCCAAATTCACCGGCAAGGATTTTTTCCGACAGACAATTGACGATGTGCTTCTGGATCACCCGTTTCAACGGCCGCGCACCCAGCGTCGGGTCATATCCCAGCTGTGCAAGCCATTCCTTTGCATCGTCCGTCACTGTCAGTTTCATTTCCTTTCTCGCCAGAAGCTGCTGCACATTCTTCAACTGGAGATCCACAACCGCTGCAATGTCCTTTCGGGTCAGAGGCTTGAAGAGAATGATTTCATCCACCCTGTTCAGAAATTCCGGACGGATGTTTTGGCGCAATAGATCCAACATATCGCCGCGCAGTTCGCCCACTTTGTCCGCCCACTCCTCGTCGTTCCGCAGTTCCGCCACTTTTTCCTGGATGAAATGTGATCCGAGATTGGACGTCATGATAATCAATGTGTTTTTGAAGTTCACCGTTCTGCCTTTGGAGTCGGTCAGGCGGCCGTCATCCAGCAGTTGCAGCAGAACGTTGAAAACCTCCGGATGTGCTTTCTCAATTTCATCCAGCAGTACGACCGAATACTGTTTACGCCGCACCGCTTCCGTCAGTTGACCCCCTTCCTCATAACCGACATAGCCGGGAGGAGCTCCGATCAGACGGGAGACAGAGAATTTTTCCATGTATTCGGACATATCGATCCGCACCAGCGCATTTTCATCGTTGAAAAGAACGTGCGCCAGCGACCGTGCCAATTCTGTCTTGCCGACACCGGTGGTTCCCAGAAAAATGA
Source organism: Ignavibacteriales bacterium (assembly GCA_026390635.1). Taxonomy (GTDB): domain Bacteria; phylum Bacteroidota; class Ignavibacteria; order UBA10030; family UBA8401; genus JAPLFO01. The sequence continues at coordinate 19,498 of JAPLFO010000161.1, forward strand.
ACGAGCCGATGGGGCGTTTCTCATCCTGCAGTCCCGACCGGCTGCGGCGGACGGCGTCGCTCACAGCCTTCACCGCTTCTTCCTGATTCACCATCCGGTCGTGAATCTTCTCTTCCAGATGCAGCAATTTGGCACGTTCGCTTTCCAACATCCGCGTCACGGGAATTCCAGTCCATCGCGAAACGATTTCCGCAATATCCTCGGCATCCACTTCTTCCTTCAGCATCTTATGATCTTTTTGAATCGCGGATAGTTTTGCCGTTGCCTCTTTTATTTTCTTGTCCAATCCGATCAACACGCCATAGCGGAGTTCGGCAACCCTCGCCAGATCGCCTTCGCGTTCTTTGCGGTCTGCCTCGGCTCTTGTGGATTCAATTTCCTCTTTCATCGATCGGATCGATTGAATGAGCTGCTTTTCATTCTGCCAATGCGTCTTCAGTGCGTCCCGCCCGGACTGCAATTCTGACACATCCTGTTTCAACTGGCTGAGGCGGGATTCGATCTGTGCCCTATCGGCAGCGTCGGCATAATCCGCGCTGAGTTCACGCTTGATCGCTTCGCGTTCGATTTCCAGCTGCTGGATCTTGCGCTCGGCGGTATCCAGCTCCTCCGGCATGGAATCAATTTCAATGCGGAGCTTGGAGGCTGCCTCATCCACGAGATCGATCGCCTTGTCCGGCAGAAAACGGTCGGCGATGTAGCGGTCGCTCAATTGCGCCGCAGCCACGATGGCACCGTCGGTAATGCGGACGCCATGATGCACCTCGTACCGTTCGCTAAGGCCGCGCAGAATCGAAATCGTGTCTTCCACCGACGGCTCGTTGACAAGCACAGGCTGAAAGCGTCGTTCGAGCGCCGGATCTTTTTCGATATATTTGCGGTATTCATCCAACGTCGTCGCACCGATCGCGCGCAGATCGCCGCGCGCCAGCGCCGGCTTCAGCATGTTGGCGGCATCGACTGACCCCTGCGCTGCTCCCGCTCCGACTACCGTATGGAGTTCGTCGATGAACAGTATAACCTCGCCATTGGAATTTTCGACTTCCTTCAGCACGGCCTTCAGACGTTCTTCGAATTGTCCGCGAAACGTGGCGCCGGCAATCAGGGCCGCCATGTCCAGTGCAATGATGCGTTTGCTCTTAAGATTCTCCGGCACATCGCCGGTAATGATGCGATGGGCGAGCCCTTCGGCAATTGCCGTCTTTCCGACTCCCGGCTCTCCGATGAGGACCGGATTGTTTTTTGTGCGCCTCGACAGCACCTGGAGGACGCGTCTGATTTCTTCATCGCGGCCGATCACAGGATCGAGTTTTCCTTTGCGTGCGAGTTCGTTCAGATCTCGGCCGAATTTATCAAGAGACTGGAACTTGTCTTCCGGCGTTTGATCGGTGACGCGCTGGGAACCCCGCACGTCTTTCATGGCTTTCATGATGGCTTCACGGGTGACGCCCTGATCGAACAGGAGCTTCGCCGCGGCGTTCTGCTTCAATTCCAGAATCGCGAGAAGGATGTGCTCGGTGCTGACAAAATCATCCTTCAGCAGTTCGATCTCCTTCTGCGCCTGCTCGAGCAGCCGCTGCACCATCGGGGATGCAAACTGCTGACCGCCCTGTATTTTGGGGAGCTTTTCGATCAGCTCGAGCATCTTGATTTTCACGTAGTCCACATTCGCGCCGATCTTCTGGAGGATGGGGATGACGATTCCCTGAGGGTCTTGAATCAGTGCAGCGACCAGATGTTCCGGTTCGATGGCCTGATTGCCGTAGTGGGAAGCAATTTCCTGTGCATTCTGCACCGCTTCCTGCGCCTTGATCGTAAATTTGTTGAGGTTCATAATCACAATCCTTTAAACTCGTGTGTCTCCCTGTAGCCCGACTCCACAGCCTGTAGCTCGACTTCGTGGAGTCGAGTTCCAAAACAAATGCTGGTGCGCTATTGCTTTCGTAGTTCTGCGGCTCGACTCCTTAGAGTCGAGCTACATTTATAGAATCGAGCGACAAATCGGCTGACTGTTGTCAATATCCCACTACACAAAAGGCGAGGAGTCCTCGCCTTTTGTATGATACTGCTCAATGCTCCGGGTTGTGACTATTTATCATCAACAACTTCGAAGTCGGCGTTCTCTACCTTTTTGTCATCTTTGCCGCCGGCACTCTGCTGTCCGGTGCTGGAACCCGGTTCGGGACCAGACTGCTGAGGTCCGGTGCCCGGCTGCTTCGCAGCTTCATACATGTGCGTCGAAGCGTCATTCCAGATGGCGTTCAGCGCTTCCATCTTTGCCTTGATATCCGCTACAACATTTGCCTTTATTGATTCTTCCAGTGCCGCAGCAGCTGCTTCCAGCTTCGACTTAACATCGGCCGGGATCTTATCTCCCAGCTCTTTCAATTGCTTCTTTGTTGAGAACACAAGATTGTCGGCATGGTTTTTTGCTTCGATATCTTCCTTGCGCTTGGTATCTTCTGCCGCATGCCGTTGAGCATCAGCCTTCATTTTTTCCACTTCATCCTTACTGAGACCGGACGACGATGTAATACGGATACTTTGTTCCTTGTTCGTCGCCTTATCCTTTGCCATCACATGCAGCATGCCGTTGGCATCGATATCAAACGTCACTTCGACCTGCGGAACACCGCGCGGTGCAGGCGGAATTCCATCCAGATGAAATTTGCCGAGCGTCCGGTTGTCGCTGGCCATCGGACGTTCCCCTTGCAGGATGTTGATTTCCACCGAGGTCTGGTTGTCCGCCGCGGTGCTGAAGACTTCACTCTTCTTTGTCGGGATAGTTGTATTCGCATCGATCAATTTGGTCATGACGCTGCCAAGCGTTTCGATACCGAGCGACAGCGGAGTCACATCCAGCAGCAGGACATCCGTTACGTCGCCGGAGAGCACGCCGCCCTGAATAGCCGCTCCGATTGCAACGACTTCATCCGGATTGACGCCTTTGTGACCTTCTTTGCCAAAAATATCTTTTACCAACTGCATGACGCGCGGCACGCGTGTCATACCACCGACCATAATGACTTCGTCGATCTGACTCGGCTGCAGGCCCGCATCTTTCAGGGCTTTTTCTACCGGAGGGATACAGCGGCGGACCAAATCGTCCACCAGTTGTTCAAATTTTGCGCGCGTGAGGTTCAAATTAAGATGCTTCGGTCCATCCGCCGTTGCCGTAATAAACGGCAAATTGATTTCAGTCTGGTTCAGCTGAGACAGCTCCATCTTTGCCTTTTCCGCGGCTTCGCGCAAGCGTTGCAGCGCCATCGGATCTTTCAGCAGATCGATTCCTTCAGTCTTCTTGAATTCCTCAGCGATATATTCCAGCAGACGCTGGTCAAAATTGTCACCTCCGAGATGCGTGTCGCCGTTCGTCGATTTCACTTCGAAGACGCCATCGCCCAGTTCGAGAACCGAGATATCGAATGTTCCGCCGCCGAGATCAAACACCGCGACCTTCGAGTCTTTGCCTTTCTTGTCGAGACCATACGCCAGCGCAGCTGCCGTCGGCTCGTTGATGATGCGGCGCACTGTCAATCCGGCAATCTCGCCGGCTTCCTTTGTCGCCTGGCGCTGAGCGTCGTTAAAATACGCGGGGACCGTGATGACAGCATCCGTCACCTTTTGTCCGAGATAATCCTCGGCAGTCTGCTTCATCTTCTGAAGAATCATCGCAGATACTTCCGGGGGAGAATAGACACGATCGTCAATCTGCACACGGGCGGTATTATTGTCACCGGTCACCACTTTGTACGGAACAAGCTTCATTTCCTCATTCACTTCATTCATGAAGCGGCCCATGAAGCGCTTGATTGAAAAGACGGTATTCTGGGAGTTCGTCACCGCTTGGCGTTTTGCCGGCTGACCGACGAGGCGCTCTCCGTTTTTTGCAAATCCGATAATTGAAGGGGTCGTCCGCATACCTTCTGCGTTCGCAATGACTACGGGATCGTTTCCTTCCATCACCGCAACGACCGAATTTGTCGTTCCAAGATCGATTCCAATGATTTTTCCAGCCATTTCCAGCTCCTGTTCTTCAGTTGTTTTTCACATGAGTATCAGTTTTCTGGCAACCATACCGCAATAGCCGTGCCAACTAGAAAGCCCAAAAAAGAGCGAAAATCGCATCATCGTCTATGCCATAATGACTCATTAATCGGCAATTTTGGCGCACAAATCATTTGCTGGCAGTTTTCTGACATTTTGTCAAAAGGTGCGTTGGCAAAATGATTCCTTGACTTTCCTTCAAACATTTACTTACCTTGTTACTCAATTGTACAACAGTCAACAGCGGTTTGAGATAAAAGACGTGCAGAAACACAGCTTCGGGGCGAAGGTGTTTCAATTTGAGTCGATCGACTCAACGAATAGCTTTGCAAAAAGTCTCGAAGAGTCTGACGCTCCGCACGGAACGATTATTATTGCGGAGGAACAGACAGCCGGACATGGACGAATGGGACGGCGATGGCATTCTTCCGCAGGAGAAAACTTACTCTTCACGGTCATTCTGAGACCGGATGTAGCGGCGGACCGGCTGCTCCTCCTCCCCCTTGCCGCCGCCGTTGGAATCGCCGAGGGAATTGAACAGATGACCGGTGTTTCACTTGAGACAAAGTGGCCGAACGACCTTCTCTATGACAGGAAAAAGATTTGCGGGATTCTAATTGAAGGCTCGATAGATTCAACCGGCGCGACAGCCATTGCACTGGGGGCGGGAATCAACATCAATCAAACTTTTTTCCCTCCTGAGATTGAGGCGTCTGCCGGCTCGCTTTCTCTGATTACCGGACATCAGTGGTCAAAGCAGGAGTTACTCGACACGATTCTTCTTTGCCTTGAAGAGAAATACAACGACCTGTGTACTTCATTTGCACCTTCAATCCTTGCCGCATGGAAAAAGCGTACGACCATGCTCGGAAATGTGCATACGACGCCACAGCCGTCGATCTTGACCACCTGGGCGCACTCATCGTCCGCCGCCCGGACGGAACGCTTCACACCGTCTATGCCGGCGACGTTTCCGTGCACCCTCTGGAGTGAATCGCGATGAAGAAAACAAAGAAAATACAACGCAGCTCACTTCGTTCTTCGAAGGACAATCATATGATTCTCGCAGTCGACATCGGCAACACGCATACGGTATTCGGTATTTATGATAAGAAAAAACTCCTGGGCAATTGGAGGGTAACAAGCTTCGTCACGCGAACCGAAGACGAATTCGGCGCTCTCGTAACGAACTTTTGTGCAGACGCCGGCATCAGCACAAAGAAAGTCACGGCTGTCGGTATTTCCTCTGTGGTCCCCAGTCTGACGGATGCCATGCAGCGAATGTCCCGCAAATATTTCAATCTCGATCCTCTTATTATATCATCATCAGTTCCTCTCCCCATCAAGATTCTGTATGAGGATCCCACGTCCGTCGGGGCCGATCGCATCTGCAATGCCGTTGCCGGTTATGAGAAGTACGGCGGTCCGCTGGTCGTCATCGATTTTGGAACTGCGACAACATTCGACGTCATTTCGAAAGCGGGAGAATACCTCGGCGGAGCCATTGCTCCCGGGCTTGAAACGGCGGCAGGTGAATTGCATCGGCGCGCCGCAAAACTTCCCAAAGTCGATCTCCACTTCCCGAAAAATATCATCGGAAAGAACACAGTGCAGAGCATGCAATCCGGCGTTCTCTATGGCGCTCTGGACAGCATGGAAACCATGGTGCGCCGCATTTCAAAAGAAATAGACGACTATCCCACTGTTGTCGCCACCGGCGGTTTTTCCGAATTGATGGCCAAGCATTCAAAACTGATCAACAAACATGAGCCAACGCTTGTGCTGGACGGCATCCGACTCATCGTCGAGAAAACGATGTCGAAAAAGAAATAGCTCTGACCAGTACAACGGAGAGAACCCACGTGGTCGTCTCGGCTGCGCTCGACGACCATTTCCACGCATTCCTTGCAAAAGTAGCCATCCTTTCGTACCATACCTGATACGATAAGGCCCTCTCCCCCGGCCTTCTTCATACCCATACGATTTTCTGAAAGAAACCCGTGATACTTAAAGACCTTGTCCCGATTCTGCTTAAAAGAAAGACTTTCGTCATACCAGCCGTTATTGGCATCCTTATACTTCTTTTTGTCTTCCTCTCTTCCGACGACAGCGGCAGCATCGCCACGACTGCGGTGAAAAAAGGTCAGTTTTCCGTGAGTATCATTGTCAGCGGAGAACTTCGCGCCAAACGATCCTTCACGCTCACGACCCCCCGTGTCCGCTACGGCCAGATGCAAATCGTCTACCTGATGCCGGAAGGAACATCCGTGAAAACCGGCGATGTCATTGTTCAGTTTGCAACAACAGACGTGGACAAGACGATTTCAGACCGCGACAACGATTTGAACATCCTACAGTCCGACTTTGCCACGCTCAAGGCCAACCAAAACCAGCGCATGGCAGACCTGGAACTCAATTTGAAAAATATCGACCTGGCATATCAGCAGTCCCTGTTGCAGGTTGAAAAGACGAAATTCGAAGCGGACGTGGACCGCAAAGCAGCCGAGATCAATGTTGAAAAGAACCGGCTTTCTGTGGAGCAAGCCAGGATGCGTATTGAAACCCAGAAGATCATTGACAAATCCGATACTCAGAAAGCCAAACTGCGGATCCACCAGGTCGAAACAGATCTGCTCCGTGCCCGAACCGACCGCGAACTCTACACCTTGCGGGCACCCTTTGCCGGACTTGCCGTCTACGAAATGAACGGAAGCACTAACCGCAAAATCGCCGTCGGAGATTCTCCCTATCCCGGCATGCCGCTCGTCAGCCTGCCGGATCTGACGCAAATACAGTCGCTGACAAATGTGAACGAGGTGGACATCAGCAAAGTCGTTGCCGGTCAGAAGTCACATATTCGATTGGATGCCTTCCCGGATCGCGTCTTTGACGCCACGGTAAGCACCGTCGGTACCATCGGACAACAGAAAGATCGTGCAACAGCAATCAAGACTTTTGAGGTGGTTCTGGACCTCGAGAGAGCGGATCCAATATTACGGCCCGGCATGACCACCAGCAATGAGATCGTTATGGAAAGAATTGATGACGTCCTTTCCATTCCGTTGGAATCCGTGTTCGAGAAAGAGGGAAAGATCGTTGCTTACGTCGTCAAAGGATCTGCGTACAAGGCGCAGGAAATCCAACTGGGAGTGAAGAACAGCAACTTCATCATCGTGAAATCCGGGCTCCAGACCGGTGACAAAGTAGCTCTGCGGAATCCGGAATCCAAAGAATCATCGCCCGCCGCCCCTGCAAAGGAACAATCGAAAAAAAACGGCAAGCGTTGAACTACCGAGAAAACATACTGATCGGGATCGCCGGATTGCAGGCGCATAAACTGCGTTCGGCCCTTACAGCACTCGGTATTATCTTCGGTGTTGCCGCCGTCGTCGCAATGCTTTCTATCGGCGAAGGCGCGCGGCAGGAAGCACTCGAACAAATCCGGTTGATGGGAATGAATAACATCATCATCCGCACCAAAGCGCCGACCGCACAGAGCATGTCCGGAGCGAAGGCAAACTTTTCACCCGGGCTCGACATGATGGATGCACAAGCGATCCTCGACATCTGTCCTCTGATTGAATCAGCCATCGGCCAGTGGGAAAAGACATCTCCTATCCAGTTCGGAACAAACCGCCGCGATGTCCGCGTGATAGGTACAACTCCGGATTTTCTTTCCACATTCGGGTACAGAGTGATCGACGGAAGTTTTCTGATGCCGTCGCACCTGACGAATCAGGATAACGTCTGCGTCATTGGCAGCGACGTAAGAAAAAGCTTGCTGCAATTTGCCCAGCCGATCGGCGCGAAGGTGAAAATCGACGATCAATGGTTCACCGTTATCGGCGTCATGGACCAGCAGTTGGCGCCAAACAAGAAAATGGAAAACGTATCGGTCCGCAATGTCAACGTGGATGTGTACATACCGCTGTCGACGGCACAATACAAACTTGACCATGGCCGATCGGCAGCCCGTTCTTTCTCTATCGTCGGGCAAGGACGGCGCGACAATGCAACAAGTTCCTCCCCTGCGGACCGGTATATTCTGGACCAATTGACCATCAAAGTCGCCCGGGAATCCACGATCGAAGAAGCAACCACGGTGGTGCGGCGCATCCTGGAACGCCGCCATTTCGGGGTTGATGACTATGAAATCGTCGTTCCCGAAGCGCTTGTGCGTCAGAGCCAGGAGACTCAGCGGATCTTCAATATAGTGATGGGCGCCATCGCAGGCATTTCTTTGCTGGTAGGCGGTATCGGCATCATGAACATCATGCTCGCCTCCGTGATGGAGCGAACGAGAGAAATCGGCATACGGCGGGCCATCGGAGCTACGCGGTCGGACGTACTCAGCCAATTTCTTTTTGAAGCCGTTTTCCTCAGTTTTGTCGGAGGCCTGATCGGCATCATTCTTGGCTATACAATTACCATGGTCATTACGCTGTACGCCGGATGGCGTACGGTCGTTTCAATTTCCTCCATATTGCTTGCCTTCGGTGTTTCTGCAGCGGTCGGCATTGTCTTCGGATACTACCCGGCGCGTCAGGCTGCCTATAAAGATCCTATTGAATCTCTCCGATATGAATAGACTCTCCTTCATTGCAATATTTTTGATTCTCTTCACAATCCTTCCCCCGGCCTCAGCACAGCCGACAACCGAACTCTCCGTGCGCCGCTGCATCGATCTCGCTCTGAAACAGGGATATGCAACCGGCAATGCAGCTTCCGACTATCAGAGTTCACGGAAAAACTATCAGGCCGCCCTGCGCCGCCTGCGTACAACCATTGACCTCTCGGTGGACCTCCCGAATTTCCGGGAATCGTTGACCAATCAATTCAATCCTGAAACACAGGCGTATCAATTTTATCAGACTCAAACAATGCAGATGCAGGCAACTTTGAACATCACGCAGCCGCTCGTCTTCACCGGCGGCACGCTGACATTTCGCGACTATGTTTTCCGGAGAGATCAGACCTCGGGACTGAGCGGTTCTTCGCAGACAACGCGCGACTATTTCAGCAATTTTGCCGTGGAATATCGTCAGCCGTTCTTCACCGCCAACCAGCTGGGCATCGCTCACGAAAAGGCCCTCCTCGGATTGCAGCAGACGCAGACGTCCTACGTGCGGGATCAGTTGAATATTATCTACAACGTCACCAATGAATACTACATTGTCTATCAACTCCAGCGGCGTGTGGCAATCGTGCAGGAACAGGTCGATCAGAACCAAGACTCCTACACCACAGCGCAAAGCAAATATGAAGCCGGGCTGATCGCCGAAGTCGAGGCACTCAAGTCCGAGGTGGACCTGGTGACCAGCCAGAATGATTTGCTGAACACTCAACGCGATCTTGCGCGGGAGAAGAATACACTGCGACTGATGCTCGGCATGTCTCTCTCTGATGAAATCGAAGTTCGCGATTCTCTCGTGTATCAGCCTGTCGCACTGGATACCGCCAGGGCAATCCAATCTGCACTTGAGCATCGCTCGGAAGTGAGCATCGGGGAAATGAATAAGCGGCTGCGCGAAATCGATATCGATCTTGCAAATACAAAGCGTGAATTCCGATTCGATCTGACAGCCTCGTACGGACTAAACCGGAACAATACCGATCCGGCCAGGGTGTTCCAGGATTTCGGAGCGACACGCAACGCGGCGTTGACGATTTCCGTTCCGATCTTCGATTGGGGCACCAACAGCCTGGAAGTGGAATCAGCCCACATTCAATACCGGAACGCGGTTGCCGCACAGGACTACACCCAGCAACAGATCCGCCAGGAAGTGCTCGATCTGGTCAACAGGTTCCATGTTGCCGAATCGCGCATCAAGGTATTGGGGAAGGTGGTATCTGTCGCACAACGGGGATACGACATCAATCTTGAACGCTTCAAATCAGGCACCATCAATCGGGATGAGCTGGCACAGTCGCAGCAGCGTTTGACTTCTGCGAAATTGAACGATCTTGCCGCGCTGGTGGACTACAAACTTGCGCTGGAGGATTTGAAGAGAAAGACGCTCTGGGATTTTGAGAGGAATGAAGCGGTGAAAGTCGTTGAGGAAAGCGGAGAGTAATCAGTTCGCAGAAGATCCAAGGGAACGCCTGCATCGCAGATTACGCTGATTAATGGATTTCGCAGAGACCAAGATTAGACTCAAAAAAGGCGCCGATCACTCAGCGCCTTTTCTATTGCACACTCAATACTTGTCACCGGACGCCGAACATGGCGACAGAATACTGCGCAAACTGCACAAGCGGAGTAAAATACAATCCCAGTACCAATGTCGGAATCAGCAGGAGGAACAGAATAATATTGTCGGACAGGGCAAACTTCAGCGGCTCGGTTGATCCTGTCCCTTCGCGCAGGAACATGTTGCGGAAGATCAACACGTAATAATAGAGTGACACGACACTGTTCAGCGCACCGACAATCGCAAGCCAGATCATCTTGGCATTAATCAGCGCAGCAAATAAATACAATTTTCCGATGAAGCCCGCCGTCGGCGGCAGACCGGTCAGCGAGACAAGGAAAATCGCCATGGCGACCGAGAGCAGCGGCGCGCGTGAACCAAGTCCTTTGTAGGTATCGATGTGCTCGCTTCCCGTCTTGTTGGACACGAGCATTACCACAAAGAAGGCGCCAAGGTTCATAAACATGTAGATCACAAAATATATCAATACCGCGGCAAAGCCGTCATTGCCGAGAACCACCAACCCCATGAGCATATAGCCGGCATGTGCAATGCTGGAATACGCAAGCAAGCGTTTCACATTTTTCTGCCAGACCGCCACCAGATTTCCCAGCGTCATCGTCAGCACAGAGAGCACGATGAGAATATTGGTAAATTCGAAACCCGGAATCAATGCCCAGGTACCGACGGGACCGGCAAATGTGGAGTCGATGAAGGTCACCTTCATGAAGCGCATCAACATCGAAAATCCCGCCGCTTTGGAGGCTACGCTCAGAAAAGCAGTGATCGTCACCGGAGCACCTTCATACACATCCGGAGTCCAGAAGTGAAACGGCACCGCGGAAATCTTGTAACCGAATCCCGCCATGATCAGCACACCGGCGATGAGGAGAGCCAGCCGGTTGGCGCCCATGGTCATCAACACATGATTGATGGCATAGATATCTAAAGAGCCCGTCAATCCATACAGAATCGAAATGCCGTAGAGCATCAATCCGGACGAGAGTGCGCCAAAGATGACATATTTCAGCGACGCCTCAGCAGACGCCGGGGCATTTTTCGTGAAGCCGGCAAGGATGTACGAACTCAGGCTTGTCAGTTCGAGCGACAGGTACATCATTAACATGTTGCTCGATCCCGCCATGAGCGTCATACCCAGCGTCATCGCAACGATCAGTGCATAATACTCGCCAACCCGCAGACGCGGATTGTTTATTTCGACCGAGGAAAGCGAGAACAGCACCACAAACATCGCTGTCACCAGAATGACCCCGCGGAAATACACCGAGAAGGGATCAACCGCCAGCATATGCGAAAATGCGGGAGCGCTCACGCCATATTGCTCCATCAAAAGTACGCCGCTGGCCAACAGCCCGCCCAGCACGACACCCGCCACGAGTGCCTTCCGTTTAAAGAAGACGTCGGCGAGAATCGCGGCAAGACAGGTGATCGTAAGCGCGATCTCCGGCCGGATGTACCACATGTTAGAGAGAATTTGTTCTATCATATCAGTCGTTTCTCAGATTATCTGCCAAGAAGTGCGAGGCCGCTGCCGCTCTTCACAAAATCCACAAGAGCGTTGGCGGACGAATTCATAATATCAAGCATCGGAGACGGATACACGCCAAGCACCAGCACAATGATGCCGAGCGGAATAAGCGCAACCATTTCGCGACCGTTGATGTCCGGAAGATCTTTCCATTTTTCCGGCAACGTCCCGAGGAAGACACGTTGCAGCGTCCAGAGCATGTACGCCGCGGTGAGCACGATGCCAAGCGTGGAAGCAATTGTCACCCAGCGGAACGTCTGGAACGCGCCGAGGAACGAGAACGCTTCGGAAACAAATCCGCTGAGGCCCGGAAGGCCAAGCGCCGCAAAGAATGCGACCACCATGATTGCGGAGTATTTCGGCATCTGATTCATCAAGCCGCCGAAGTCATCGAGGCCGCGCGTGTGGGCACGGTCATAAATAACGCCGACAATCAAGAAGAGCATTGCGGTGATGGTACCATGATTGAACATCTGGAACATGGCACCGACCATGCCCTGGGTATTCATTGCCGCCATTCCGAGAATCACAACACCCATGTGGCTGACAGAAGAATACGCGATGAGCTTCTTGAAATCCTTCTGCGCCATGGCGCACAGGGCGCCATAGACAATGTTAATGAAGCCGACAAATGCCAGCGGATAAAGGAAGTAGATCGCCGCATCGGGAAAAATCGGGAAGGCGATACGCATCAAACCGTACGTTCCCATTTTCAGGAGGACACCCGCCAGAATAACGCTGATCGCCGTCGGGGCTTCCACGTGCGCATCGGGCAGCCATGTATGGAACGGGAAGATCGGCACTTTGATCGCAAAGCCGATGAAGAGTCCGACGTACGCCACATAGCGCCAATAGGTGTTCAGTCCTGCCAGAATCGATCCGGGTTCAAAATTCGCCGGGTTCATCATTGCGAGCATGTTAAACGTGTGCATCTTTTCACCGGTGGCCGGATCCACGATTGCCACACTGAAGTACAGGGCCAAAATCACGAGCAGCATGAGAACGGAGCCGAGCAGTGTGTAAATGAAGAACTTGATCGCGGCATACTCACGACGCGGACCGCCCCACACACCGATCAGGAAATACATCGGCAGCAGCATCACTTCCCAGAATACATAGAAAAGGAAGAAATCGAGCGACACGAAGACGCCCATCATGCCGGTGTCCAGCAGCAGCAGCAATGCAAAGTAGCCCTTCACCGATTTTTCGATGTTCCACGATGAGAGTACGGCAATAAAGGAAATTAAAGCCGTAAGCAGAACCATCGGAGTGCTGATGCCATCTATGCCGACGAAGTAGTCGATATGAATGCGGCCAAACCAGGAAACACTCTTGATGTCGATCCACGTTGCGAGCTCTTTGAACTGCATGCCGTCCAGCGAGTTGACGCCCGGAATGCCGCGACCGAAGTTCATGAAGATGACGCCCGCCAGCACCAGTTGCAGCGCCGTAAAGGCAAGAGATGTCCACCGAGTAACGGATTTGCTGTCTTTCGGAAGCGCAAGTACCACGATCATTCCGAGGACAGGCAGAAACGTTATCCATGTCAGAATCCCGATACCGAGTATTTTGAATTCCATCATGACACAATCCTATTGTTACGGTTACGAAAAATGCGCGAGGTTTTTTAGATCGCGCGATACATAAAAAAGATCATCATCACACCGAAAATCACAAATAATACATACGTTTGCACACGGCCGGTCTGTATGCGGCGCAGAACAAGTCCAAAGAATCCGGCCAGATAGGCAGTCAGGTTAACCGCGCCGTCGACAATTTTGTTGTCAAATCCGCCCACTCCGGCATGCAGCAAAAAATACACGCCGCCAGCAATCAGCAGACCGAGAACACCGTTGCCGGCGATTGTCCAGAAACCGGCGCCCACGTGCGTCATGGCACTGGTCGCAGAGTATCCGGTGAAGAGCGCAATCACCATGCTCACGCCCATGTAGATCAACGATTCTGCGCCCCCCTCCTTCCAATTCTGTTTGCGTCCGAGCGTCAGGCCCATCGTCCAACGGGCGGTTCCGTTTACCATGCCCTCGACTACTTTGCCGTCAAACCAGGCAAGCAGCCGCGCAAGTCCCATCGTTCCGCGGACAGCCGTGGCGTCGTAGAGTTCGTCGAAGTACCATTTGTTGGAAAGGAACCGGTGCATCGGAGCCAGTGCCGACGCAACCGCGTCCGCATTGATCTTCTTCCAATAGTACGTCATGAAGGCAAGCAGAATGCCGATCCCTGCGACGCTCAGCGAAAGATACATCGCTGCCGCGTGTACATGATGGAGCGCTTCCTCGAACGGTTCAATGCCGGTTGCCGCGACAATTGCCGGCACAACACTCTCCGGGCGTTCAATGGCACCGGTCTGCATCCGCGTGGGTTCCCATGAAGGCAAGAATCACGATGCGGAACATATAGAACGCGGTCAATCCGGCCACCAGAAATCCGACAATCGGAATAAACACATGGCCGGTAAGATTTCCGTATGCGAGCGTGCCCGCCAGGATCTCATCCTTGCTCATGAAGCCCGAGGTCAGCGGTACTCCGGAAATCGCCAGGGTATAAATCAAAAATGTCCAGAACGTCACTGGCATCTTGCTTCGCAGTCCGCCCATATTTCTGATATCTTGAGGATCCGTATGGTGATCACCCTGATGATGCAGCGCATGATGCATCGCATGGATCACCGAACCGGCGCCGAGGAATAGGCCTGCTTTGAATGCTGCATGGGTGGCCAGGTGAAAGAATCCGGCCGTGTACGCTCCAACGCCAAGCCCCATCACCATGTATCCCAATTGGCTGACGGTGGAATAGGCGAGCACTTTCTTGATATCGTTTTGCGCGATGGCGATGGTTGCGGAAATGAATGCCGTGATCGCACCGACATAAGCGATGACCATCAGCGCATCAGCCGTCATCATGGGGAATGTACGAGCGATAAGATACACGCCCGCCGCCACCATCGTTGCCGCATGGATCAAGGCGCTGACAGGTGTCGGGCCTTCCATCGCATCCGGGAGCCAGACATGCAGCGGGAACTGGGCGGACTTGCCGACGGCGCCGCAGAAAATCAGGATGCCGGCAGCGGTCAACCACGGATTGCTCTCAAACGGGATGTGGCCGGCTTTCATCGCGCCGAAGACGCCCTCGAACGTGAGCGTATGGAAATTCGTCCAAAGGATATTGATACCGATGAACATGCCGACGTCGCCGACCCGGTTGACAATAAACGCCTTCTTACCGGCATCAGAAGCAGATTTCTTTTCATACCAATGGCCAATCAACAGATAGGAGCTGAGTCCCACCAGTTCCCAGAACACATACATCATAAAGAAGTTGTTCGTGATCACGATCCCGAGCATCGAAAACGTGAAAATTCCGAGATACGCAAAGTAGCGCGAGTAGCGGACATCGCCATGCATGTATTCGACGGAGAAGAGGTGCACCAGGAAGCTGATCAGCGTCACCACCACGAGCATGACTGCAACGAGGTTATCCACCATGATGCCGAGCTCAAGCTTGAGATGCCCGATGCCGGTGACCTTGCCGAAGTCCACCCAGGTAAACGTGTAGCTGATGGTTTCCGCATGGAATAACGTTAGTTTTCCGATGAGGATCGCGAATGCCGACGCGAGAGCCAGTCCGACCAGCGAAAGGCTAACAATATCGCCCTGCCGCGGAAGTTTTTTTCCGAAGAAGATGATGATCAGAAAGCTGAGCAGCGGCAGGAACAGGATCGCCGTGGCAAGCTGAAGGAGTAATTCTTGAGTCATATCGGATCAGTCCTTTAACGAATGTACTTCGTCGACGTTGACGGTGTTGAACTGGTGGAACATGTTCAGCACGATTGCCAGAGCGACGGCCGCTTCGCATGCTGCAAGGATGATGACAAACACTGCAACAAGCTGTCCGTCAAGATTTGTCCCGCTGTATCTAGAGAATGCGATAAAATTGATATTGGCGGCATTCAGCATCAGTTCAATTCCCATCAACACAAGGATGGCATTGCGCCGCGTCACGACGGCGTATATGCCCAGCGAGAAAAGAACCGCGCTGAGAAGAAGATAATGAATCAACGAAATGTGAAAAGTCATACGGTTGCTTTCAAAAAAGTGTCAAACCTAGATAGAAAAGCGTTTGCCACAGAGAACACTCGCCTCGCTGAGCTCGGCGAAGCGGGCAGAGGAAAAGAAGAGAGCACAGAGGAACTTTTTCAATAGTCCCCCATGCGCATCTACATATAAAAATCTCTCTGTGTTCTCATTTTTTCTCTGTGTTCTTCCGAATGATGCCTGCGGCATCATTCGAGATCCTCCGGACTGTGGCTAATTTTGCTTTCCCGTGTCGCGGCGGGCGATCATGGCTGCACCGATCATTGCCACCAGCAACACAACGGATGCGACCTCAAACGGCAGTATGTATCCCGTCATCAACGCCATGCCGATCGCCGGTGCCGTACTGGTCGGCACAACTTCCGATGGTCGAACGGTCCATTGCGTAAAGAAAAAGATTCCGCAGAGCACTCCCGCCATCACTGCGGTCAGCACCAGTGCCGGCAGCGTTTTAATCGAGCCGGTCTTGATGTCAACATTGAAGACATTGTTCGTCAGCATGACGCCGAAAAGGATAAGCACCAGAATCCCGCCAACGTACACCACCAACTGCGTAATCGCCAGAAAATCCGCTGTCAGAAGCACATACAACCCCGCCACTCCGACAAACGTGAAGAGCAATGAAAAAGCGGAATACAAAATATTCCGTGAGAAGACGACCACCGATGCGGACGCAATGACCACGATCGCCAGGAAGTAGAAGATAATATCGATCAATTCAATGTTCATACTCTTGCCACTTATGGTTGTTCGGATTTCGGGGGCTCGACGGCAGCACTCGCCGGCGCGGAAGGGATGTCCACGACGGGTGCGGGCGGCGCCGGAGCTGCTTCGACAGCAGCCTTTGCAGCGGCTTCAGATGCTTCACGAGCTTTTGCCTCGGCAGCAGCTTTTGCAGCCGCGGCGGCAGCCGCTTTTTTCGCCGCAGCTTCTTCATCCGCTTTTTTGGCTTTTGCTTTTGCTGTTTCGATTTCTGCCGGCGTCATAGTGCTGAAGCTGTAGATCAAATTGTGCCGATCATATTCTGAAAACTCGTAGACGTCAGTCATCTTGATGCAGACAGTCGGGCATGGCGGCACGCATAGTCCACAGTAGCAACATTTGCCGATGTCAATCGTGAATTCGGAAACGTAGAGACGCTTCTTCTGTCCGGTAGAGGTTGTTCCGAGATTATCTTCCGGCTGCGACTTGATCGTCTCGACGTTGATGCAATCCACCGGGCACGCCATAGCGCACTGGTTGCAGCCGATGCAATCGTCCATATTCACATAGAGGCGGTTGCGTGCGCGCTCCGGAAGTTTCAGCTTCACGTCCGGATATTGGATCGTGATGGCGGGAGTGAAGAGATGCTTCATTGTGATGCGCATCCCTATCATCGCCGTCTTGACGCCTGAATAGATATCATCAAAATATTCTGCAACAGGATTCATACTCTCCTCACCAGACAAGAATCAAGCCGATTGCCAGCACACACGCCATGGCAAACGGCGTCAGGACTTTCCAGGACATATACATCAGCTGGTCGACGCGGAAACGCGGCAGGGTCCAGCGAAGCCAGATATTTAACACCACAAATACCATACACTTTGACACGAACCAGAAGGAATCCCACCAGGGACCCGAGGCCGTCGCACCGAAGGGGCTCGTCCAGCCGCCAAAGAAAAGGAAAGTCACAACGGCCGAAACAATGAAGAGATTTGCATATTCTGCAAGATAGAACATTGCGAATTTCATTCCGCTGTACTCGGTGTTGTATCCCTGCACCAGCTCTGATTCGGCTTCGGGAAGATCGAACGGATTGCGGTTCGTTTCCGCCATCGACGAGATATAATAGATGAGGAACATCACAAACATGAACGGAATCAGCGCCAGCTTTTTCGCCAGCGGAAACGCACCGCCCAGGATCAGCCAGTTCTGGACACCGCCTTCCTGAAACTTCGAGATGACGTTGAAGTTCATCGAACCCGTCACCATCACCACGCTGAGAATGACAAACGCGCTCGGGATTTCATAGCTCATAATCTGTGCCGCGGATCGGACTCCGCCGTAGAGCGTCCACTTGCTGTTGGCTGCCCAGCCGCCCATCAGAATGCCGGCTACTACGAGCGATGAGACGCCAAGCAGGTAGAGGACACCAAGATCGATGTTACTTCCGATGTACGCACTGGAGAATGGAATCACCGCAAATGCGGCATACGTTCCTGTGAATACCAGATAGGGTGCGAGAATGAACAGCCCCCTGTTTGCGTCCGTCGGGATGGTGTCTTCCTTCTGCAGCAGTTTCAGCATATCGGCAATCGGCTGCAACACACCATGCCATCCGGTACGCATGTATGCAAGCCGGTTCTGGATATGCGCCGCCATTTTCATTTCGACATAAATGGTCACCAGCGCATAGACGAGTACGAACACCAGCGGCACAAGAGCCAGCAGGATGTTGGTAAGAATCGAGAGAAGATATGGGTCCATATAAACAGTCTATGTATGTTCGATTAACGGTCCACTTCGCCGAGCACAATGTCCGTGCTGCCGGCTATAGCAATCATATCAGCAATCATCGCGCCGCGGGAAATTTCCCCGATGACGCTCAAGTTTGAAAATGCCGGAGCGCGCCCCTTCACGCGGTACGGTGTTGCCGTACCGTCGCTGACAATGTAGAAACCGAGTTCGCCGCGCGGCGATTCGGTACGGGCGTAGACCTCGCCGGGATTCGGGCGGATACGCTTCGGAATCGCTGCCTGCACATCGCCCTCCGGCAGTTGCGCCAGCGCCTGTTCGATGATGATCAGGCTCTGTTCCATTTCGCGCATGCGCACGATGTGACGGTCCCAGCAGTCACCGACAGTTCCCATTTCGCCCTTGCCCACGCAGACTTCCCACTCGATTTTGTTGTACACAGAATACGGATCGTCACGACGGAGATCCCAGTCGACACCGCTGCCGCGAAGCATCGGACCTGAGCAACCGTAATTGATTGCGACATCTTTCGGAAGTACGCCGACGTTGGCCGTCCGTTTCACAAAAATCTTGTTGAAGGTGAGCAGGTTGTTAAACTCTTCGATGCGCTTGCGGTAGTAGGTGCAGAACTCTTTGGTCTTCGGGGCGAACTCGGGAGGAAGATCGTGCGACAGTCCGCCGATCCACATATAATTGTAAAGCAGACGGGCGCCGCAGGTCATCTCGAACAGATTGAGAATCATTTCCCGGTCGATGAAACAGTAGAGGAACGGCGTGAAGGCGCCGATGTCTATGCCGTACGTTCCGATGGCAATCAGATGACTGGCGATTCGATTCAGCTCTGCCATGATGACGCGGATATACTGTACGCGTTCCGGCACCTCGATCTTCAGCAGCCGCTCTGCCGCCACCACATACGAGAATTCGTTGTTCATTGCCGCACAATAGTCCATGCGATCCACATAGGGTATGACCTGCTGATAATTGGTCATATGTTCGCAATGCTTCTCGAAGCAGCGATGCAGGTAGCCGATGTGCGGGATCACTTCGTGAACGATTTCGCCGTCCACTACCAGTTCCAGCCGGAGCACACCGTGCGTTGCCGGATGCTGGGGGCCCATGTTGATAATCATCTCTTCGGTGCGAAGAGTGCGGCCGCTGGATGTCGTCGTTTGTGTAGTCGTCGAGTCTGTCATAGGTCGCTCAGTACGGCACTCGCATGCCATTATAGAATTCTGGTACTTGATAATCTTTTCTGAGGGGATGTCCTTCCCAATCGTACGGCATCAGAATACGTCGCAAATCGGGATGTCCGGTAAACACGATTCCGAACATGTCAAACGCTTCGCGCTCGTGCCAGTTGGCCGTCTTCCATACAGATTCCAGAGACGGCACGGTCGGAGCATCGGCAGGGACTTCCACCCGAATCGTGATCTTGTGCTTCCTGGTCAGGGAGGCGAGCTGATACACCACTGCGAACTTCCCTTTCAAGTCCACACCGGAAAGGCAGGAGCAATGCTCGAACTGCAATTCCTCGTCGTCGCGGAGAAAGAGCGCAATCGACTTCAGATGAGTAGTGGACACTTTGATGCAGGGATCAACTGGAGCATCGAGTTTCGATTCGATGCCGGCGTCGGAGACAGCGCCGAACTGCGCGTTCAGCCTGTCGAAGATCTCTTGAGATGTCATGCGGTTTTCTTTTTTGCTAGGCTTTCGTTGCGGACTTTTTCTTGCAGCTTCATCAGGCCTTCCAGCAGCGCTTCGGGGCGGGGCGGACAGCCCGGAATATACACATCGACAGGGATAATGCGGTCAACGCCTTTCAGCACGTGATAGCCATGTTCCCAGTATGGTCCGCCGCAATTTGCACAGCTTCCCATGGAAAGCACGTACCGCGGCTCGGCCATTTGATCATACAATCGTTTGATGCGCGTTGCCATTTTCAGCGTTACGGTGCCGGACACAATCATCACGTCCACCTGCCGGGGCGTTGCACGGGGAATGACGCCAAAGCGCATCATGTCGAACGTGGATGCGGAGGCGGCCATCATCTCGATGGCACAGCATGCCAAGCCGAACTGCAGCTGATACAAAGAAGAAAGGCGCGCCCAATTCAACAGCGAATC
>JAPLFO010000161.1:40028-45180 GCA_026390635.1 Ignavibacteriales bacterium
GAGCGACGTCACAAGCACATTGTCATTTTCAAATTTGAGGTCGAGAAGTCCCATGCATCTATCCTTTGCCGCCTTTGCGGCCCTTGCGACCTTATCCGGCCTTATGCAGCAGCTTGTTGTTGATTGTTTTCAGTTGTGACGACACCCACCCCTTTGACATATGTGGGAATTCTCGGCGATGGCTTGTCCCAATCCAGATCGCCCTTTGCCCACACGTACACATATCCGACGATCAAGATTCCGAGGAAAACCACCATTTCCAGAAAACCGAACATACCGAGCGTATGCAGCACGACCGCCCACGGGAACAGGAAAACAGTTTCCACTTCAAAAATGACGAAGATAAGCGCCACCACGTAGAAACGAATATTGAATTTCACCCAGGAGGAGCCGATCGTATCTTCGCCGCATTCGTAGATCGAGTTTTTTGCCGGATAGGGACGGCGGGGCCGGATCAACCAGGCGGTGAGCAGCCCAACACCGGTAAACAACACGCCGATAATGAAGAAAATCAGGATCTTGCCAAATTCAGTCAGCATTGTATTACCTCAGGCGTTGATTTCCGCGAGATACCGTTCGACGTTGCGTGCAGCAGCGGAAGCGGGAAATTCTTTTTTGATTTTGTTGAGCAGATCGATGGCGCGCTGCTTCTCGCCGGCTTTCGCGTAGTTGCGTGCTGCGTTGGAGAGATTTTCGGCAATGTTCGGATCTTCTGAATTCTTTGATGCGGCTTTCTCAAATGCTTCAGCTGCTTTTTTGAAGTCCTTCTTCGCCTCGTAGCAACCGGCAGCACCGGAGATGGCGGAGACTTTCAACAAAGGATCGCTTCCCGAAAAATCCTCAAAGTACTGTAGTGCCTTGCCATACTCCTGCATATTATAATAGGCGCTGGCAAGATAGAACTTTGCCACATTGCCGGCTGTTGTGCTGCCGCCGTTGTCGACGATGGACTGAAGACCCGACACGTTTCGTTCCGGAATCCCGTTGAGCGCAATCTGGTACTGTCCATTATCGAAATAGACAAAAATCTTGGCGAAATCCGACGCCGCCTTCTCATTTCTGGTCTTCACGTTGTTGAGATAGAACCAGAGACCAATGATGACCACCGCGACCACTATACCGATGGTGCTCAACCGATGTCTGTTTTCTTCCAACCACTCACGGGTCTTGAAGTAGGTGGTGGCGATTTTGTCTTCCTTAATGACTCTTTGGCTGATTTTTTTCTTGGCGCGTAGCATGGGGGGATCTTTGATAAATGGAACATCAGTTATTTTCGGTCAAAAAACGAAATTAAGCGAGTAAATATACGCAAAGCGGAGCCGACAATCAAGAATTTTGTTCCTGCTCAGTCTAACTTGACCACTCTGAACCCCACATCCTGGCTGCGAGAGCTTGAGGGTGCGTCCGAACGGGAATGCACCGTGGCATTTCGGAAGGAAGTATACCAGGATCCGCCCCGGAGTACCCTCGAAATCCCGCTGGCCGGTCCGTTCGGATTGACCTGTGCCGTACCCGGAAATGCAGCATACCAGTCCGAGCACCATTCCCAGACATTGCCGGACATATCATAGATCCCAAGCTCATTTACTTGCTTGGAACCGACCGACTGGGTTCTGGAGACCGAATTTTCATACGTCCAGGCGACTGTGCCGGCGCTATTGCTTCCGCTGTATGTATAATTCTTGGATGCAGTACCGCCCCGACAGGCAAATTCCCATTCTGCTTCTGAACACAATCGAACGGTCTTTCCGGTTCTTGAACTCGCCCATCTGCAAAAAGCGTTCGCTTCGTCCCAACTGACATTGATGACGGGCCTGTTTCCACGTCCCCACCCCAAATCTGAAGGATCTGCATATGCCGTCGAATCCAGACAGAAATCATGATACTGGTCAAATGTGATTTCCGTCCGGCTGATTTTATAGCTGTCGAGACGCACCGGGGTTTCGGGTTGTTCGTTGGACTGTCCGGCGTTGCTTCCCATGACGAACGAACCGCCATCTACAGAAACCCAATCAATTCCTGCCGCATCTTTGACACCGCCGAGAGCGACGTTGGAAAATGCGGAGTAATTCGTCTGCCCGTTCTTGACTCTTAGCGCCCGAACACGAAACGAATATGTTTTCCCTTCGACGAACGTCCCGGGAATCGATGCCCCTGTAGAATCTTTTCCCGCAAGGGCAAGTGTGCTGAAAGAACTCCCGTCCGTACTCATCTGCACGTCAAATCCGGTTTCGATCTTGCTATTGTCCTGCCACTCCAGCCGGAGCTGCGCCGTTGAGAGTGAACTCAATCGCAGAACTCCCGGCGCCGGAAATTCGATCATGCCGCTCGCAATATTGGAATACCCGCTTATGGATCGTGCAGACGTTGCACGGACGCGAAAATAGTAAGTCAATGAAGACGAATAGAAGCCGTGTAGTGTATCTCCACGGGCATTGGGACCAAGCACATGGACCGCGTAATAGGCAATACCATCTGTGCTCTGTTCGACAACAATTCCTGTTTCATAATTGCAGCTATCAAGCCATGCAAGAGTGACAGCGCTGTCTGAAATGGAACTGATGGAAAGCTGGCGCGGCGTGAAGTAGAGTGTACGAACCGCCGGATCCGAGTAGGTGCTCGTATCCCCTGTCATCATTGTCCGCGTGCGAAACAACAGGGTTTGATCGCCGGACAGAGAGCTTGCGACAACGACAGACCGTACATTCGGGCCGATACGAACAATTTCAGAAAACAATCCGCCGGATTGCGCCTGCTCAATAGAGTAAAAAAACTGCGCGTTCGGAAAGCGGAGTGTATCATTCACATCGACCAAGTGAAATCGTACGGCGGTATCGGCAAGAAATGCGATCGTATCCAGCCGCGGAGCTTTGAGGAGAGAACCACCCAGACCGGGCGGCGAAATCGCTTCATAGAGAAATATACTCAACAGACGGGATTATCGCAAAGCGATGGAAGAATTTGATACTGCCGGAAAGTTCAAAGCGTCCCGCTATCACTGCGATACCCGCCGTCGATAGCATTTCTCGACGAGCACACGGCCGACGGGCGAGCCGTGACCCGGCAAAAACAGCGTGCATTCTGTGTCAAGCAGTTTCCCCCAACTCCGTACCAGTTGCGATGCATCTTCGGCGAACGGTACAAAAATGGAATTGGGATAGACCCCCATCATTGCATCTCCGACAAAGGCGATTTCGTTCTCGACGATGAGGCTCATCATCCCGCACGATTGACCGGGTGTGTGCATCAATCGGGCATTGAACCCGAATGACCGGAGGCTAAAGCCGTCGTCCGCCTGAATGTCGGCCCTGCACGGCTCGTATGCAAAATGCGATTGCACTCTCTTCGATATCAGGCTGGTCAGAATTTTTGTCGGCAGGATTGTTCCCGAAGGCAATGGCGTATTTCCCCGCCTCAAATATTCCGCTTCGGAAACATGGACTATCACCTGAGCGCTGTATTGCTTCTGAATGAATGCGGCATTTTCTACATGGTCAAAATGTGTATGCGTCAGCACCAATGCGTCCAGGCGATCGATCTTTAGAGTCTCAAGACTGCGCACGAGTGTGTGCCGGTACCGGCTGAGATTCGTGTCGACAAGAATATGCTTCCCGCCATTGGAGAGTAGGTAAACATTACAGCGACCACCTATCACGCGCGTAATGGTATACCCACTTGCGGTCGTCCATATCTTCATGGCAGGATTGAACCTCGGGAAGATTTTTTGAGAAGAGGCTTCCCTCTCAATCAATCAGTGAAATAGGCCTTCTTCTGATAAACGCGAACGTAATCAATATCATGGCATTGAGGAAAGACCGTCGTCGAATCCGGATTGCCGGGCCAGCTTCCGCCAATGGCTGTGTTCAGAATCAGGTAATGCGGAGTATGGGGAATGCCGTTGACGGTCGCATGAATCAAATGTCCATCGATGAACCAGCGGATTGAATCGGGTTCCCATTCCAGTGTATAGAGATGGAAATCCTTTGTGTAGTCACAATCCCCCTGCCATTTTCCCGAACTGGACCGGCGGGTACCATCGTAGGCACAGTAGTGCAGAGTCCCATAGAGGATGTTCGTTTCGTGACCGAGAAATTCCATGATATCGATCTCGGTGTACCACGGACGATCTTCAGGGATGAGACGTTCCTTTCCTTTGGCAACGGCATCTTCCATCGTATATTCCATTTCCCAATTGCGGTTCTGGGGATAGAGCCAATGTGCCGGCCAGATTCCCTTTCCCCCGGGTAATTTTGCACGAATTTCAAATCGCCCATAGACGGGAGAAAACTTGTTTTTCGTGTCCAACCTTCCGCTGGTGAATTTCATAGAACCGTATGAACGCACGCGGCTTTGGATGCGGAGTACGCCCTTCTCAACCCGCACTTCATCCGGCACATAGTACTGCAACTCACCATGCTTACTCTGCTCACGCAAGAGGACATTCCATTTCCTGGAATTGAGTCTTTTGCCGTTGAACTCATCCTGCCAGACGAGCTTCCACTCGTTCTTGGCTTTCATCTTCTGCTGCGCCTGTGTGGCCACCGTCAGCGCGAGAGTGCAAAGAAAAATAGCAAGACATGAACGAATCATCATGATCGTCTCCCGTGTTTAAATGGGAAAAAGACATTTGGGATTGCGGCGACAGATTTCGGTTCTGTAGATCTTGAAGTAAGCTCCAGATCGTTTCCGGCAAAATGCAATCGTTCTCTGTCGGCTAAGACTTCTGCCAAAGTAGAAAGATTTGCAGCGAAAGACAAGATGAGCTAGCCCTTTTCCACCGGACCGAGAGAACTTCCATTCTCCCAACCTTGGGAGAATCATTATCTGAAATCAATGGCGAAGCAGAAAAGAGTCAAGAACTATTCGATCGGCACAAGACAGGCCGTTTATTTATAAAGAGAGCCGTACGGAATACCCGCACGGCTTCATCTTTCACTTTTGCCTTTAGTACTTTGGTGCATGTCCATGCCGCGCCGACGGCAGAAATTTTTCCATCATGGTTTCTGCTTGTATCATGAGAAATAGCTCGCGGAACAGGCGACAAGAAGAAGATCGCGGGACATAACAGACTCAAACGGTGAGTAATCTGTTCCGCCAAACACTTCTGACTGAAAACCGATGGACTGCATGATGCTGTCCAGTTCGGTACGCC
>JAPLFO010000161.1:45190-58864 GCA_026390635.1 Ignavibacteriales bacterium
CAGGGTACAGTGGTGTGGAGAGAAGCGTACGATTCACGTCAACACCCTTCTTGCACAGGGTGAGTATATTGAAGAGAATTCTCTCATCATGGTACGAATAATAGCGCACATATGTGCAGTCCCCCACCTGTCTTTTGTTGATGACTCGTGGACGATCCGCCAGAATGCGGTCATAGTTAAGCACCTGGAGAACAATCACCCCGCCCGCAACCATCGTTCTGGAAAAGCCCTCTACGACACGCCGAAGATGTTCGGCGGAATCACAATGTGCCAGTGTGTTCCCCAGACAGAACACCGCATCATAGCGATTCGCCGTGCCGGCCAGCGCCAGAAGATCCATTTGCCGGAACTCCACGGAAAGGCGGAGTTCCTCGGCGTGTTGTTTTGCAGCCGCAATCATCTCTCCGGAAATATCCACGCCGAGGACGTTGACGCCGAGTTGTGCCAGAACGAGTGCGTGAACGCCGGTTCCACAACCGGCATCGACAGCACGGTGGATGTGAAAACGGGAAACTATTTCTCGAAAAAAATCGCGCTCCGCATTCATCCGCTTTTCGAAGCCCGTCATCGTATCATACGCGGGCGCAAGTCTGTCATAGAACTGTGAGAAGGAGTTGCTCATTGGTGGTCGGTGCTCCAAATAGAAGAAGCCGCACGGATACCCGCACGGCTTCTCTGGTTCTGTTCTTCCCTTTTGCCTTTTAGCTTTTCACTTTCTACATGTAACTGTTGAGCGCCTTCATATAGTTGGCACGCTCAAATGCCGATGGGTTGGCAACCGATTTGTGGCTCATGCTGCCCCGCATCTGGGTTAATGATTCATATTCATGCTCTTCCATCCATTGCTCGATGCCGTTCAGAATTTCCGCAATGCGTTTCGGTCCGTAGCGCAGCAGCGTCGAACATACCTGGGCCACGCTGGCTCCGGCCATGGTGATTTTGATGACGTCTTCCGCAGTATGAATCCCTGTCGTCGCAGCGAGATCGGCCTTGATGTTTTTATGGAGGATGGCAACCCATCGCAGCGGCAGCCGCAACGCGTCGGACGACGACAACACAACGCTCGGTTCAACTTCGAGTGCTTCCAGATTGATATCCGGTTGATAGAAGCGGTTGAACAGAACCAATCCATTCGCTCCGTTCTCGTCGAGCCGCTTCGCCATATTGGCAAGCGAACTGAAAAATGGAGACAATTTCACTGCGACCGGAATCGTCACTTTCGATTTGACAGCCTGGAGAATCTCAAGATACAACTGTTCCACATACCCTCCGGTCGTGTCCGGATTCGTCGGGATGTAGTAGATGTTCAATTCCAGTGCATCCGCGCCGGCTTCCTGAATTCTTGCCGCATGCTCTGTCCATCCGCCGACGGTCGATCCGTTCAAACTTGCAATCACCGGAATGGACACAGCCGCCTTCACCTTGCGGATGTGCTCGAGATATTCTTCCGGCCCGAGATAGTATTCCTTATGATCCGGAAAATACGACACTGCTTCCGCAAAGCTCTCCGAGCCGTAATCAAGAAAATGATTCAGTTCCTTGGTTTCGTGACGAATTTGTTCTTCAAACAGCGAATAGAGAACTACCGCAGATGCGCCGAAGTCCTCCATCGATTTGATGCTTGCAACAGTGCGCGACATAGGTGATGCAGACGGCACGATCGGATTTTTCAGCGTAAGTCCAAGATACGTGGTTGAGAGATCCATTGACGTCCTCTGTATTGGTCAGTGTGTGAGCGTGCCGGGCGGAAGCGGCCGCAGAGTATTAATTAGTTGCCGGTGCTTCGAACTTCAACGCCGCAAGCTGCTCGTAATAGCGCCACTTTGAATTCACATCTTCCTGCGCAAGTGCCAGAAGTCGCTTTGCCTCTTCCGGAGCGCTCTTGGTCAGCATCTTGTAGCGAATTTCCTTGTACGCGTATTCTTCGAACCGGATCTTCGGCGCCTTGGAATCCAACTTGAACGGATTCTGTCCCACTGCCGCCAGTTCAGGATTGTAGCGAAACAACGGATAGTGTCCGGATTCCACCGCAGCCTTTTGGTTTTCCATTCCGGTCGTCATATTGATGCCGTGTGCGATGCAATGACTGTACGCGATGATCAGCGACGGCCCATTGAATGCTTCTGCTTCGAGGAAGGTCTTCAACGTGTGCAGATCGTTCGCGCCCATTGCGACGCGTGCTACGTACACCGATCCATACGACATGGCGATCAATCCAAGGTCCTTCTTCCCGTTCGGTTTTCCGCCTGCGGCAAATTTTGCAACCGCTCCGCGCGGCGTTGACTTTGACATCTGTCCGCCGGTATTGGAATAGACTTCCGTGTCCAGCACGAGAATATTCACATTCTTGCCGGAGGCAATTACATGATCCAACCCGCCGTAGCCGATATCATAGGCCCAACCGTCGCCGCCGATGATCCAGACACTGCGCTTCACGAAGTTATCGACCAGCGCAAGAAGGTTCTTTGCTTCACGTGTTGTCACTCCCGCCAGCTTATCTTTCAGTGCTGCAACGCGTTTGCGCTGCTCGGCGATCTTTGTTTCGTCCGATTGATCGGCAGTCAGCAAACCTTTGACCAGTTCTTCACCGATGGACGATGCCATGCCCTTCAGCAATTCGCCGGCATATTCCGTTTGTTTGTCGATGCTCATGCGGAAACCGAGACCGAATTCCGCGTTGTCTTCGAATAGCGAGTTTGCCCATGCCGGGCCGCGTCCGTTGGCGTCCATCGCCCACGGTGTGGTCGGCAGGTTGCCGCCGTAAATGGAAGAGCAGCCGGTAGCATTCGCGACGATCGTGCGATCGCCGAACAACTGCGTCACCAGTTTCACGTACGGCGTTTCGCCGCAGCCGGAGCAGGCTCCCGAAAACTCGAAGAGCGGCTGGAGGAATTGTCCTTTGATGGTATCCATCTTCACCGAGGAGCGGTCGACTTCCGGAATAGCGAGGAAGAAATCCCAGTTCGCGCGTTCCGGCAGACGCAAATCAGCCTGCGGCACCATGTTGATCGCCTTGAGGCGCGTTTCCGCTTTGTTCTTTGCAGGGCAGATCTCCACGCACAATCCGCAGCCGGTGCAATCTTCCGGAGCAACCTGTATCGTATACTTCATGCCTTCATATTCCTTACCGCGATACGGTGTGCTCTTAAAAGTGGCGGGAGCACCGGCAAGTTGCTTGTCCTCGAAGACTTTGATCCGTATTGTCGCGTGCGGGCAGACCATGGCGCATTTACCGCACTGGATACAGGTCTTTTCGTCCCAGACCGGAATCTCGAGCGCAATATTTCTTTTTTCCCATTGGGCGGTCGCACTCGGAAATGTACCGTCATTCGGCATCGCGCTGACCGGCAATTCGTCGCCGAATCCGGCAATGATCTTCGCGGTGACATTCTGCACGAATTCGGGTGCTTGTTTAGGAACCGGCGGCGGCAGTTCGAACGTGCTCGTTGCCTTCACGGGGATTTCCACCGGGAACAAATTGACGAGCGTCTGGTCGACGGCATCGTAGTTCATCTTGACGATGTCTTCGCCCTTCCTGCCGTATGTTTTCTTGATGGATTGTTTGATGGCAGCGATCGCTTCCTCTTTCGGAAGAACGCCGGAAATCGCGAAGAAGCATGTTTGCATGATCGTATTCACGCGGCCGCCCATACCGGTCTTCTGCGCCACGTCGTTGCCGTCGATGGTGTAGAACTTCAGTTTCTTGTTGATGATGCGTTCCTGCACGATGCGCGGAAGCTTGCCCCACACTTCGTCTTTCGAATACGGGCTGTTGAGCAGGAAGACACCGCCCTCGATCGAATCTTTCAGAATATCAAATTTCTCCAGGAAGCCCCACATGTGGCAGGCGACGAAGTTTGCCTGGCTGATCAGGTACGTGGAATGGATCGGACGCGGGCCAAAACGCAAGTGAGAAATTGTCGTGGATCCGGATTTCTTCGAGTCATACACAAAATATCCCTGCGCATAGTTCGGCGTATCTTCGCCGATGATCTTGATCGAATTCTTGTTTGCACCGACAGTGCCGTCGGCGCCGAGACCGTAGAACATCGCACGCACGACGTCCGGACGCTCGGTCGTGAACGACGCATCGTATGAAAGGCTCGAATGCATCACATCGTCGTTGATGCCGATCGTGAAATGATTCTTCGGAGTTGATTTCTTCAATTCATCGTAGATTGCTTTGATCATCGCCGGTGTGAATTCCTTTGACGACAATCCGTAGCGGCCACTGACCACGCGCGGCATGGCAAAGGGAAGTGTTCCCTCCATCTGCGCTTCCATGAGTGCGGTTAACACATCCTGGTACATCGGCTCGCCGGCAGCGCCCGGTTCCTTCGTGCGATCGAGAACGCTGATCGACTTCACGCTTTTCGGCAACGCATTAATGAAATGCTTCACGGAGAAAGGACGGAAAAGATGTACTTTCACCACACCGATCTTCTCTCCCTTTGCCAACAGCGCTTCGACGGTCTCATCGACTGCCTCAGCACCCGACCCCATCAGCACGATCACGCGCTCCGCCTCCGGTGCACCGACATAGTCGAACAGGTGATACTGACGGCCGACAATCTTCGCAAACTTATCCATCGCGTTCTGTACGATATCCGGGCACTTTTCATAGAAGATGCTGCACGATTCCCGCGCCTGGAAGTACGTGTCGGGATTTTGTGCGGTGCCGCGAATAACGGGTTTTTCCGGCGTCAATGCACGTTTGCGGTGTTCGTTCACCAGATCATCATCGATCATGGCGCGGATGTCGTCCACAGAAAGTTGTTCAATCTTCATGACTTCGTGCGACGTGCGGAAACCGTCGAAGAAGTGTACAAAGGGAACGCGAGATTCCAGCGTTGCCGCCTGGCTGATCAATGCAAGGTCCATCACTTCCTGAACGGAATTGGAGGCCAGCAGTCCGAAGCCGGTCGTTCGCACTGCCATGACGTCGGAGTGATCGCCAAAGATCGACAGCGTTTGTGTGGCGATGGCGCGGGCGGATACGTGAAAGACGGTCGATGTGAGTTCGCCGGCAATCTTCAGCATGTTCGGAATCATCAGGAGCAATCCCTGGGACGCGGTAAAAGTAGTCGTCAGGGATCCGGTCTGCAACGCGCCGTGAACGGCACCAACGGCACCACCTTCGCTCTGCAGTTCGGCAACGGCAGGCACTGTTCCCCAGATATTCTTTTTCCCTTCCGAAGACCACTGGTCGCACCATTCGCCCATGTTGGACGACGGGGTAATTGGGTAGATCGCGATGCATTCGTTGGTTTTATGGGCAACGTAGGCGGCCGCTTCGTTGCCGTCTATCGTCACCATTTGCCGCGTATTTTGTTCGTTAGCCATTGTGTCATTGATCCTTATGAAAGATGATGAAAAGCCGTGTTAAGATACAAAAAAAGCGGGAAAGATGGTACAAGATTTTTCCCCGGAAACAAGGGCGATGCATCTTCTACGGCGCAGCAATAACATCACGGATGCGCTTCACAAGCCCATCCCACACATAGGGCTTGCTGATGAAATCCTTTGCTCCCAGGGCCATAAGCTCCTGCTTCATTGCCTCACTTTGATATCCCGTTGCCAGAATAACTTTGACGTTCGGGTCGATTTCTTTCATCCGCTGATAAACTTCCCATCCCGATTGGACCGGCAATCCCATGTCCGACAGCACTAGGGAAATTTCACTGCGCCGTTCTTCAAAAATCCTCACAGCCTCTGCCCCATCGCGTGCACCGAGTACGGAAAATCCCTCACTCTGCAGCAGCGTCATGACGAGATCCAGTAAAACCTCCTCGTCTTCAATCACAAGAATGGTAGGGGAATCGTTCATGGTTTCACCGTGCCGGAGTGCCGGCAGGAACATATTCTCTGAGCAACGTTGCGACACGATCGATGCGCGCATGGACTTCCACGACACGTCCCTTCACTTTCTCATAGTCGAGCGGATAATGCGGATGCTCTTTGTACCAATCCAGCACACGCTCCATCTCCCGCGCCATGGCAGACAGCCGCACGTTCTCCTCGACGATGCCGGTAAGTACATCTCTGGGAACTTCAATCTTTTCCATGCTTATCTCACTCTGAGTGGGTAAGAGTAGTCCGATGCTGCGTCCGAAGCGATGACGCCAATTCCTCCCGAAAATCCGGATGGGTAATTGCAATGAGCGCTTCTGCGCGCTGCCGGAGGTTTTTTCCATGCAGCAACGCAACGCCGAATTCTGTCACTACGTAATGGACATCGGCACGCGTTGTCACAACACCTGCACCCTGCGTCAGATAAGGAACGATGCGTGAGACCGTTCCTTTTTTTGCCGTTGCGGGAAGCGCGATGATCGGTTTTCCACCCTTTGACGCCGCGGCGCCGCGAATGAAATCGACCTGGCCGCCAAATCCGCTGTAAATGACCGAACCCATTGAATCGGAACAAACCTGTCCGGTGATGTCCACTTGGATGCAGGAGTTGATCGCCACCATTTTATCATTGCGCGCGATGACGTACGGATTGTTGGTATAGTTGCAGGGATGGAGTTCGAAGTAGGGGTTGTTGTCGACGTATGCATACAGCTCATCCGATCCGAGCACAAACGTTGAAATCACTTTTCCCGGATGCAGCGTCTTCTTCTGATTGGTAATGATTCCCCGCTCAATTGCCTTCACCACGCCGTCCGAGACCATTTCTGTGTGGATGCCGAGATGGCGTTTGCCGTCGAGCTGCGCCAGCACCGCATCCGGAATGCCGCCGATACCGAGCTGCAGTGTTGCGCCGTCTTCAATCAAATTGGCAATGTGCCGCCCGATTTCCTTCTCCGTCTCCGAGCTTCCTTTTCCCGCGGGTAGATTCTTCAACGGTTCCGAACATTCCACAATCTTATGGACATGCGACACGTGCACAAAGACGTCGCCGAGCGTACGCGGCATTTTTTCATTCACCTGCGCTACCACAATCGCCGCGCTCTCAACGGCTGCCTTGGAAATCGCACATTCGACGCCGAGGCTCATAAATCCGTGTTCGTCCGGCTGCGACAGATGAACAAACGCGACATCCAGCGGGATGTAGCCGTCAGTAAACAGTGCGGGAATCTGGGACAGATGGACGGGAACATAGTTGGAATGGCCGCCGGCAATCGCTGCACGATCCGCGGGACCAACGAAGAGTGAGTTGTGGCTGAAATGTCCCTCCATCCCCGGTTTGGAGAGAGGATCATCCCCCAGCAGAAGAACATGGTTCACTTCAACATCCATCAATTCGGAAGCACGGCGTGCCAGAGCATTCATCAGCAGCGTTGGTGTGGCCGCATTCCCGCTGACGAAGATCCGGTCGTTTGATTTTACCACGGAGACCGCTTCTTCCGATGAAACGACTTTCTCTTTATATTGGTTTATCCAGCTCATGAGAGTAGTGATTGAAGGTCTGTGAAATCGAATTCGTACATGTTTGAGACTGCCTGATTTGTGCACCGTCCGTTGAAGGAACACACACTCCGCGCGAAGCCGGCATCTGCACGCAACGCGTCCACAATTCCCTTTTCCGCCAGACTCAGAACGTACGGCAGGATTGCATTCGTCCAGCCGATGGATGCCGTTCTCGCAACAATCGCAGGCATGTTCGGGACGCAGTAGTGAATGACGCCATGCCGCGCATACACCGGATCGTCGATGCTCGTGGGCCGGCTGGTTTCCACACATCCTCCCTGATCGATGGCCACATCCACAATGACCGCTCCCGGCCGCATCGACTTCACCATGCGCTCTGTAACGATACACGGCGCCTTCTGTCCCTTCAGCAGCACGGCACCGATGACAACATCGGCACGCCGAATTGCCTCGGCGATATTCGCTTCCGTGGCAAGGGCCGTCGTCAGTCGCCAGTGGAACAGATTCTCCACTTCCCGCAGTCGTGCCAGATTGATATCGAGCAGCGTGACGGACGCGCCGTAACCGACAGCGACGCGCGCGGCAGTGCGGCCCACGGTACCGGCGCCGAGGATGATAACATTTGCCGACGGGATCCCCGGAACACCACCCAGAAGGATTCCCCGTCCTCCTTCGCGACTCATGAGATACTGGCCGGCAACCTGCACAGAAAGCTGGCCCCCGATTTCACTCATCACCTGCACGGTTGGAAGATTTCCCTGTGCATCCTCGATGAGTTCGTAGCCGATCGCTGTCACTTTTTTATTGATCAGGTGTTCCGCGATTTTTCTCCGTGCAACGGCAAGATGCAGGGATGAGAACACCGTCTGCCCCGGCACAAGCATGTCCACCATATCCTGGCCGGGAGGCAAAATCTTCATGACCACATTCGCACGCTTGATTACTTCTTCAACGGTGTAGTTGATGGATGCACCGGCGTGGATGTATTCCTCATCCGGAAAATGTGCGTTCTCACCGGCGCCGCGCTCCACATACACCGTGTGTCCGGCAGCGACCAGTGCGTGTACGCCGGAGGGAACCAGGGCGACACGCCGTTCCGAGCCGCCGACTTCTTTCACGATACCGATATTCATAGTGATTCCTTTTTGCGATGGAACATCGAAACGATCAGACCAAGAAACAACAGAACGCTTCCCGACCAGAGCAGATTCATCCCCGGCTTGATGCTTGCTTCGATCACCAGCGATTCGACAGCGCCACCAGCGCTGCTGCGCACCACATCAATGACAATGCTCGATCCTTCCGGCCCCATGCCGATGTTCATGGCAGACACTGCGACGCCCGCATGCAGGAGGTTTGACGGTGCAACGTCTCCAGGAATTTTATTGCCTGATTCAAATGCCATAGTGGGTGTGACAATTTCCTTCTGGTCCTTCGCACTGACCTCAAGCTGCGCCCCGACAATCATTTTCCCGTCCGCCGCCGCGCCTCCCATCCCGTGACTTCCAAGATCGAACTTGACAAACCGGACTTCCGCACCGGAAACGGAAATACTTTCCCCCTTCTTCATAGAATACGATTCCGCACCGGATTGCTCCAGCGAAATCGGAGAAACGTAGAAGTCCCTAGTGAAGGAGCTCTTGATGTCGGGATTGCGCATCATTCCCTGCTGGCCTGCTTCGAACATGACCGGTGTGAGCGTGAATTTCGATCCGTCTTTTTCAACATCGATCGCATAGGAAAGTTTTTTTCCGTCGTCGATCGGGCGCGCGCCTTTGTACGTCAACGTGTAGCCGAGCACCTGCTCTGGCATGTTATAGCCGAGCGTACGGTGCTCTTTTGTCGCGTATTTTCCGGAGCCGACGAGATATGCAGCTTCAAGGTTGATGAGAAACGCGAAGAGCGACGCAAACGCGAACAGAATCATCAACACGTCTTTGACGCCGAGGAAAAATGCAATGACTGTCCCGAGCGCGGCGATCAGCGTCCATTTCGCCGACCGTTTCAATCCGCCCCAGCCATTTTCTTCCTCCCACCGCAATTGAAGACTGAATCCGATCAGCAGACCAATGACGATGACTATCGGAAGATTCATCGCATCATAGAACGACGGCTCGACAGTTGTCTTGGAAATCAACGGCAAGCTTGTCCCAAAGAAAATAGCCACGGCACTCAGCAGCAACGCAGAAGATCCCAGCAGCAACCACGTCCCGCGCGAGAAAAATTGCATCTTGAACGAAACCGGGGAAATATCTTTCGTCCGGACGAGAAGAAGGCCGAAGCCGATGACCGCAAAGACGCCGACATACGCGAGCAATAGACCGTAGACCATTGTGCCCGGATCTGTGAACGAATGTACGGACGACTCACCGAGAACGCCGCTGCGTGTCAGAAACGTGCTATAAAGGACGAGCAGGTAGGAAACGATTGCCAGAACGAAATTTGTGCGGATCAGATTTCCATTCCGTTTCTGGACGAGCAGCGTGTGCAGAAGCGCCATAGAAATGATCCATGGAATGAGCGAAGAATTTTCAACCGGATCCCATCCCCAATAGCCGCCCCAGCCGAGAACACCGTATGCCCAATAGGCACCGAGCATGATGCCGAGACCGAGGATCATTCCGGTGAAAAGAATCCATGGCATGGCACTGATCATCCAACGGCTGTATTCACGACGCCAGAGCGCAGCAACCGCAAAGCAGAACTGCACCGCCATCGCTGCAAAGCCGACAAAGAGCACCGGCGGATGGATTACCATCCAGAAATTCTGAAGCAGCGGATTCAATCCCTTGCCGTCCGGAGGAACGACGCCGGCATCCAACTGACCGGGGAACGCGTCCCAGATCGATTGGAAGGGAGATCGCGTGAGAAGGAGCACGACGAGAAATGTTTGCGACAACATGAACAGGGTCAGAACATGCGCTTCGAGATTTCTTGATTTCGTGTATCGCAGCAGCGCGACGCTCAGTATCACTGAACAGACCGCCCAGAAGAGAAAGCTTCCCTCCTGCCCGGCATAGAACGTGGAAAGTAAAAAGTGCAGCGGAAGACTTCTGTCGCTGTAACCCCACACATACGCGTTTGCAAAATTGTGGGTGAGAATATCTCTCATCAAGAGTACTGCCGCGGCGACGATTGCCAATCCGCTCACGGCCAATCCCAACCGCCCCACCTCAATCCATTGCCGTTTGTTGAAGGCCGTCAGACCATAGCCCGCAACTGCGGCAATTCCTCCCGCACACGCCAGAAATAGACAAATCGTACCCGCCATAGAAATCCCTTCGAATGATAGATGAATGACAAGGACTGTGCCATCCGCTATGCGGAAAACCACGTCCTTTTGCCCAGTTTAACATAGAAAATAGCGAAAAACTTCCCACAATCAAGAATAAGAGGGGCTTTTTCCCAAGAAATACAAAGCCCCCAACTCTCGGTTTCTATCCTGGGATCGGTCAGAAAGAAATCGGACCTTGAATGCGGAGGGATCACCCTGTCGCAACAGGACTACACTACAACATTTTGGTCTGGGAAAAGTTACCGGGGATGAATTTTTTCCACAATGGCGATAGCGTTGAGTATCTGCTCTGTTTGAACCGGCTTGTAGAGAAGCTGATTTGCCAAACGGCGAATTTCTTTTTCCCACGCGGGCATGGACTGGCGGTATGCATAAAGCACAACAATCGGTGCTGTGCAATGCTCTTCGCGTCGCAGACGAAATTCATTCAGGAGCTCGGGGATGTTCTTCTCCAAGTCAATAACAAGGAGTGTTATGGACCGGTCGCCCCGATAGGCGTTCAGTGATTCAACTGAGTCACTCACTGCGATCGCATACTGATCCTGGAGAAGGAAAGTGAGGCTTCGTCTCAAATCACTGTCGGCAGAGTGAAGGAGAATCTTGCGTCGTAAATGTTCTGTCTTTTCGTCTTGAGAATTCATGTTGATCCATCGGGGGATGGCTCAACAATTATGCCATAGAATGGACGCTCATTAGTCCCCTTTTCGATACATGGGGCATGGAAAATAGTTCCAGCGTGCAAAAATGGGTGTCCCATTTCTCAAAACTGCGAAGCCTCTCCGCTCCTCAAGAGTGGCTCGACAGCCGAAGCCGACGCGACAAATCGTTCCCCCCCCCGGACATCTCGGCTGTCATGGTGAGCGCAGCCGAACCACGCTCGATGTCCGGGCTGCGCTCGAAATTCGCCTATTCCTTGTCCAGATTCCCTTCCCAGAGGTACTTGCGTGTCTCCGCCACGATCACCGCATTGAGTGCGATCAGAGAGATTAAATTCGGAATGGCCATCAATCCATTTGCAATGTCGGCAAATGCCCAGACGGCAGGAAGCGACATCACGGAACCAATCATGACAGCAATAACCCAGAGCCAGCGGTACGGTTTTATGATTTTGGTTCCCCACAAATATTCCGCCGCTTTCTCTCCATAGTAGGACCAGCCAAGTATCGTGGAGAAAACAAATGTCAGAAGACCAACTGTCAACACAATAGGACCGACGTACGGAATTTCTCCGAAGGCGGCTTTCGTCAGCGAGGCGCCTTTCAATCCCTTCATCCACTCGCCGGAATTCACGACAACCAGACCGGTCATAGCACAAACGACCACAGTGTCCCAGAATGTGCCGGTGGAAGAAACAAGCGCTTGACGTATCGGATTTTTTGTTTGTGCGGCGGCAGCAACGATGGGCGCACTGCCAAGTCCGGACTCATTGGAGAAGAGACCGCGGGCAATGCCATACCGAATGGCTTCTTTCATTCCGGCTCCCATGAAACCGCCGATCATCGCATGGCCGGAAAATGCAGAATTGAAAATGAGCGAAAAGGTTTCGGGAATCGTGGATGCCCGCATCACGAGAAGAGCGATACATCCTCCCACATAGAAAATTGCCATAAACGGAACAAGCAGTTCGCAGACACTGGCGATAGACTTGATGCCGCCGATGATAACGACCGCGGTAAAAATCGTCATGACAATGCCGGTGATCCATGGAGAAATATTGAACGTCTCCTTCACCATCATCGAAATGGAATTGGCCTGCACCATATTTCCGATGCCGAATGCGGCGACGGCGGTGAGCAATGCAAAAATCACCGCCAGCCACTTCTTGTTCATTCCCCGTTCCAGAACGTACATCGGACCGCCGGCCATCGATCCATCGGCGGTTGTGATCCGATACTTTACCGAAAGGAGCGCTTCACTATACTTTGTTGCAATGCCGAAAACGCCGGTCAGCCACATCCAGAGTACGGCACCGGGTCCGCCTGCAGCGACGGCCGTGGCCACACCAACGATGTTGCCGGTACCGATTGTTGCTGCAAGCGCGGTGGTCATCGCACCGAATTGACTCACATCTCCAGCCCCCTCTTTGTCCCGCCGGAGCGAAATCGCAATAGCTTTTCCGATGTAGCGTTGAATGAACCGGAGACGGAAGGTGAGGTAGAGATGTGTGCCAAACAACAGAACAAGCAGCGGAATGCCCCACACCACGTCACTGATAGATTGAAGAATTTGTTCAAGCGCCTGCATTGGTACTCCTTTCATTCTTCATGGTGGATAGACCTTCTAGTCGCTATTGAATGAGACGGCGGCATTATGGAAAACCCATTTTGCCTCTTGTTCATATGCACCCTCTCAAAATATCTGTACCGCGATACATCACAGCCTGCCTCTACAGTGTTCTCATACTTCTAGTTTTTATCAACGGAACCCTTCATTTTTCCACCACGGTGCTGAAGGCACTGATTCACCGAGTACGATAGTCTCACCAATTTTTGGGGTGGCAACTTTCACATTCAATGTCTCAGCCTTTTTCAGCAGTCGTTCTACCGGTTCGTCCCAGGGATGGAGCGCTATTTTGAAAGCTCCCCAGTGGATCGGCATCAGAAGCTTTCCTTTCAAATCGATATTCGCCTGTGCGGTTTCTTCAGGCATCATATGAATCTCCGGCCATTGTTCGTCGTATTGTCCGCATTCGAGCATCGTAAAATCAAATGGACCGTAGGATTCTCCAATTTTTTTGAATGTGCGGTCATAGCCTGAATCGCCGCCAAAAAAGACGGCGGCTTTTTTTCCTTTAACTACCCAGGAACACCATAGAGTACTATAGATGTCAAGGAGTCCTCTTCCTGAAAAATGGCGGGCTGGCGTTGAGACCAGGGTGAGTCCATCGAAGCTGACCTCATCCCACCAATCAAGCTCGGCGATTCTGTTCTTTTCTATGCCCCAGGAAACCAGATGTGCCCCGACTCCCAGAGGCACGTAAAACATCTTCACTTTGCTCTTAAGTCTGA
>JAPLFO010000161.1:58873-74152 GCA_026390635.1 Ignavibacteriales bacterium
AATCCAGATGATCATAATGGTCATGGGATATGAGCACTGCATCTAATTCAGGAAGTTGTTCTATTGCCAGGGGAAGTGTGCCATTGAACCTTCTAGAACCCAGCAAAGAATGCGGCCCGGTAACTTCACCAAGCATGGGATCGAAGAAAATGTTGCGGTTATCGATCTCAAGCAATACCGCAGAATGTCCGAACCAGGTAATCCGGGTA
Source organism: Ignavibacteriales bacterium (assembly GCA_026390635.1). GTDB lineage: Bacteria > Bacteroidota > Ignavibacteria > UBA10030 > UBA8401 > JAPLFO01. Next base: position 59,083 of record JAPLFO010000161.1, read on the forward strand.
AGGGAATCTTGTTGCCTATTGAAACAGCTTGGCTCCAATTTCTCAACAGGTATGGACCAGCTCGGGACTTTGTTACCATTAATAAAATAGCCAAAGGTACTAAGTCCAAATTTCTTTGTTATGATGGTTTTTTGAATGTTTTGAAATTTCCCGTCTCTATACTGCGGCGATTGTTGAATCTTCTGGGCGCGTTTCCCTTTGCTCTTGGCTCCAAATTGGGAAGAGAGATTGAGGAAGAGGATGCAACTGAGAAGTCCTATCCCGCCGGCAATTGCAAAAATCAAGAGAGTCATTTTTGACATTCCGGTCACGGATCCAGTATATTCGCAGCATCATCCACAATCCTGGAACAGCCGCGGGCAACCCAATGATAGAGGATCAACGGAGGAATGCTGAGTGCAAAGGTACTGGAAGCGGAAAGAAAGGCAAGATCCGAATGGTGTGATGCGTGGATAAATGTCCCGATGGCGGCAAAAAGAAGCAGCCATCCATTCATCGACGACGGCACATAGAAAACGCCGAGCTTGCGGAAGAGAGGGCGGCGCTCCGCAGTATGATCGGATAGATCCTGAATGGTGTGGTCATGCATAGAAGACTCTTGCGGCTAGTGGACTACTTCTTCGTGGTGAAATTGACTATAAAATTTTGTGCTTCAAGCCAGAACAAAAGATCATTCGCCCACGGATGTGGATGTGCAAAAGGAGCAACATCCACCAGGCCGATGCCGTGTCTTCCCTTCTGATAGATGTGGAGGTCGTACGGCACATTATTCCGTTGCAGTGCCGCGGCGAACTCCAGCGTGTTGGCGACATTGACGCTCTTGTCTTCTCCCGTGTGCCAGAGGAAACACGGCGGCGTCTCTTTCGTCACATACAATTCATTCGATAGTTCGCAAATCAATTCCGCGGTAGGATTCTCTCCCAATAGATTCTTGCGCGATCCGGAATGTCCGAGAGCGCCCATCGATATCACGGCATAGCACAACACGCCGATTGCCGGACGGGAACTTTGACGTTCGACGGAATCCTGATTATCGGATTTTCCTGCGTCGAAGTGTGTGAGAAGCGTCGATGCAAGATGCCCGCCGGCAGACGATCCCATCACGCCGACTTTGGATGGATCAATCTTCCATTGTTGCGCGCAACTTCGTACGAGCCGCAATGCACGCGCGGCATCCTGCAGCATACACGGATGACGGTAGCCGTCGGTCCCGAGACGATACTTGACAACGAACGCCGCAACACCATGCGAGCGGAGAAACAACGCATAGTCTTTTCCTTCATGGGCGGCCAGATGGCCGTACCCGCCGCCGGGAAAAATAACCATCGCAGCCGTCGGAGCGGTAGCACTATCGACTACATATGCCGTGAGCGTCGGGATGTCGCTCTCTGTTTTTCCGAGAGCACCCGGAGCATCGCCTTCCCAAAGGCGGACTTCCTGTTGCGAGTGGAGAGCCAGGAGCGGTAGAAATTGCAGGCCGATTATTATCAAGGAGCGCTTGCGCATGCTGTAGCCGTTCGTTATCCCGCGTTGAGATTGCCTGGCGTGCCGAAACGCGCGCCGCACCGGCCCGTCCAGGCATAAAATGTGGGCCTAATATCCAAAAAAATGGAGGAATTTGCAAGTATTGCTTCTCGTATTGGAGAACACTATCTTGAACCATCATTCTAGAATCTTAGTATGGAAAACACGAGCAACATCCTCAAAAAAACCTCAGTGTACGTCCAGGACATGCTTCGGGATAAGTTGCCCCTCGATCTCCGATATCATTGTCCTTCACATTCCGAAGACGTTGCACAAAATTGCCGGATGCTCGCCATTGCGATGGGGGTACCAGAGGAAGAGATAGAATTGGTGGAACTCGCGGGATGGTTTCATGACACCGGCTATGTTGATACGACGGCCGGTCATGAAGAGCGGGGCATTCAGTTGATGGAGAGTTTTCTGAGCCAGTCCGGATATCCTGCCGAACGAAGGGCCCTGATAGCGGGATGCATCCGTGCAACCAAGATGCCTCAGTCCCCAACTTCCCTTCTGGAAAAGATTGTCTGTGATGCGGACTTATTGAACTTCGGTACTCCTGCTTTTTTCAAACAAAATGATCTCATCCGCCTCGAGCTCGAATCACTGGCCGGAAAAAAGTTTTCGGATGAAGAGTGGCTGCTCCGCTCGGAATCGCTCCTGAAAAAACATCATTTCCACACCGAGCATGCAGAGCACATCTATGGTCCGGAGAGAGAACACAATCTCGAAACGATACAGGCCATGCTTGAAAAAAAGGCGGACTATAGAGCACCAGTTCATGACACGGGTGCAAAACAATCCGCCTGAGTTCTCCACTTCTATTCCCGGGCTCCGATTTCGATTATAGCCGATACCGCAATCCGAACGATCCGCCCCATCCCACAAATCTCCATCCGTCGTTATACAAACCGATATCACCGTTCACACTGATACTGCTGAAGATGGGATAGTCCAATCCTGCTCCGAGCCTGCCGTTATATATGTTCCTGTTCTCTGCCGGCGTATTTTGATATTCCAAATGACGGTGAGTGTAGACAACTCCCGCGGACAGGTATGGCCGGACGTATGGCGTAATGATCGGGAAGAGGAAGACCGAGATATTGGTCCGGTAATTCTTCTCCGTTCCCTGCCATCGCTCCATGTCCCCTGCTGCAAATTCTTCCGTCACGCCGATGGCGATATCACGGCGGAGTTGATATCCGACGACGACACCATAGCCCTGCGGATTCCTGATTTCCGAAATTCTTTGATCATGGTGATAGTTGCCGAACTGGCTTCCGATGAATCCGATCGAAAGATTCTCCAGTTGAGCTGTTGCCGTAAGGCAAAAGAGCAGTGATGCTGCAACGACGAATCCAAGCTTTTTTTTCATACTGTGTACCCTTTGTTTTTGTTAGTTTGTTTCCATTGTTGGATGCGATGACTATGATTTTTTTCTGCGCATCCAGTCCGCAAAGTCAAAAACCGGCGACGGGACCGGCCCGCCGGTGAGATTCCGCATCAGCACTTTCATGCGAATGCGTGTGAAGATGAAGCCGCAAATTGCCAAGACTGTCAGTTGTCCCAGTTCCGGCAAAACATCTCCGAGACCCGCGCCCATTTGGACAATTCTTGTGTAAGCGCTCACGTAGGGCGTGATCGGCAGTGTGTTCGCCAGCAGGCGCAACGGCATCGGTAGAACCTGCAGCGGCCAACTGTACCCGGAAATAAGAAAAATCGGATACGATGTAAAACCAAGCACCTGCAACGCAATCATCTTCCGCTCAAAGAATGATGAGAAAAAGAACGATACATACACTACGGAGAGAAGAAAGACGATCGTCAGGAGCGCAAGAGCCCAGCCACTGCCGCGGAACGGAATCGAAAATACTGCGAAGTTGACGGTGTAGAAGAAAAACGCGTAGGCCGAAAAAAGAGCGAGGTAGAATGCACCTTTGCCGCTCATCAGGGCCCACATGCTGCGCCCGGCCGTGGCAAACAGTTCTCCCATCGTACCAAGCTCCCGCTCTTTTGCAATGCTCTCGCTCAAACCCATCAGCAGCGTCTGCTGCAGGATCAACGCGAGAATTCCCGGAATGAGAAAGTCTCCGTACGTCTCTGTCATGTTGAACAGCGGCTTCACTTCGATGCGAAGCGGTTCATACATTTCCTTTGCCTGATCCAGACTGTAGCCCTGCATTTCAAAATATTTTACCCGCGCACCTGCTGCCATGGTCTGAACTACCTCGTTGACACCTTTGTTCATATCGTTTGAAACCAAAAAGCGGGAGGTATTCAGGTAGACTTTCAGATCCGCTCCTTTGCCGGATTTCAATGATGCTTCGAATCCCTGAGGGATGTACACTGCGCCCTGGACACCGAACGATGCAATTTCGCGCTCCGCTGCACCAAGATCCCTCAGCGATTCAGTCACGGCAATGTATTGGTGTGCGTCCAGATTCCGGGTCAGAAGCTGCGAAGTTGCCGAACGGTCCATGTCCACCACCGCAATGGCGACATCGTGTTCTCCCTTATACCAGTACACTGATCCATAGAAAAAAGCGTAGAAGATCGGAGCGATAAGAATGATAGAAACGATATCGACATCTCCACGAATGATTCGCGCTTCGCGCCGCATGACGTCCCAGAATGACGAGACCTTCTGCTTCATAATGCTGCGCTCCCTTCTGCAGCCGGCGCGACAGAAGCCTTTCGGAGTTCCTTCTTCAGAAGAAGAATCGTTACGGCGATCGAGCCTGCGATGAATCCCAGAAGCCATAGTATGTCCGGCGATGCTGCGGAAAGCGGTGCGCCGGCCACATAGACTTTCAGGAAACCGTACAGAAAATGAGTATAGGGAATCGCATTGGCGAACCACTGATGGAGGACGGGCATCGCCCACAATGGAAAGAGATAGCCGCTGAAGATAAATGCCGGGACGTTAATGAAAAGTGCCACTTCTGTCGCGAACTGTTGGTCATGAAACATCGCCGAGATCATCATTGCCGGGAAAAACGATGCCATTACCAGCAGGCCGAAAAGAAGGGCTGTCTCTGTCAATGAACCGGCGCCGTCGATGCCAAAGAGCGGAAATACAATTCCCAGAATGCCAAGTGCTGACGCACAGTGGATGCCCAGATGGGGCAACGCTTTGCCGAACAAAATCACCCAGACATTATTGCCGGACGCGGCCGCCAATTCGGCGAATGTTCCATGAGTGAATTCCGAACTGATCAGCAGCACTCCTCCCACCATGATGAGCATCTGAAAGATCACCGGAATAATGCCCATCGAAAGATAATTCATATAGTTGTAGTTCGGATTGTACAATACTTGCGTCTGTATCCGGATCGGGTTGATGACCTTCATCGCCTGCTCTTCCTGCATTCCCTTCGACCGCAGTTTCTTCAACAGGATGCCTCCGGAAATTGTCTTCACCAGTGTCGAAGCTTCTTTCAGAACCGTGTTGGAGATGACGAGATTTGTGACATTGTTGAAAACAACAACCGTTGTTGGTTTGCCGGATTTTAGATCGCGCTCCAGGTTTTTGGGAATGAGGAACGCTGCCTGAATCTCGCCCCGCCGGAACTTATCCGCGATCTCCTCCGTCGACTGTGCGTAGTCCACAATGCGGAATGCACTTGTCGATTCGATGGAGCGGATGATCATTCTCGAGATCTCCGAGTTGTCGCCGTCGCAGACAGCCACAGAAATGTTCCGGAGAACTCCGCCCGAATAGACGTACGCAAAGAACGGAAACAGAACTATCGGCGCAACGATCGAAAGAAGATAAAGAGTCTTTCGTTCGGCGATGCGCTTCGCTTCGCGCCGAAATACTGTCATGAATTGAACACGCATGGATTCACTCACAATTCGATGTTGACCGTCATACCGGGCCGCATGCCGTCGATCGGCTGGCTGCTGCGGAGATGAATCTCAAATGTCTTTACATCAAAATCGCCTTTTTGGTTGGTCGGCTTCCATGTTGCGAAATCTCCCATTGCAGCGATGTACGTCGCTTGAAATTGATAGACTGCATCGCCAAGCGCACGCACGCGCCCGGAAAAAACCGAGCCCTTGCGGATGTTCCGGAGTTCATTTTCCTTCACTTGCAGGACCACCCAGCAGTCTTTCGGATTCACGACCGAGAATACCGGGTAGCCGCTCGCAATGATTTCGCCCGGATCGGTAATGCGCTTGCTGATTTCACCGTCCAACGGACTCTTCAGGCTGAGTTCCTGCTGGTATGCCAGCGCCTCGCGATAGCCATTGTCCGCCTGATGGAAAAGTTCCGTCGCTCCATCGATTTCTTCACGTCGCGCACCTTTCATGACCATGTCGAATTTCGCCTTTGCTGCATTCATCTGCTCGCGTGCCGCCGTAAATTGGAATTCGGCTTGATCGCGATCCTGTGTAGAGATGAGGCTGTCGCGATAAATGCGCTCGATGCGGCGCCATGTTTTTGAGGCCAATTCGTATTGCGCTTTTGCCTGGAGGTACAGATTTTCGACGCCTTCTTTTTCCTCCGGACGCGCGCCGTGGAGCGCCATAGCCATTTTGGAACGTGCGGCTTCACGCAAGGCCAGCGCCTGGGCAACCTTCGCGTCCATTTCCTTGCTTTCGAGCGTCGCGAGCAATTGACCTTTGTGAACAATGTCTCCCTCCTGCACATAGACGGAGTCGACGCGTCCCGGAATCTTTGAGGCAACGTCACTCTCTGAGGATTCGACGATGCCTGTCAAAACGATCTTTTCGGTTTTGAGCGACTTGGCGATAATGGAAGTAACCGCGATCATGGCAATGACGACGGGAATCGCAAGCAGAGTTTTTGATTTATTGATGGTCATTGGTCTTCTCCTTCATATTCCAGATAGAAAGTACTTTTTCAGGACTGCCGGATGCGGTAAACAAATCCGTCATTGCTTTGTAATATTCGAAGAGCGAATTTCTGCTCTCGATGATATTTTTCTCGAGAATCAGCTCCGCATCCACCACGTCCAGCGACGTCGCCAGTCCTGATTGAAATCTGCCGTTTGTGATCTTCAGATCTTCTTCCGCAAGTGCAAGATTTGCTTTCAGCCGTTCATAGCGATTGGCTGAATTTTCCATGTCGCGGTAGTTCTTATTCACGAACAGAGTGACCTTCTTCCCGGCATCCGCCCGGATGAAGTCGACTTCGCGTTCAAGATGCGCGGCCGCTTCTAGTTTTGCATAGTGTTTCATGCCGCTGAACAGGCTCCAGTTCAATTGTATGCCCACCACCCAGCGCGGTTCCAATGCGGAAAGATACTCGGGATACATTTCATATTTCCCGAAGGCAGCGATCTGCGGAAGAAATTCCGCACGCTCGGCTGCAAATTTCATCGATGCCGCTTCTTTCTTCTGATCTATCATCAGAAGTATGGGCTGTCCGGCAGCGGCCTGCGCGGCGACGACGGAGAGCTTCTCTCTCATCGGATGAAATATCAAGGAGTCAGAAACCGTCAAATCGCTGCCGTCGTCAAGCCCCAGCGTGGTGGAAAGGGCGACCAGAGCGAGCTCCAGTTTATTCTGATCGTCGAACAAATTCCGTTCCGCCTCCGCGACTGCGACTTCGGCCCGAAGAACCTGATGTGTTGCAATCAGCCCTTCAGCACGCAAGCGTTGTGCATCGTGACGGTGCCGCTCCATGCCCTCAAGAACATCCTTCCGCGTCCGCACAACATCCTGCAGCAGCACAACGGCAAAGTACTGAGAGGCTGTTTCCTGAATTATTTCATTCTTTGTCTTTTTCAGCTCAATTTCCGCAGAGGCAAGTTCGCTTGATGCATACTGTTTCGCAGCGTAGAGTTTTCCGCCGAGGAACAGCGGTTGAACGCCGATGAGACTCGCCACTTTGTAATCCTGCTTCTTCAGTGTCTCTGTAAATGGCGGAAGAGCAGTATTTAATTGGGCGGTCGCTCCAGCCGCAACGGCGGCGCGTTGGGCAGCCGTTAGCGGCGCACCACCGGCCAGAATCGTTCCGAGGTTTTTCAGTTCAACTGCATTGCTGCTCTGTAATTGGATCATCGCCTGCCGAATGGGCTCAAGATTAATTTCGAGCGGATCATTCAGGTGATTGTAGCTGGCCGCAAGATTGACCGAGGGAAGAAAATTTCCCCATGATTCCATATTCAGATATTCCTTTTGGCGGACCCGTTCCTCGTACTGACTGATCCGTTCATTTTTCCTGAGCGCTTGTTCCACTGCCCCGTCGAGCGTCAACGGCTGGCAGATCGCCATGCGGGGAGGAAATAGCAGGAAGATTGAAAGCCCGCCAATGAGAGAGCGCATCGTCCTTTGACGCATCCTTCTATCCTTTATGTAATGAATTGTGGTTCATAAATTGGGCAAGAAAAAGACACAGACATGCTGTGTCTTTTGGGATTGTTCAAGTGTGGTGAATCAGGATTCCATTTTTTGCGATGTATTTGATATTTTGTCTGATTCTATTCAATGGGTATTCTTCAGGGCGCCGGGCCCATTCATGCAGCAATGCCCGAAGCCCTCCGGTGACAAAGTCCCTGAATAGCCGGATATCGATATTCGTGTTGAAAATCCCTTTCTCAACACCTTCCCGCAGAATCTCTTCTGCCAAATCCAGAAATCCCTTATAGAATTTGACAACATTTCCCTTTTCCTGCTGGAGAAGCTGGTTCTGCTCATTCACGAAAACAATTGCGAGCGCAGGATTGACTGTGAAAGAATCAAACAGAATATCAATGATAGAATCGAGCTTTGTGCCCGGGTCCATATCCGTCCGCTGGACGACTTGTTGGAGTTCCTTGGAAAGCTTCATCCAGACCAGATCAAATATTTTCAGGACGATATCTTCCTTGCTTTTATAGTAGAGATAGACGCTGCCTGTTGCAACTCCGGCAACCTCAGCAATTTTGCTGATTTTGGACTGATGATAACCGTTTTCAGCAAACACTCTGACTGCCGCTTCGATGATGGCGGTTTCTTTGTTGCCTTCTTTTTTTCTCATAATAGAGCCCGCTCCAGTCTTAAATGATTCACAATTCAATATTACCAAACAACTTTTACAATGTCAAGAGAAATAATGATTCATTAACAGAATTTTATCAGTTAATATAAGATCCTCGAGCACAGACTATTTTCGGCCTTTCTAATGACTTCGCAGCAATCTTCTTCAGCTATTGCCTCAACCAAGTCTTGCGGACATCGCGTCGCGGGCCACATATTCATTATTGCAGGAAGCCGGCATTTGAAGGACAGGCGTTACCTCGGCTTTGGTTGGCGAGCGTAGTCGAGCCATGCCCGGGGACCGAATCTCCAGAACAGGTGTCACCTCGGCTTTGGTTGGTGAGCGCAGTCAAGCCACGGTTGGCGAGCGCAGTCGAGCCAGGCTCCGTGACCGGATGAATTCTGATCGACAAGCAATCTAATTGCAGACTTGATTGCATGCTTTTTTCTCCCCTAATTATTCCTATGAAAAAGTTCGGATCGAAACTTCCTATTGACGAACTCCTTGATTCCCTTAACACATCACTCGGCTATTTCCCTGCGTGCGTGATCGTTGCCGCACCCGGCGCAGGCAAGACCACGCGCGTGCCGATTGCACTGCTGGAAGCACCATGGCGATCGGGAAAAAAGATCATCATGCTCGAACCGCGCAGACTCGCCACTCGGCGTTCGGCAGAGTTCATGGCACGATCTCTCGGTGAGCAGTGCGGTGAGACAGTCGGATATCGAATCAGGTCGGAATCGCGTGTCACATCCAGGACGAAAATCGAGGTGGTGACCGAAGGCATTCTAACGCGGATGATTCAGGACAATCCGGAGCTCCCCGATGTGGCTGCAGTCATTTTTGATGAGTTTCATGAGCGGAGCATTCATGCTGATCTCGGATTGGCACTGGCAATCGATGTACAGCGGAATCTTCGAAATGACATTCGCATCGTTGTCATGTCCGCCACCATGGACGCTGCTTCTGTCTCATCGCTGCTCGGGACTGCGCCGGTTCTTCAGAGTGAGGGCCGCGTCTTCCCTGTCGAAACAAAATATCTCCGCTACCCGCCGGGTGGTCAATTGGAACAGCGTCTTGGTGATATCATAGCAGAGGCGGCGACACAGGAAGAAGGAGACATTCTCGTCTTTCTTCCCGGACGAAGAGAAATCCGACGTCTCGAAAATCACTTGTATGAGAGAATGCGTTCCAGCGACGTCATCGCAGTGCCGCTTCATGGCGATCTCTCTTCTGAGGAGCAGGATCGAGCCCTGACGCCTGATGAACGCGGCCGGAAGAAAATCATTCTCTCCACGAGCATAGCGGAAACGAGTGTCACGATCGATGGGGTTCGCATTGTTGTGGACAGCGGATTGTCCCGATCATCACGATTTGATTCACGCCGCGGCATGTCCGGGTTGGTAACGATTCCCGTGTCCAGAGCAACTGCAGACCAGCGCCGCGGTCGCGCCGGGCGCCAGCAGCCGGGAGTCTGCTACCGGCTCTGGACAGAACAGGACCACGATACTCTTCCCGCCTATTCTCAACCGGAAATATCTTCCACCGATCTTGCACCGTTTGCGATGGAGCTCGCTTCCTGGGGCGTTACGGACACATCATCACTCGCATTTATGGACCCGCCTCCCGAACGTCATCTGCGTCACGCACAAGAGCTTTTACGTTCGCTGGAGGCGCTGAATGACTCCGGGCGGCTCACGCCACACGGAAAAGAGATGGCCAGACTTCAGGTCCATCCGCGCCTGGCGCATATGATCATCGCGGCAACAGCAGTTGGAGATGGCGGCATCGCGTGCGAACTCGCAGCGCTTCTGGAACCGCCGTTCTCTGGCATGACTATCGCACACGCTCGGATTCGCGCACATCGCGACAGGTCCAGCGCCTCATGCAGCTGACCGGTTGCACCGTTGCCGGGAATGATGATTCTGTTCTTGGATGGCTTCTCGCACTGGCGTACCCTGAACGAATCGCAAAGAAAAAAGACTCCGGACGATCACTCTATATAACTGCAGCTGGCCTGACGGTCAAAGTCCCGGAGAGCAGCCTTTTACAGCGGTACGAGTATCTGGTATTCGCGGAGGTGGATGCAGCGGCGGGTGCAGAAGCTCGGGCATTTTTGGCGGCTCCGATCTCGAAGGAGAATATTCTGAAGAGTTTCGCATCCTCTATCATAGAAGAAGAATCGATTGCATGGGATGCGAAGACTGAAAGTGTCAGGGCCTCAAAGTTCACCAGGCTCGGCTCACTGCAGATCGCCGAGCAGACTATTGAAGCAGATGATGATAAAATCGCTGCGGCCATTTGCGACGGCATTCGATCCATTGGACTTCATGCCCTGCCCTGGGAGAAAGATTCCGAATCGCTGTGCGACAGAAGCGAATGGCTCCGTACTCAGAAGTTTGTCGGCCCGGAATGGCCGGTGTTGAGCGGCGAATGGTTGATGGAGAATCTCAATTCCTGGCTGGCGCCCTATCTGAATGGAATCAGGAAGAGAACGCAGTTTGAAAAGATCCCGTTGATGAAAGCCCTGAAATCGCTTCTCTCCTATTCGCAGATCCAGCTCCTCGACCGCCAGACGCCGTCGTCGATTGTTGTACCCAGCGGATCAGTCGTACACATTGATTATGCACCGGATTCGGCGCCGGTCTTGGCCGTGAAATTGCAGGAGATGTTCGGACTGACAGAGTCACCCCGCCTCGCTAACGGGCGCGCCGCTGTGTTGATCCACCTGCTTTCCCCCGCCCGGCGTCCATTGGCAGTAACCCAGGATCTGCACAGCTTCTGGACAAACACGTATCCGGAAATCCGGAAGCAGATGCGCGCAGATTATCCAAAGCACCCGTGGCCGGAGGACCCGTTTACCGCAATGCCGACAAAGAAGACGAATCGCGCTCTGAGAAAAGGCACCTGAAGCAGAACGATCAAAACGGAAGAGTACACCATTATGCCCGATAAGCTTTCTTCTCCCCATCGCCGCAACCTTGCGGCCACATGCAGGCGTGTTGAGCAATCGATGATCGAATTGGAGGAATTGATTCAGGAAAAAGGAACTCCAGCCATCACGCGGCAGATCACTCGCACATATTCCGCCGCGCAACGCGCTGCGCTGCTTGCAGCCGTACATCTACGGACGAATCGCAAATGGTGAATGCCAAGTTTTCTCAACTGTGGACAATTCTGATCGACAGCAGACCGAATGCATTAAAAGGAGGAGGCGACATCCCCGCGGACGAGGCACAGGCCATTGAGAGTCATGTCGATCAGATGATTGCGCGGATGAATACAGCTTTGGGATAATGAAGAGAATTCAGACTTGTCCAAAATGGCCATCAAATGACATTCGTCGGACTTGGACTTCTAAATAGTGGCAATTATTTACCGTGCTTCTCCTATGTTAAACGTTATCCCCATTTCGCAACGAGAATTGATTGAATCTGTGAGAAGGCACTCTACTACAAATATGCCGCGCCTCCGGCGCTCCAGTCTGCATTCTGCGATAATTTGTTATTGACCTTCGGAAAAAAAGGATTTCTGGTTCCGGACTATCGTGCTACCGCAGAGATTCTCAATTGTTCCTCACTCCTCAACGTAGTTCAAATCCTTGTGGAACGTCTCCTCCATATAATAGAGCGCGACGTAGGCCACGGCGAAGCAAACAATTCCAACCACCAACGCCCCATTGAGGAACCCCAGAACAGCGCCGGCACTGCGGAATGAAAGTGTAATGAGAATCGTTGATCCGCGTACAAAATTCGGGACCGTCGTCGTCACAGTCGAGCGTAGGTTCGTTCCAAACTGCTCCGATGCGATCGTCACAAACACTGCCCAATAGCCGAGACCTGTTCCAAGCATCAAACACAACGCATAGAATTGCGCCGTGCTGAAGCCGCTTCCAAAGAGATACACCAGCACAAAAAACAATGTAATGCTGACATAGGCATAGACGATTTTCTTCCTACTTTTCAAGGCCTGACTGATGAATCCGCTGGAGAAGTCACCGATAACAAGACCGAGATAGGTGAAGAGAATCGAACGTCCGGCGGAGATAGCTCCATCCACGTGCAATAGTTTTGCAAATTCCGGCGAGAATGTTATGAGCACGCCGACCACAAACCACGTTGGCACGCCGATGAGAATGCAGCGAAGATATTTGAAGAAGCGCGCGCGCGATGTAAAGAGACTGAGGAAATCCCCCTTCACGACACCGGCCTTCTTGATATTGTTGAACATGGGAGATTCAAGCAGTTTCATCCGCAGCACAAGAAGCACCATCCCAATACCGCCGCCGATCATGTATGCCGTGCGCCACGGAAGCAAGTCGCCGACCAACGCTGCGGCCACCGATCCCATGATTCCCACCGAAGCGACGATTGTCGTTCCATATCCGCGGATTTCCTGCGGCAGGGCTTCGCTGACAAGCGTGATCGCTGCGCCCAATTCCCCGGCAAGTCCCATTCCCGCGCAAAAACGCGCAAGCGCATATTGGGGAATGGAAGTAACATAGGCGTTTGCAATGTTTGCGATCGAATACAGAAGAATCGAACCGAACAATACGGAAATCCGTCCCCGTTTGTCGCCCAGTACACCCCACAATATCCCGCCGATAAGCATGCCGGCCATTTGCATATTCAAGAGGAGTATCCCGGCAGAGACAAGACCGTCGCCGCTCTGGCCGAGATCGGTAAGGCTCTGAACACGCACGATGCCGTAGAGGAGAAGATCATACATATCGACGAAGTAGCCGAGTGATCCGACCACGACGGTCAGGTTGAGAGCCATGCGAAGAGAGCGCCAGTTCATAGAGAACAATTGAGAATTAAGAATTGAGACTTGAGACTTCTGAAAAACTCCCGAGGATTGTCATTCTGAGGAGCAAAGCGACGAAGAATCCATCATTGTGATCTGAAAACAGCAAATGGATTCTTCGCTTCGCCCAGAATGACAGGCATGCATAAGTTTTTCAGATGGCTCGAATTATGAATTAAGGACAACGTGTCGGGCAAAGTGCTTGGGAACAAGAATTTCTGACTTCCGGGACAATCTCTAGTCTTCTACAAAATCCCTGGCAAAATATTTTGCAGTCAGATTTTCGCCCGTGGCGCGGCGGATCATTTCGTCCCAGCGAAAACGGGCGCCGGGTTGAAATATCTTTTCTTTCAAAAACGTGCCGACTTCAGGCTTGCCGGCAAAGCAGACTTCCCTGGATTCCGGTATCTTCAGCGCCTCGCGCATGATCGCATGCGCGACCTGGGACGCCATCAGACTTCCCAGCATATAATTATGATAATAGACCGGGTATTGTGCGATGTGGATCTTCGCTGCCCAATCAGGCTGGTTGCGCTGCGGCGGCCGTTTGACGAATTGGAACTCCTCCACCAGATCCCACCAGAGCTTGTTCAAATCCTGATCCGGTTGCGCATACATACTTTTCTCAAAACGCATCATCACCTGGCTCCACCGGCTGAAGATCAGCTGCTGCAGACGAAGATTTGCATATGCCGTCTTGCGGATTTTCTCCTTGTCTTCCTTGTTGACGCCGGCGTACGCCTCCAGCCAATCGGCGTTCTTTGCCTGGCGCTCCATCATGATCGCAATGGCCTCAGTAGTAAACGTGTGAGCTTCGGAGCGAAGAAAATACGGAAGCGTTTTGTCGACATTTTTGGAATAGGAGGCATGGCCGAGCTCGTGTAGAACCGTACTCATCCAATATCCGTCGGGGACGATATTGGTCATGATACGTACATCGCCCATGCGATCGATATCCGTGCAGAATGCGTGCTGGTATTTCTTTTCCAGAGGATACAGATCGCTCTTCTTCAGCAGCTCGTCCACCGGCAGTCCGATTCCTTTGTAGAAATCCTCAGCCAGTTGTTGAATTTCTTTCCCTTCAAAGCATTTGTTCAGTTCATCCGATCCGACTTCCGGCGCTTCCTGGAAAAAAGGGTCTTCATAATGCCACGGATACATCTCGCCGGGTTTGATGCTGTACCGAGCTGCAAGAGCGGCATCGACCTCTCCTTTTAGTCTTCGGAAAGGCGCGTCGGTCTCGTTTTTTAGTTCATCAAAGATCGAGAGGATCTCCTTCGGATCCTGTTCCCCCAGGGCCAGCGCCATTTCGTAGTAATTGGGATAACCGAGTTGATGCGCAGCCTCATTTCGCAGCTTCACCAATTCAACCACCAGGGGCGCAACCGATTGGCCGACCTGTTTTCCAGCCTCCCATGCTTTTTTCCGCTTCCCGGAATCTTTCTCGTTCTTCAGGATCTGCGAGATATCGTTGTCGGTCACTTCTTTCCCGTCGATCAATCCCCGATGCGTATTGAACATGCGCGCAATGTCAGCCCCCTTCTCGACTATCTTGCGCATAAGGGCACTGTCGATCTGACTGCCGAGATACGAATTATGGAGAATCGTCAGCTGTCGCAGCAGAAGCGAATCGACAATTGTTCCACTTTCTTTCCATTTCTTCAACCGCTGAAATTCTTCCTTGTTGGCGTAGATGGTATGCACTTCCACTTCCACGCGCGCACGCTCATCGTAATATTTTTTGTCTCCAGTGGC
>JAPLFO010000161.1:74169-82014 GCA_026390635.1 Ignavibacteriales bacterium
TTCGCATTCCAGTCGGCCAGTGTCAGTGCTTTGAATTTCGGTTCGACCAGCTGCTGGTGGGCGGCGAAAACTTTTCCAGCTTCCTTCTCATCGTTGGAAGCTGTGCTGCAAGCTGTCAAAGTCATGGCAATTCCTGTCATATAATAGAGTAACGTTTTCATAGATTACAAAATTCCTTTCGTCCCAAGAGATACGTCGATAGGTGTTTTGTGGAAGAAAATACGGAGGAATGATGTGGTAAGCAAATGATCCCTGCAAACTACCGATTCGAAGGAACGAATTCCCCCTTAAGACAAATGCAGGCTCGATTGAGCCTGCATTGATTTGTACACCCGGAGGAACTTGAATCCCCAACCCTCGGATTCGAAGATCTGTGCCCGGAGATGATCTACCTAATTTTTCACAATCTAAGGCATTCTGAAAACGATTCTATACGGGTTGCTCATATACTCACTACAAATGGGCCACACTGTAGCTATAGAACAGTTTGCTAAAGACCGTTGATTACAGAATTATTATAACTATGAATTGTACATCCATAAACGGGGATGATAAATCTTTTTTCAATCTGTTATTCTCCAGAATTCAAGCTTTTTTAGTTCTGGTGGCTTTATAACGAGCCCGTTTGTCTGCGACCTTGTTCTTTTCATGATATGAATTTGCTGGCTGAATAAATTCTAAAGTTGCGTTGGCAAACATGTTAGAATTTTCTTTTCGAAGTCGTTCTTCGGCCATTTTAAAATATTCAGTGTCGATTTCAATTCCAACGCTGTTACGACCAGTCTTTAATGCTGCCAACATTGTTGTTGCCGTACCGCAAAATGGATCCAAAACGGTATCACCTGCAAAAGAGAACATCCGAACCAATCGATATGCCAACTCTACCGGAAAAGGCGCTGGATGTGATTTCGTTGAAGCACCAGTAAGGTTCCAAAATTGTTGAAACCATTTTGAAAATTCATCTTTTGTTAACCTACTAAGATCTCTCTGCCTCTCGGTCGGCTTGCGATATCCACCAGGTTTTCTTTGCATTAATATAAATTCAATATCACTTTTAATGATAGCATTCGGTTCATATGGTTTTCCAAGAAATTTTGAACCATTTTCTACTTCATAACTTGCATTACTTATCTTATGCCAGATGATAGGATTTAGATTATCAAAACCAATTTTCCTGCATGCTACTGCAATATCAGCATGAAGGGGAACCACGACATGTCGTCCATTTTCTTTCCTAGATAGACAAACATCGCCGACAACACATACCATCCGGCCACCAGGGACTAAAACACGATAAGCTTCCTCCCATACTTTGCCAATTTCTCCTAAGAATAGTTCATAATCTGCGATATGACCCATTTGATTGGGGTTTTCATTATATCTCTTAAGTTTCCAGTATGGTGGAGATGTAACAACAAGATGAATGGATTCATCTTCAATTCTATCTAATCGACGAGCATCTCCTAAAATTAAACGATGCGTTGTTGGTTCTTTGGCAACAATATCTTCCTTAGTAGTAATCACTTCAACGAGCCCTTTATTGACATTAATTGACCTGCCAGTGAGTGCGCAAAAAATTCAAA
Source organism: Ignavibacteriales bacterium (assembly GCA_026390635.1). Taxonomy (GTDB): domain Bacteria; phylum Bacteroidota; class Ignavibacteria; order UBA10030; family UBA8401; genus JAPLFO01. Next base: position 75,753 of record JAPLFO010000161.1, read on the forward strand.
AGTAAGATCGCCGGCTGGTTGTGAGTATTTCCCTTTTAAGCCTTTTTTGGCATCAGACATCAGAAACGCCGCATTTGAATAATGTCGTTCACGGACTAATTTGCGGCAAAATATTTCATATCGTTTAGCATAAGAAGCACCTTTAAATTCAGTCAATACAGGAAAATGTGGTTCTTGAACTTTTACCGGTTTGTTTGATCCTTCGCAATCTTCTAATAGGAAGAGGTAACCAAGCCATGGCTTTATTGTCGAATTAAATGCACTTTCACGATATGCTGTCCAAAGGTCTACTGCTGATCCCATTGCTTCTTCAGTTCTGTTGTTGAAGTTATTCCCAAATGAAGGACCCACTTGGGACTTGAATTCCATTGCCGCTAACAGTTGTCCATTCTTAACGACTAGTAAATCCCATTCCTTTGTGGGTCTAAAAAATCCCGGTAATTCAAGCTTTGAACTTCTATGAATACAGCTCTGTGGTATATCTAATTGTTCAATAAGATGAGAAATAAGATCAACAAAACCGTCCATGTGCGCGCCACCAGTAACTGCACTTCGTGCACCTTGATCAATTCTCTCAGTAGATTTTTGCTTCATTGATTGAGTTGATCTTACTCGCCAATATGTTGCAACTGCCTTTTGAATTTGTTTTTCAAGATCCTTAAACATTTTCAATCCCATTTAATTGAAGTGTGTCACTAAAATAAGTAAGTCTTTTACCACCTACCAATTTAATAGCCGTAGGGATATTTTTAATATTGCTTGTTAGTAAATCTGATCTAAGTAAAACTATATAAGGAAGTTTTCTTGTAATGCTAATGCGAGAACCGGGCGAAATAATTATGTCGGGACTACAGTTTTGCTGCAAAAAATCCCCTTTCGGAGATAATTTGTTAATACGTTGTACACCCGGAGGGACTTGAACTTCCAATTTGGCCTGCGAGCGCTTCATGCGATCAGCCGCCAAATTGAGAATCTCGACATAGTCGGACCAAAAAAAAATGCGGACAGGCTCCGGAGAGCCTGTCGTTCTGCACACCCGGAGGGACTTGAACTTCCAATATGGCCTGCGAGCGCTTCATGCGAGCAGTTGCCAAATTGAGAATCTCGACGTAGTCGGACCCGATATCTGTACACCCGGAGGGACTTGAACCCCCAACCCTCAGATTCGAAGTCTGATGCTCTATCCAGTTGAGCTACGGGTGCGGAAGCAGCCGTAGCGAAATCCCGATATTTTCTATCGGATTGAGCTACGGGTGCGGTTGAAAACACTGAGTATTTTGAAAGATTCCTGTTCGCTGAAAGCTGAAGAATCTCTCTATCTGTTGAATACAATCTAACGATTTTTTCTACAGTTTTCAACAGATGGTTCATCGTGTTTTCTCTTCTCTCCATGCGAGTAAAACGAACTGATAAGTGGTAGTGAGTGATATGCTGTTTGTTGAGCTATGGTGCAATTCTGATTTTTTCAGCACCCTGAAGCGAAACCCTGAGGGTTGTGGATGGAGTATAATTGGCCTCAGACTCAGTGTCAACCAGCGAAAACATTTTTCCAAAATAAATCTGTTTGCTGGTTGACAAAGTGCTCAAGGTGTATTACCGTCCATCCGCAATTAACGAACAACATTCATATTCATCAGGAGATACGGTCATGGGAAAAGACGCAACCACAAATGTCGAAGAACTCATTTCACAGCAGGTCGAGATGCAGAAATCTGTGCGGGTGAAACGCACTGAGATGCGGGAAGCCGAAAAGAAGAACCGGGAGCTGAAAGCTCAGATAGGGACGGCGTTGAATTTGCCGAAGGGTGTGAGCGTGGTGATTAGGAAGGCATGATTGAGCTTGCGAATGCCGGGCAAAATAGAAAAGCTACTGAGATTGTTTCAGTAGCTTTCCCATCATAATAGTTCTTGCTATTGCAGTCCAGTTAGACGATGCATTGATTGAATATTCTGCGAACGATTCATCGACCACTTCACTGGCCATAGTTTACCATATTCGCGACCGCCAACCTTCGCATAGGCAACGCTTACATCGAGCACCCCATCATTGTTTATGTCCGCCCCGATAAACCCAATTCCCGGAGCATAATGCGGTGCAAGGTAGATTGTATCGCGAAGAAAGCTCGGTTCAAGTTTGAAAGCATAGACATTTGTAAAAGTTCCACATTCAGATTTGACCATGGCACGATAGTCAGTGACAAATTTGTCAGTATCGACTGTTCCTGGACTTCGATTCCATGATTCATCCTGATGTGGATACGAACGGGCAAGGCGTTGTTCTCGGAACGGATTTTTGGGGTCGCGTTGATAATTCGAGAGCGTATCCAATTCCGTGGCAATCATAAATCCGTCTCTTACGAAATAATATGCATGGATGGTATCTGAGTTCCATGAGTCAATCATATGAAATACAGTCGTTCCATCGGTTCTTTTTGCAGTCCCTATGACTTCTCGATATAATGTCAAGCTATCGGCAAGATTAACTACTTGCTCAATATCTCCGATACTTAGTGGCGTGTAAGATGGGTCAGGTTCAACAATCGGCTCGGTGCTCGAGTTTTTTTACAGCCAGTGGAGCACAGGAGCAGAATAATAGCGGCGAGAGTGGTAAAGCGAAGACGACCGATGGTGGGGCTCATGATTCAACTCCTTCAATAGTGAATGAAAGCAGGCATGACAATCCTCGCGGTTTTTTGTGCAGAGCGGAAAGAGGATGCTGCCTGGTATCAATTCTTTGAGTGAGTGAATCCCCGTTGATTGCGAAGGTTATTACTATGGAGCAATATAGAAGATATTTGATGAGGTGTCAAGGTATTTCATCTGATGGCATCGCGATAGCGGTATTGTCCACGAGTTTTAGAATATTGACACTTAATGTTATTTCGCTGTTTTCAACTGATTGCTCAAGCTCTGATTCCTGTCCCGTTCAATCCTCAACATATCTTTTTGATGCTGCATCTGTGCGTCCTTCATTGCCAATTTAGAATCCAAACCATCATCCTCGTCAAGTCCCCGCGCTGCATAAGGATTCATTTTCGGTATTACTGTCAGCAAGAAACGGTTGAGTTTTTCGACCAGCTTAATTGCAATTGCATCAAGCAGGAAATCGCTAATATGTTTTCTATCGTTACCATTTTACAGTTGACGAATTCGGTAACTATTTCGTTGATCACTGGCGGGACGCATGATTTCACAGGATAGAGGGCGGAATTGCACGATAAAGAAAAGCGCTAGAATTCAATTTCCTGGCGAATACCGAGCGAGATGCTTACTATTTGGAAGCCGCTCACTCCTTCGAGGCGCAGTGCGAGAGCCGGCCAGAGTTCGCCGAGAACGACCGCATAGCGCGCTTGGAGAGAAAGGAACGTTCCATTCAGCGGGGCGAATTCCACCCCCGCACCTATATGAAATCCCATACTCCAATCAGCTTGTGACAAAGAGGGTACAATGACCGTGTGCGTGGTGTCCGTCGCCATACTCCCCCGCTCTGCCTGCCAGCGGTACAGAATGGCGCTTGCATTCAGGAAAGGTTCAACCGGAAAAGAGTTATCCAGAACAAAATACCGCATTTGGACACCCGCACCATATGCTTTAAGGTTCACGTCCAAAGTACTATAGTAGAGTTTCTTTGTATTGGGCTTGGTGAAACTCGCCATCTCGAAAACCCCCTCCCATAGCATCGATCCCTCAGTTCTTTGGCCGATGCACAGCCCCGCACTGCCCGGCACAGGCAGGAACCACTCATTGAGAGCACCGACCGGGACCAGAAAAGCACCATGAGCCTCCACGCTCAGCGGCGATGAATTTTGTGCGGAAAGAATCGGAGGCATCATCAGAAGAAGAATAATGAAACGACGAGACAGCATAGACAGTCCTTTGGCAGATTGAGATTTCAATATCGGATCACTATTCCGAGAGCGGCAGAATAATATCCTTCAATGGGAAAATTCCTGTCTGCCGTATTATTTTCCCGAATCCAGTAGCCGGTGTACTCTCCTGAAAGCCGCAATGCGATCAATTCGGAAATTGCAAGATCCACTCCTCCGCCGACAACGACCCCATAGACTTCACCGGAGATCGTCGTTGCATAATTTCTGAAGCCATACTGGAATGCAATCACTTTTCCGCTATCGACGCCCGCATCAGCCTTTCGCCGCTTTGTCCATTGCTCATCAAGATAGAGATTGCGCTCATAGACCTGCATGCGTACACCTGCAGATCCGAAAACAGAAAGATAATCCGTTACAGGATATGCCGCGGCGAGTATGAGTCCATAGGTCGTCAGATTCATGTACTGCCGCGCCGGCAGTGATGCTTCATACACGGAGTCCTTGCGGATTAAGCGCCTCCCGGAAGTGACCTCCTCATCCGTCAATTGTGAGGTTTTCCTCTTGACTCCGTCAAGATAGACGGAATCGCCGAGCCATTCTGTGTTGATGTAGCTTCTATAGTACTTGGTCCAATAGACCCAATTCCATTGTCCGACGGCATTGGTTTGATCGAGATCATATTGTCCATAACCGAACTGGAGTCCAACAGAAAACATATCGGTCAGACGAACTCGCGCTTCAACCTGGCCGCCCCATCCTGTGACGGACGTAAATCCGGATTTCTTCTGTGCAGTAAGAAGGGGCGACGCCGAGGCGGTAAGGCTTTCTATTCGGATTCCGGTTGGATCCTCAGCCCGGAGCAGACCGGCGAAAGCGAAAAGAATGAGGCAGAGCACGCGCAACTTTTTCATAAGGTTACTCCCGCGCTCATTCGCACAACGCTTTTAAGCCTGCCGTAGTCTCCATAGGCGGCGTCAAAACTGACCAGCGACCATCGTACGCCCGCTCCAACGCTCCAGTGCTCTTCGTCATAATTGATCTTGTACCCGCCGCGCACAGCGATCATCTTTGCGAACCAGTACTCAATACCGATATTGAATCGTTCATCGGCATCGCTCGGATGGAGTGCTTCCACTGCAACCGTCACACGATGATCTGCATCGGGCGATCCGACAGCATCTATACTTGCGCCGAGCCGGAATTCTGTCGGCATTTTGAATATCCCCTGAAGATACTTTGCATCCATGCCAAAATTCCTCATCACGCCGCCGATCTGCAGCGTCTGAAATCCGGTGTTATAGAGAATCCCCAAATCAAGCAGCACATTCTCTGACGCGTACGAGGTCTGCGGAAGAAACGGGACGTCGAATTTTTCCTGTACAAATTTCACAGTCCCGCCAAAGGAGAAGCGGTCGGTCATGCGCCGGGCATAGGTCGCACCGACGGAAACCGCACCGCCGCTGAATTTGTCCATCACCAGATAGGAGCCGGTGGATTGAGGATTCGGATTGATCGTTCCCTGAATTTCTCCAAAATCCAATCGTACGAAGCTCAGCGAAAACACGCCGGCATCTCCGCCGTTGTAGGCATAAGCAGTCGCCTCATGTTTGGTGTCGGCAAACCAATTCGCATAGGAGAGACCGATTGCATGTGTGCCATCCAGGCCGGTGATGGACGCCGGATTTGCAAAGACTCCGTTCACACCGTCGCCGCTGGATGAGGCGGCATCCCCCATTGCGGCAGCGCGGGCAGTCACAGGAATTTCGAGGAAGACGTAGCCGGTAGTTCCGACCTTCTTAAATGAACTTGTACCCTGCGCAGATAACAGAGAGAAGCACAAAAGAATGAGGAACGATAGTGCAGCAATTCTTTTCATCGGATGATCACGAGCTTTCCAGTTTTGGATGATCCTGCCGGAGTTTCGATCTGATAGACGTACAGTCCGCTGACTGCGAATTGGCCGAAGTCCGTGCGCTGATTCCATAAGGCAATCCCTGATCCGTCATCATGACGAATTGTCTTCACGAGATCCCCGCGAATCGAGTAGATGCGGATGATGCAGGGACTCGGCACGTTGATGAACTGAATATTGCTGTAGTCCTGCGGAATCGCTGAGCCGGATTCGAGGACAAACGGATTGGGTACGATAAGAATATTGCTCATCGAATTCGCCGCGGGGATGGTCGTCCGAAATGGTGAGATGACCATGGCGGGATTCAAGGCGCTCTTCGCATACAACGATGCATAGATGGAAGATTCCATTGGCGGCACTCCCATCGGAAACGCGCCCGGATTCGGCGGCCAGCTGGTATGTCCTTTGTCGTACGCAGTAATTGCGTAGTAGTAAGCAGAACCCACAGCAACGGAATCATCGACATAGGTGTAGCTTTGCGTGGAAGCGTTGAAAACTCCCGCAGAGTCTTTTTTGATAT